>NZ_JBKORJ010000065.1:0-157164 GCF_047314585.1 Shewanella sp. BJSY2023SW005
CCCCTTCGGAGCCGCCGCTGGCGTTGTTGCAAATTGGCGTAGCCGAGACAGGGATGTCGAGGCTCGAAGGTCGAGCAAGGCGAATGTTGCGAAGCGACAAGTTCATGAGCACGAGCCAAGGAAGGCGAGCTGGCCCTTATGCATGGATGCGTTTGGCGAGTCCTGAGTGTAGCCAATTTGTTTCATAAGCCAGCGGGGATTTCGGCTACGTCGGGGGTGTCCTTGGGGATGCTAGGGGCTTTGGACAAGCAAAGCTCCTTGCCCGGTGTGGTTTGGCGAGTGTCGCATAGCGACATGCTTACGAGCGAGAGCCAGGGATGGCGAACTGGCCCTTGTGCATGGATGCACTTGCACCACGACTTTAGGCCGCAGGCACAGCGGCTATCATGGCTTTAAGCCAAAACTCACCAATAAACCTGGTTTTAGCTGCAAGCTAAGTTGCAGCCCATCACCTGCGGTGCGGATAGGCAGGAAGCCTGAATGCCGTGAAGGACAGGATGTCCAAGAACGGCCTTTCGCACAGGCGATCCTGTGACTCGGCGTTAATACGTCCTTGTAGCCTCGACGAAAACATCCTTGTTTTCGACGGTCACAGTTCCGCCTGTGCCTGGAATATGGGCGTATTTCTGTGGGCATATAAGCAGTTTCAAGCAACGCTATTCTCACAGAATTGCACCAACTCCCCCTTTGGAGCCGTCGCTGGCATTGTAGCCAATTGGTTCGAAGGGGCGACCTGGCTCTTGTGCATGGATGCACTTGCTCCACGACTTTAGGCTGCTGGCACAGCGGCTATTATGGCTTTTAATCCCGAATGCAGTGAAGAAAAGGAACTGTCTTGGCCATCCAGAGCTTTCCCTGTTAAACCTTTCTTTGGTTTCTTGTGTCTTATTCATCATAACGGCTACAAGTTGGTAAAATTTGCCACTCCTAGATGGTGGATTTTCATATTCTGCTGCCATACTTGATATTTATTCTTTTAGTATCAGTTGATTATAACTTTGGCACAAAGTCTGCCTTATTCTGAGCCATAAGCGGTAACCAAGTTTACTCGGCAGATTAAAACGAGAGGGAAGACAGAATGAAACAAGCAATTGGTGGAATATCTTTGGTGTGTGCACTGTTTGCGGCGGCGCCTGCTATGGCGATCAACTTTGAGCCAAGAGATGAGCAATGCGAGATGTCACTCAACTACGACATATCACTGGAACCCAAGAAGCTGAGTGTCAGTAATCAAGGGAAAGAACACTATCGAATTGAGCCGGGCCGCCTTTATGTGGAAGGTGAAGAAGTGGCCTTGAATGCCGAGCAGAGCAAGCTTGTCAACGAGTACTCGGATGCCATGGCTCAGCAGTTACCCGAAGTTATCTCTTTGGTGGAAGATGCCGTCACCATGGCGAGCGAGGCCGTGAGCATGGCCCTGACACCACTCTTGGGTGATGCCGCCGGTGCCAAGTTGGATGAAACCATGGGCAGTCTGCAACAGCGAGTCTATGAAGTGGCTCATCGCAATGGTGACCAGTACTTCCTCGGGGCCACTGAAGAGTCGCTGGAAAACGCCTTTGGTGATGAGTTTTCCAAAGAAATAGAGCAACTGGTACAGCAGTCGCTAGGCAGTTTGATGATGGCCATGGGCAGTGCCATGATGTCAGGTGAGGGCGAAACCTTTGATGAGAAGATCAATGCCTTCAGCCAGAAGATGGAAAAGATGGGCAAGGATATTGAAGTGCAAATGGAGTCCCGCGCCCAGGAGATGGAGCAGAGAGCCGACGCGCTTTGCGACAACTTCCAACGTTTGGTGGTGCTGGAAGACAAGTTACGCAAGCAGATCCCTGAGCTGGGCGAATTCCAGGTACTGTCCGGCAAGGTTGAACTGCAGCAATAAGATTTAAGCTGGTGATTCCCCCTGTATCTTCCCCTCCCTTGATACAGGGGTTTTTTATTGATTATCTGTTGATTATGCCATCACTGCGGCGGTTTTTTTGGCTCAAGGCTATCCTTGGGTTAGAGTCAATAAGAAAGAATTGGTATACTTCGCAAAAATAATAAAACTGACACCCAAGTCAGGACTCAGTGACTCTACCCAGTGCGCTTTCCAAAACCCGGCAGCCCACACCCCAATTTGGGGTCTTGACGGTGAGGCCCGTCGCTTTTCCAGGAAAGCTTTTACCAGTGTTGTAAACGGCTTAAGGCGACTTTCATGTTAGAACTGTTAGAACCTATCGCTATTTTCACTCATGTCGCCCGTGCCGGCAGCTTCAGTGCCGCGGCGCGCAGGCTTGGAATATCCAAATCCAAGGTCAGTACCCAGGTTGCCGATCTTGAACATAAACTCGGGATCCAGTTGATCCAGCGAACAACCCGTAGCTTAAGCCTCACCGAAGCCGGTAATCTGCTGTATGTGCAGGGGGAAGAACTGCTCCGGAATGCGGATCAGGCGGTGGCCAGTGTGCACAACCTCAATGATGCCACCCGAGGCGTGCTCAAGGTAGGGATCTCCCAGTCGTTCGGCACCATGCATATTATTCCGGCACTGCCCGAGTTTATGACTCGTCACCCGGATCTCGAGCTGCAGGTGAGCCTGTTGGACCATAAGGTTGATGTGGTCAGTGAAGGCCTGGATCTGCTGCTGACCATGTCAGAGCAACTGCCTCTGGGTATGGTGGCCCGCCCGCTGATGAAGTGTCAGTTCCTGCTGGTGGCTTCCCCCGGGTATGTTGCGGCCCACGGTATGCCGGCCCGGCCGGAGCAGCTGGTGGAGCACAACTGTTTGGTTTACCACGGTGAATGGCATGAGCACAGCGTCTGGCAATTCAAGAAGGGCGATGACTACTGTGAGATAGGGGTTTCGGGTAATTTCAGAGTCGACAATGCGCCGGCGCTCAAGTCTGCCGCTGTCAGCGGGCTTGGGGTGGTTTATCTCGCCAGTTATCTGCTGGAAGATGAAATAGAAAAAGGCACTCTGGTTCCTCTACTTCCCGATTGGCAACTGACCCACCATCTGCCGCTGCAGGCGGTTTATCCAAGACGTAAACACTTGGCTCCCAAGGTGAGTGCCTTTATCGAGTTCATTAAGGATCACATAGGTACACCACCCTATTGGGACAAAAAATACGCAGATCTGTTTGCCCTGCGCCAGGAAAAATAAAGAAATATCGTTCTTATAATAGAACAATGAAAAACACTCAAGTTCCGCTTGGGTGTTTTTTGTTTTTATATCATATAGATATTGAGATTTTGTTGGTTTTTTTATCGCTTTATTGTTTAGTGAATCCTAAAGGTTTTTAATAATCTTGTTGCAGTCTGTTCTGAAATCAATACAATGGTTGCAGTTGATTCGGGTGGAACCAACATACGGGTGTGCCGTGGGACTGACCCCTCCTGCTGTAGACTGCTTGGTTCAACACAGAGTGTTAAGCCCTTATCAATGCCGACCCAGGTTTTCGAACTAAAACAATGTCGGCCTTAAAACCATCATCCTGATTTTGGTTTACCCCGGCCCAGGTGGCCGGGGTATTTTTATGCCTGTTTTCAGGAGGGAATCAAGCGCATAAAAAAGCCGCTCACGGGAGCGGCAGTTGATTCAATTTCAAGCCTGGCTTTGCGCGGCCACCCAGTCTTTTACTTCCTGCTCAAGTACATCCAGCGGCAAGGGGCCGTTTTGTAATACCAGGGTGTGGAAGGCGCGAATGTCGAAACGCTCACCCAGCGCCTCCTTGGCGTAGGCTCTAAGCGCAAGTATCTTGTTCATCCCCACCTTGTAAGCGGTTGCCTGCGAGGGCATAACTATGTGCCGCTCAACCATTTTTACTGCGTCAGATTCGGCATTGGGAGTGTTATCCATGTAATAGGCTATGGCTTGCTCTCGAGTCCATTTCTTGGCATGGATCCCGGTATCCACCACCAAACGGCAGGAGCGCCATAGCTCCATCGCCAATCTGCCAAAGTCTGAGTAAGGATCGCTGTAAAGCCCCATCTCCTTGGGGAAGTACTCACTATAAAGGCCCCAGCCCTCGATATAAGCCGTGTAAGAGCCGAAGCGACGGAAGCTGGGAAGTCCTTCCAGTTCCTGGGCTATGGCTATCTGCATGTGATGCCCGGGGATCCCTTCATGGTAGGCCAGTGCCTCCATCTGGTATTTGGGCATAGCCATTATGTCATAGAGGTTGGCATAGTAAGTTCCCGGGCGACTGCCATCGGCCGAGGGCTGGTTGTAGAAAGCCTTGCCGGCAGACTTCTCCCTGAAGGCTTCCACCTGTTTGACTATCAAAGGCGCTTTGGGCTTTACCTTGAACACTTCATCCAGGTGCGAGTTCATGTTATCGATAAGGGCGGTGGCCTCTCTCAAGTAGGCCCTGCGGCCGGCGTCATTGTCCGGGAAGTAGAAGCCCTCATTCTGGCGCATAAACTCGAAGAAGGCTTTGAGATCGCCCTTGAAGCCAACTTTGTCCATGATGGCGCGCATTTCGCCGTGGATCCTGGCGACCTCGTCCAGTCCTAATTGATGAATGGTATCGGCGCTCATCTCTGTGGTGGTGGTATTGGCCAGGGCATTGTTATAGAAGGCGCTGCCGCTCGGGAATTTCCAGACACCATCTCTGCTGTCGGCCCGTTTTTCCAGGGTTTCGAGATAGGCAATCAGCTTTTGGTAAGCTGGCCTCAATTGTTCTTTGAGGGCGATGGCGGCTTGATCCAGCAGTTTATTTTGGGTGTCTTCATCCAGCTTGAGTTTTGCCAACTTGCTCTTGAAGTCGGCCCAGATGGCGCTGTCCGGCTCACCATCAAACGGCGCGCCATGAATAATATTGCGACTGTCTGAAAGCACGTAGGGGAATACGAACTTGGGGGCGATTATGCCTTCCTCGGCGCGAACCTCGAGGGCGGTAATCAACTGCTCGAACAGTTCAGGAACCCCGGCTATACGGCTGATATAGGCGCGGGCATCGGCTTCGTCGGCTATCGAGTGTTGGTTTATCAATAATGAAGGCACCAGCGAGTGAATGCCGTACATCTGGTTGACCGGGTAGTTGTAGTGGCGGAACTTATCATCGCGGATCTGGCGTTGCAGCTTGGCGGTCAACAGCTCCATGCTCAACTTGCTCTGTGAGTCCAACTTTGTCGGATCCAGTAGCGACAGGCGCCCAAGCTGCTGTTTGGCGCGAGCAAGCGCGGCATCATCGGCCGCATCGCCCAGTGAGTCCCATTTGCCGTAATCTGTTTTGATACCAAGAAAGGTCTGCCGCACCGGGCTAGCGGCGACATCTTCGTTGAAGATGGCTTCAAACAGGGCGTTGGCTTTGGCGGATTCGGCCTTGATGACCTCAGGAGCCAGGTTTGATGCTTGGTTACTCTGCCCGGAGACGGAGGCTTGGGCGAGAAGGGGATAACTGCTGCTTAAAACGGCGCCAAGGGCCAGCGTCAACAGACTTTTTCTTATGGTTATAGGCATGGACAACTTCCTTTTTTCTTGGCAATGGCAGGCCGGATGACGATGGCCCGAGTTAGGAAAGACGCACAGAAACCGCGACTGCTATGGCTCATTTGCGTCTAAAGAAGTTTATCCTAATGGAATACGGTAACGTAAGGAAGGTGTGTACAAGCCCCATGTGTGCTCTGCGTTGGCTTACAGGCTTGGATGCAAGGCGTGATTCGCAGCGAATGGCAAGCCCTTTGCAAGAGTCACAACACAGCAGACAGGTCTGTAAGACACGCCCTTTGGGGCTTCCACAGCAACAGGCTTTCGGCGTTATCCGACTTTGGCAGGCCCCGGCATGCCTTCAGTCAGATGCCTTGAATGCCAATTGCTGTGGAAGCCAGAGTGCCACGAGGGCTTATATACACCTTCCTTTGGCGTAAATGTTAGAAAATATTTCCTCTTGCTGCTTTCGCTTTGGCAGCAGCAAGAGGAGGCTAATAAGAGATGGAGTTAACAGAACTGCGACAGCAGATCGTTGACGAACATATGCCCCTTGTTGGTGAGCTTCCAGTAACCGGGAGTGATCTCCACCAGCCCGCGCTCGGCGGCCTGCTGCATGCCTTTATCCAGGGTGTTGGCCGCAACGCCGGTGCGCGCTTCAAATTCGCTCCAGGGGATGGGGCTCATCAGTCGCAGCCTGTTCATCAGGTACTCCAGCGCCCTGTCTTCCGGCAGCACGTCACTTACCTCAAATAGATAATCCTCTGTGGCCAAATAACCCTTTGGATGTTTTATCTTTACCGTGCGTACTATGCGGTCCTGCTCCGGTAGCGTCAGCTTGCCGTGGGCGCCGCAACCAATTCCCAGATAATCACCGAATTCCCAATAGTTGAGGTTATGGCGGCACTGAAAACCGGGTTTGGCGTAGGCGGATATTTCATACTGCTGGTAGCCAAGGGCCGCAAGTCTTTGCTGGCCCTGTTCATAGATGTGCCAAAGCGCTTCATCGTCCGGCAGCTGCGGCGGGCGCGAATGAAACAGGGTGTTTGGCTCTATGGTGAGCTGATACCAGGACAGGTGCGGAGGATTGAGCGCCGCCGCCGTGTCGATATCGGCCATGGCTTCTTCAAAGCTCTGGTTCGGCAGACCGTGCATCAGATCCAGGTTAAAGCTCTGGTATCCGGCTGCGGCAACGCCTTTGGCGGCGTTGACTGCTTCGTCCTTGCCGTGAATTCGCCCCAGCAGGTTGAGCTTGTCTTTGGCAAAGCTCTGCACACCGATGGAGAGGCGAGTGACACCTGCGGCGCGGTAAGCGCTGAAGTCATCATGTTCCAGAGTGCCTGGGTTGGCCTCCATGGTGATCTCTATGTCATCGGCAAAGGCAATGCGCCGGTTCACGCCTTGCAGCAGCCTGCCTATCTGGGCAGCATCGAACAGGGAGGGGGTGCCGCCACCGATAAAGATGCTGTGCAGTTGCCGGCCTTGAACATAGTGCAGGTCGGCGTCGAGATCGCCAAGCAGGGCATCGACATATTCCTGCTGTGGCAGCTCACCCTGTTTTCCGTGAGAGTTGAAATCACAGTAAGGGCATTTCTGCACACACCAGGGAATATGAATATAGAGACTCAGCGGTGGCAGCGTCAGCATCAGCCGAGGATCCCCTGTTGTTTGAAGGCTTCAAGCAGCAATTTCAGCGCCTTGCCTCTGTGGCTGAGATGGTTCTTTTCATCACTGCTGAGCTCGGCGGCAGTTTGCTGGTAACCACAGGGAATGAATACGGGATCATAACCATGGCCATTGTCGCCCTTGGGTTCAAAACCTATTTCCCCTTCCCAGGCGGCCTGGCAGATGATGGGAGTCGGATCCTTGGCATGACGCATATACACAAGTACACACTGGAAACGGGCGGTACGGGGGGCAGGCGTTGCCTCTATGGCGCCAAGCAGCTTGTTGTAGTTGCCTTCGGCCGTGGCGTTGGCGCCACTGTAACGGGCGGAGTAGATGCCGGGAGCGCCGTCCAGAGCATCAACTTCGAGGCCTGAGTCATCGGCGATAGCGGGCAGGCCGGTGATTTCGGCGGCATGGCGCGCCTTGATAATGGCATTTTCAACAAAAGTGGTGCCGGTTTCCGCCACTTCAGGCATATCGAATTGGTTTTGTGGCAACACCTCAATATTGAAGGCGTTGAACATCTCGGCGAATTCTTTGAGTTTTCCCTTGTTGCCACTGGCAAGCACTATCTGTTTCATCTTGGATTTTCCTTATTTCGCAATGCCGGCAATAGTACCATTTTGCAAAAGAGTTTACTCACTCAGCGACAATGAAAAGGTGCGAAAACAAGTAGAGCCGTGGAAGGTTTGAGCCCTAATGGCTGTTGTCGTTTCTCTAAGTCGGCGGTCAATACCCACTCGGGGCGGCCATAAAAAACGCCGCTCATTCGGCGGCGCTCTATTGACGGAATGTGCTGCTCAATCGACGTAGAATTTCTGTTTGAACGCCAGAGTGGTGTTGAGCTCGTTGCCGTGTTTTATCAGGATTTGAAAGTTAATCTCCTGATCGTCGCGATAGGGCACCTCGGCAATATAGTAGATGGCATCACCCTCGCGAATTTCGCGGAATTTCAACTGCATCCTGGCATCGATAAGATTGTTGGCCAGGCCGGATATCTCGACCGGTACTGCCGGATTGCCCTCTTCACTGGTATCCAATACGGCGATATTGATGATACCCGTGTAACGGCTGCGTTCTATGCCGTAGCTCTTGGCGATGGATGGCGTCAAAAAGGTGCTGCCCAGCGCCATATAGTGAATATCGAACTGGCCGACGGTCTGCTTCTGTTCGGCTTGGGCGACACCGGCCAGAGAGCCGAGACACAAAAGCAGGGTCAAAAATTTGCGCAACATAATGCTTTACCTGAGGTTAAGTGTGTTGAATTGATTATAGTCCCTTGTCTGCTGCCATGGCATCAGAGCAAGGCCTCGATTTCAGCGGGCAGTATCTTGGGCGCTTCAATACGCACCTGCTTGTGGCGGCCCAGTTCTCCCTTGACTATGGCTATCTGTCCCTTGGGCACCTTGAAGGCCTTGGACAGATACTTGGTCAGGTGGGCGTTGGCCTTGCCGTCCACAGGTGGCGCGGTAATGGCCACCTTGAACTCTTCACCATGCAGGCCAACCAGTTGATCCCGGCTGGCCTTGGGCTGGATATAGAGATTGAGCAGTAGATCCTGCTGCTCCCAACTAACGGCTTTCATCAAGCGATGGCCCAGAAAGGAATCGTCTTGGCCAGCAGTATGTTGACGAAATTCATCAACACCATCAGCACCAGCAGCGACAAGTCCAGCCCGCCCATGGGCGGCAGGAAGCGGCGAATGGGCGCCAGCAGCGGCTCGGTCAACTGCATCATCACATATTCAATCGGGTTGCGCCCCTGGCTGACCCAACTGAGGATAGCGCGAATGATCAGGATCCAGAACAGCAATACCCCGGCCTTTTTGAACAAGGACACCAGGGCAAACATCAAGGTTGCAACCAAGTTGAACGCCTGGCCCGCCATCAGGGTCAGCAAGAGTATTTTGACTACCACTACCAGCAGCGCCAGCACCACAGAGGCCGTATCCAGACTGCCTATGGAGGGCAGTATCCGCCGCATGGGCGCCACAATAGGGTGGGTGGCCTTGACGATAAACTGGCTGAAGGGGTTATAAAAATCTGCCCGCACCAGCTGCAGCCAGATCCTCAGTATGACTACCATAAAATAGAGGTCGAATACGACTGTAATCAGGTAAATCAATGCTTCATTCATGAAAAGTTTCGCCCTTGGGTCGTTTAGAATTCTTTGGCCATGGCTTCAGCCCTGGCAATACAGTTATTCATTGCTTGCTTGATCAGTCCCTTGAGATCACCCCGTTGGAAGGTTTCCACCGCTTCATGGGTGGTACCGCCCTTGGAGGTGACATTCTGCCGCAGTTGGCCGGCGCTCAGCTCAGGGTTTTGAATCACCATCTGTGAGGCACCCAGCGCCGCCTGCTGCACCAGTAACCTGGCCTTGGATTCATCCAGCCCCAGCTCTTTGGCTGCATCCATCATGCCTTCCATAAACAGGAAAAAATAGGCCGGAGAACTGCCCGCTAAGGCGATTACCAAATTGAGATCCGCTTCTTTGTCTACCCACAGAGTCTCGCCGCCACTGGCCATAATCTGCTGGCAAAGATCTTTATCCGCCTGCTCAACCCCACTTGCGGCATAAAGGCCTGTCATGCCATAGCCAAGTTGGGTTGGGGTGTTGGGCATGGTGCGGATAAGCTTAATCTGCTGGCCGAAGTAGTCATTGTATCTGGTGGCCGGGATCCCTGCCGCTATGGTAATAAACAGCTTGTTGGCCAGCGGCAGTGTTGCCAGTTGCTCGCACACCTGCTGCATCAGTTGCGGTTTGACCGACAGCACTATGATATCGGCCCAGTCACAGGCGGCTTGGTTGTCTGTGGTAGTGAGGATGCCGAAATCGCGCTTGAGGGCATCGAGTTTACCTGTGCTTGGGTTGCTGGCCTGGATCAATTCAGCCGGATAACCGCTGCCCACCAGCCCGCTGATGATACTGCGGCTCATATTGCCGGCGCCGATAAAACAGATTTTCTTTTGAGCCATGCTGTCCCCTGTCACTTGTGATTGGAGTGTATCCCGCATCGGGTTTGACCGTGCGGGAGATATTAGTATTTGGGCCAATACTATCAAAAACAAGGTCTCAGCGGCCAATCTCAGATCTTATTGGCTGGTTTATCAGCCGTAGTTACGCTCGCCGAAAATAGCGCTGCCGACTCTGACCATGGTAGAGCCCTTGGCGATGGCGAGCTCAAGATCCTGACTCATACCCATGGACAGGGTATCCACCTGTGGAAACTTGAGCTTCAGTTTGGCAAACAGTTGCTGCATGTGCGACAGCTCCGCCTCAAGCCTTGGACCTTCACCGGCACTGGGAATTGTCATCAGTCCCCTGAGTCTGAGGTTGGGCAATGAGTCCACCAGGCTTGCCAACTGAAACATCTCGCTCTGTGTTGCTATTCCTGCTTTGGAACTTTCACCCGAAACATTGATTTGGATGCAGATTTCCAGTGGTGGCATGCCTTCTGGGCGCTGCTCCGACAGGCGGCGGGCAATTTTTTCCCGCTCCAGGGTGTGCATCCAATGGAAGTGCTCGGCGACAATTTTTGATTTATTGGATTGCAGCGGGCCGATAAAGTGCCATTCTATATCGGGACAGCGCTGCGCCAGTTCCATGGCTTTCTGTTGCCCCTCCTGGACATAGTTTTCGCCAAAGCAACGTTGCCCGGCGGCATAAGCTTGTTCAATGTCGGCGATCGGCTTGGTCTTGCTGACAGCCAGCAGCTTGATCTCGCTTGCATTTCGGGACGAAATTTGCGCCGCTTGAGCTATCCTGCGCTGGGCTAGCGCCAGTCTGTCTGCTATTGTTGTCATGATGTAAACTTTTTGGTTGAACGGATATCCCAAACTATGGAAATCACTGAATTATTGGCCTTTAGTGTAAAGCATAACGCTTCGGATCTGCACCTGTCGGCCGGTGTGCCTCCCATGATACGCGTCGACGGCGAGGTCAGAAAGATTAATGTCCCTGCGCTTGATCACCAAGGGGTTCACAGACTTGTCTACGACATAATGAATGACAAGCAGCGTAAGGATTATGAAGAGTTTCTGGAAATCGACTTTTCCTTTGAAGTCCCCAATCTGGCGCGTTTTCGTGTCAATGCCTTCAATCAGTCCCGCGGCGCCGCCGCGGTTTTTCGTACTATTCCCAGCGACATTTTGACTTTGGAACAACTGGGCGCGCCGGAAATCTTCAAGAAAATTGCTTCATATCCTCGCGGCCTGGTGCTGGTAACCGGCCCCACAGGTTCGGGTAAGAGTACCACCCTGGCGGCGATGATAGATTACGTCAATGAGAACCGTCACGATCATATTCTCACCATTGAAGACCCTATCGAATTCGTGCACCAAAACAAGCAATGCCTTATCAACCAGCGGGAAGTGCATCGCCATACCCACAGCTTTAACGCCGCCCTCAGAAGCGCCCTGCGTGAAGACCCGGATGTCATCCTGGTCGGTGAGATGCGGGATTTGGAAACCATACGCCTGGCGATGACCGCGGCAGAAACCGGCCACTTGGTGTTCGGTACCTTGCACACCACCTCGGCGGCCAAGACCATTGACCGTGTGGTTGACGTATTCCCCGCAGGCGAGAAGGACATGGTGCGTACCATGTTGTCTGAGTCGTTGCAGGCGGTTATCTCCCAGACCCTGATCAAGAAAGTTGGCGGCGGCCGGGTGGCGGCCCATGAGATCATGATGGGAACCCCGGCTATCCGAAACCTTATCCGTGAGGACAAGGTGGCACAGATGTATTCTGCTATCCAAACCGGTATGGCCCATGGCATGCAAACTTTGGAGCAGAGCCTGCAGAACCTGGTGAATCGCGGCTTGATCAGTCGGGAAGATGCCATGGCCAAGAGCTCCAACAAACAAGCGAATTTCTAAGGAGTTCCCATGGAAGTCAGACCTTTTCTCAAGGCTATGGTGGATCGCAAGGCCTCGGATCTCTTTATTACCGCGGCCTTTCCTCCCAGTGCCAAGGTGGACGGTGAACTCAGACCGCTGGCGGAAAACGCCTTTACCCCGGCGCAGTCGCTGGAGTTTGTTGAGTCTTTGATGACACCGGAGCAGAAAAAGGAGTTTCACGAGACCCGCGAATGTAACTTTGCCGTGGGCGCCAAAGAGCTGGGGCGTTTCCGGGTCAGTGCCTTCTGGCAACGGGAGTCGGCGGGCTGCGTGATGCGGCGCATCGAAACCAAGATCCCTACTGTGGAGCAGCTGTACCTGCCGCCCATTCTCAAAGACTTGGTAATGAGCAAGCGCGGATTGGTGATCATGGTAGGGGGAACCGGTACGGGTAAGTCCACCTCGCTGGCGGCACTTATCGGTTACCGTAATGCTAATGCCAGGGGACACATACTCACCATCGAAGATCCGGTGGAATTTGTTCACCAACACGGCAAGAGCATTATCACCCAGCGGGAAGTGGGTATAGATACCGAGTCGTTTGATGCGGCACTCAAGAGCTCATTGCGCCAGGCGCCGGACGTTATCCTTATCGGTGAGATCCGTACCCAGGAAACCATGGAGTTTGCCCTGTCGTTCGCCGAAACCGGCCACTTGTGTATGGCAACCCTGCACGCCAACAACGCCAACCAGGCGCTGGATCGCATCATGCACCTGGTGCCAGAGAGTAAGCACCAACAACTGCTATTTGACCTGTCGCTTAACTTGCGCGGTATTGTGGCCCAGCAGTTGGTGCCCAAGGTGGACGGCAGCGGCCGGCGCGCCGCCATCGAAGTGCTGATCAACACCCCCAGGGTGGCCAGTCTTATTCAAAAGAACGAGCTGCACGTGCTCAAGGACACCATGGCCAAGTCCAACGAGCAGGGGATGCAAACCTTCGACCAGGCGCTGTTCAAGCTCTACTGTGAAGGAGAGATCAGCTACGCCGATGCACTGCATCATGCCGACTCACCTAACGACCTGCGACTCATGATTAAACTCCACAGCAATGACACCGGCAATTCAGGTTTCATGGAGGGAGTTACCCTGGATATGGATTAGTGGGAAAGCACTGCAAAAGGCGTCGGAATGACGCCTTTTTTGTTTGTATTGAGTGGATTGTTCGAAAAAGAGCTATCTTTTTGTTATTGTGTTGCGCCTGTTTTGTGAAAAGGATGGAAGGGGAATGCAATTGCAGCAAACCACTTTATTTTCAGCTTTGGGTCTGGCTCTGGCCGGTTGTTTCACTCTGCCGGCCGCGGCCGTGCCGGTTTCCGACGAGCTGGATATCGGCGGGGCGGTACGAGTCAACTATGGCTGGAAAGACTATGATGACGATGCCAAGTTGGAGTTCGAGCTGTTTCGCGCCGATGTCAAATACGATAACGGAGAACTGTTCGCGTCGGCTCAGTACCGCTGGTATCAGGATCAGGATGTGATCCAGCATGCCTTCTTTGGCTATCGCTTTTCAGAAAACTCGGACATTCGCCTCGGGGTCACCCAGGTGCCTTTCGGTTTGCTGCCCTATGCGGCTCATTCCTTCTGGTTCGGCGCGACTTATTATCTCGGCTTTGAAGACGACTATGATGCCGGTGTTCACTGGCAGTACAACAAGGACGGCTGGCGCTACGATCTCGCCTGGTTTGCCAATGATGAATATGGCGACGGTAGCCGCTTCAAGCGCTATTCCTTCGATGTCGCCACCACAGAAAACGCCCCCTATGAAGAGGCAGGGCAGTTTAACGCCAGAGTCGAGCGCAGCCTGAAGTATGGCGAGTTTGCCCATAAACTGGGCGCTTCTGTGCAATATAGCCGTTTGGACTACAAGCCAATGGCCGGCGCCGTTGCCGGTGAAGACACAGATGGCTTGGCGGTAGCAGCCCATTGGCAAATGGATTGGCACGCCTGGCAGACTCAGGTGCAGTATCTGCATTATGACTATGACATGCCAGGCGAGCGTTTGGCACTGTCGGCCTTTGCCTACCCGTTTGAGATAGCGGCCGAGGCCGATGTGCTCACATTTAACCTTTCGCGCACCATAGATGTTGATTGGGGCCCTATCACTCAGCTCAACTGTTATAACGACTACAGCCAGGTATTTGCCTCGGGTACCGGGTTGGATGATTCGGTGCAGAATGTCACAGGATGCGCCATCAGCGCCGGTAAGTTTTACTCCTACGTGGACTGGATCGCCGGTAAAAACATGTGGTTTGTCAACGGCCCCGGCATAGGTATTGCCGAAGGCGACAGCAGCTGGCATTCAAGGCTGAATATCAATGTTGGCTTCTACTTTTAACGGCTGAAGCTGGTAAGAATAAAAACAAATGGAGGTGTTATGGTGAAGGTGTTCAAGCCCTTGGCAAGATTGAATTTAACCGGGCCTGCATTGAAGAGGCTGGCTTTTACAGCATTGGCTTTAGCGCCCACGGCGGCTTTTGCCGGTCAGTGCCCCGATTACCTCAATATCAAGTTGAGAAAGCTCCATTCCCAGGAGTCTGTCGACCTATGTGAACTCACCCAAGGTAAACCTGTGCTTCTGGTCAATACCGCCAGCAATTGTGGTTTTACGCCTCAATTCAAAGCGCTTGAAGCCCTGCATAAGGACTACCGCGAGCGCGGGCTGGTGGTGATAGGTTTCCCATCCGATGACTTCTTCCAGGAAGAAAACCAAGAGAAGGATACCGCCAAGGTGTGCTACATCAACTATGGCGTGACCTTTACCATGGTGGCTACCTCTGCGGTTCGTGGCAGTGATGTGAACCCGGTATTTGCCTATCTGGGGCAGCAGGCCGGCGCGCCCAAGTGGAACTTCTACAAGTACCTAGTCAGTGGCGACGGTAAACAGGTGCAGAGCTTTAACTCCAGAGTCAAACCCGATAGTGATGAATTGATCAAAGCGATTGAATCTGTGCTTTAATATCTGACTTATTCGTTTTCTATCTGAGGTGATTTTGGCTAAGTTTATCGGTCTTGATAAAGACAAGGGCCACGCCGGGCGTGGTAAAACCGGGATATTGCTGTTGAATCTGGGGACGCCGGACGCACCGACACCCGCGGCGGTGCGGCGTTATCTGGCCGAATTTCTCTCCGATCCCAGGGTGGTGGAGATCCCCAAGGCGCTGTGGAAGCTTATTCTCCATGGCATTATTCTCAGGGTCAGGCCGGCCAAATCGGCGGCCCTTTACCGTGAGGTGTGGACTGATAAGGGCTCGCCACTGATGGATATCAGTGAGCGCCAGACCCAGGCCTTGGCAGAAAAACTCAAGGCCGAAGGCGTTGAAGCCGAAGTTGCCTTGGCGATGCGTTACGGCAACCCGGCGGTGGGCGATGTGCTCAAACGCCTGCACAATCAAGGGGTCGATAAACTGGTTGTGCTGCCGCTCTATCCTCAATATGCCGGCCCTACCACGGGCTCTGCATTTGATGCCATAGCCAAAGAGTTGACTCAATGGCGTTACCTGCCGTCGCTGCACTTTATCCATACCTACCACGATAATCCGCTGTTTATCGAGGCGCTGGCCGAGTCCATCGAAGTAGACTTTGCCCAACACGGCAAACCGCAGAAATTGGTGCTGTCGTACCATGGTATGCCGGAGCGGAATCTCAAGCTGGGCGACCCTTACTACTGCTTCTGTATCAAGACCTCAAGATTGTTGGTCGAGCGTCTTGGGCTGGCAGAGGATGATGTGATCAGTAGCTTCCAGTCCCGTTTCGGCAAGGCCAAATGGCTGGGCCCTTACACGGATGAAACCATGATGGCTCTGCCAAAGCAGGGGATCACAGATGTAGCCGTTGCCTGTCCTGCATTCAGCGCCGACTGCCTGGAAACTCTGGAGGAGATTGCCGGGCAGAACCGTGAGTTTTTCGAACAGGCCGGTGGTAAGTCATTCCGCTATATAGCGGCGCTCAACGACAGACCGCGCCATATAGAGATGATGGCGGAGTTGGTTCGTCCCTATCTGTAAGCATTCTTCCTCCCCCCTAATCAGGGCTGCAGTCCGGCAGCCCTGCCAACAATATTTGACACTGCTGTTCTTTGCGGATCGCTTCGCTGCCCTTGTTGCCTGCCACGCTATGCCTTAGCTTGGCAAGTTGAATGTTAATTTATGGTTAACAACACAAGAATAAGGATAAGGCATCATGGATCGCGAGCAGATATATGCCAGCATGGCCGGAGAGGGTCGACTGGATTATGAAAAGTACCTCAATACTCCCAAATTGCTCAGCTGTCAGAAGCCCTATGAGCAGCTGTGTAACGCCGATGAGCTGCAGTTTCAAATAGTGCATCAGTCGGAGGAGTTGTGGATGAAGCTCATCTGCTACACCCTGCTGGAGATTGATGAGCGTATGGCCGCAGGGGAGACCTTCAAGGTGTTGACCCTGTTTGCCAGGGTACATAAGGCGATGGGGTTTCTTATCGAGCAACTGAGTATTCTCGACACTATGTCTATCAAGGATTATCAGGCCATTCGACTGCAACTGGGCAACGGCAGCGGTCAGGAATCACCGGGATTCAGAACCCTGTTGCAGCTTTATAAGCCGCTGTGGCTCACCTTTGAGCGAGTCTACCTTGAGCAAAAGGGGCTGACGGTCGAGCAGATATACAACAGTGAATACCGTCATGATGAAAGCTATATGGTGGCCGAGGCCATGATAGAGTACGACCAGCTGTTTCAGCACTTCCGTTACCATCACATCAAACTCATCCACAGAAGCATAGGCATAGACAGCATGTCGCTGAAGGGGCGCAGCACTGAAATCCTTAACTCAGGTATGAAGATGCAGTTTTTCCCTAAACTGTGGCAAATTCGCGGTCAGATGACAGATATCTGGGGCGGTGTTTACGGTGTCAAACGCGACTCGATTGCCGACTGAGGAGCCTGGAATGTCGTTGAAATCGCGTTTTCATCTGCCCGAAGGGCACTATTTTTTGTCCCACTCAGTGGGCGCCATGCCAAAGGGCTGCGAAGCTGCGGCCAGCGAGTTTCTCGGCGCCTGGAAGCATCAAGGCGGTGACGCCTGGCCTGTGTGGCTCGAGGGGGTTGAGCAGTTTTTGCAGCAACTTGCGGCTTTGACCCGAGTTCCCACCAGTGGCTTTTGCCCGCAGCTGAATCTCTCTTCGGCTTTATCCAAGCTGGTCGGCGCCCTGCCGAATGCCAAGCCCGGTCAGCGGATCTTGGCCACTGAACTGGATTTCCCCTCCATGGGGTTTGTACTGCAACAGGCCGAGAAGAAGGGCTACCGCCTGCAGCTGCTTGAGCCGCAAGCCGGGCTGGTGTCTTTGAGTCAGTGGCAACAGGCCTTGGGAGAGGATGTGGCGCTGGCCTTTATCACCCATGCCATTTCCGAAACCGGTCAGTTGCAGTCTGTGAGTGAAATTTGCGCTCTGGCCCGAAGCTTAGGAGTAATGACTGTGGTGGACATTGCCCAGTCTCTCGGAGTCATACCGATAGATTTGGGGCAGTGGCAGGCTGATGCTGTCTTGGGTTCCTGCGTTAAATGGTGTTGTGCTGGCCCGGGGGCGGCCTTTTTATGGCTCAGCGATAGGTTGGCCCAGACGCTGGAGCCTGTGGATCTGGGATGGTTCTCCCATGAGGCGCCGTTTGAGTTCGATATCCATGATTTTCGCTATGCCAAGGGAGCAAAAAGGTTTTGGGGGGGCACGCCTTCCGTATTGCCTTACATGCTGGCAGCGGCGTCACTGCAGCAGCTGCGCGCTTTCGGCGATAGTCAAATTTATCAACACAATCAGCGCCTGGGGCAGGGGATCCTGGATTGTGCCCTGAGTCATGAACTCAAGGTGGTAACGCCCAATATCAGCGGCGAGCGCAGTGGCACTGTGGTACTCGATTTCGCCGATAGGCAGGCGGCGCAGCAAGTGTTCAACAGATTGGGGATCAAGACAGACTTGCGCCCAAGATTTGGCTTTCGCTTTTCGCCGCATATCTATACCGATGGTGAGGATATGGAGGTTTTGCTGCAGGGGCTCAGACAGTTGGCTGGCAAAAGGCCCTGATCGCTTGGGGGCAGGGTCTAGGGCCGATCCAGATGGGACTCATTCCTGAGGAAGCCGAAATAAGATTGGACCAGCTGCGGCTTGAACTCCCCGGGAGTCTTTAAGCCGCTGAAGTTTCAGTACTGGTTCTCGAAATAGCTTTCGATGATCAGCACAGCAGAGACGGCATCGATCTGGCCCTTGGTCAGCGCCTTGAAGCCACCGAGTTCAAATAATCTGGCCTTGGCATCGGCCGTGGTCAGGCGTTCATCCTGGGTGGCTACCTTGACACCGAAACGCCCGGCAATACGGTTGGCAAACTTACGGGCTCTCTGGGTCATCTCCTGCTCTGTGCCATCCATATTGAGTGGCAGTCCCACCACCACGAGATCCGGTTGCCACTCTTCGATTAAAGCCGCTATCTGCTGCCAATCGGGAATACCATCCACTGCCTTGATGGATGTCAGTGGGCTGGCACTGCCGGTCAACTGCTGACCTATGGCTATGCCTATGCTCTTAGTGCCGAAATCGAAGCCCAGTACGGTTTTTGCAGTCATTTTGCCTCTGTAATCAAGCGTGTCCCATCTGGCTGGACATTTGCCAGATATCGAATCCCAGTGATTGGGTGGCCTTGAGCCAGCGATGCTCATGGGGAGTATTGAACAGTATCTCGGGTGTGGCGGGAATGGTCAGCCAGCTGTTTTCCGCCAGTTCCTGCTCCAGCTGGTGGCGGCTCCAACCAGCGTATCCCAGCGCCACCAGAAAATGCTCCGGCGCCTTTGAGGTGCCAAGAGAGGTGAGAATATCCCGTGAGCTGGTCAGCATAATCTCGTCATTGATGGCAGTGCTGTTGGCCCAATAGGGTTGACTGCTGTGCAGTACAAAGCCCCGCTCCGGGTTCACCGGACCGCCTACCAGTACGCTGTTGTCTATTGAAGGCTTGAGAGATACCTCTTCTGCCAGCTCCATCTGCAGCAGTAACTCATCAACCTCAATGCCTATGGGACGATTGACCATGAGTCCCATGGCACCCTTGCTGTCGTGCTCGCACACATAGATGAGCGAACGCTCGAAGAAAGTATCATCGAGCGAAGGCATGGCGATAAGAAAATGATTTTGCAAACTGTCCATCATACTGCTCCTGGTACTTGTTGCCTGTCAGCCGCCGGCCAGCTTCACCTTGTAGCCCAGCTTCTCCAGCAGGCCCTGGATTTGCTCACGATTGTCGGTCTGGATCTCGATGTCGAACGCTTTTACCGTGCCGCCGCAACCGCATTGCTTCTTGAGTTTTTGTGCCAGTTCTTTCAGCGCCTTGGCGTCCAGTCCCAGCCCCTTGATTACTGAAACACCTTTGCCTTTGCGGCCTTTGCTGTCCTTGTGGATCCGGACTATACCATCGGATGTCGGGACTGTGGCTTGTTCCTTGGGCTGGCTAATACGGCCTTTGTCGGTACTGTATACCAAACTGACATTGGGATCTGTTTTCATTGTTGATGCTGATCTATGGCTTATGGGCGCAGTCTAGCAGATTTAACCTAAGCGCCCAATGGCTTGCTCCAAGCCGCTGAAATCAAAAAAAAGCCACCATTAAGGTGGCTGGTAAAAAACTGAAATTGTGCAGGGAACAATATCAGCCACCGGCTTGGACGCCGGCAATCACAAGAAGATGTCAGGAAAGCAGTATTCCGCCAAGCACTGCCACCACAGATAAAAAGGCGCAGGGCAGCATCAGTATTCTTAGCTTGGGCACCAGTAGTGTCAGTGTCGTCAGGACGAAGCCGAAAGCGGCCAGATCAAAAGGTGAAATCTGTTGCTCGACCAATCTGGCACCGAGCCAACCGAGAATGAGCAGCGGCAGGATAAGCAAACGCCTGGCTTGATTGATGCTGCCTATTCCGGCCAGTTCCTGCGCCTGTTGCAGCAGAGAATTTCGAGTCAGCAAAACGCCACTGGCAATAATAAAGAATGCGAGATACCAAAGCATGAGTCATTCACCATTTAATCTACATGATAATCATTATCATTTGGTGCTATACTGAAGTCAAGCTGAATCGGTAAACTAAATTTTGTTAAATTCGGTTGTAGAGCAGAAGATTGAAATGTAAGCTGATTTCATGGGTTTTTATGGCCGTTTCCTGGCCTGGGTAAACGAGGAAATTTCGATGAAGTATCTGATAACAGCCGCAATGGCACTGATGCTAAGTGCTTGCAGTACACTGAATACTGGCTGGGATTATGACCCGGGTGTGAACTTCAGCCAGTACAAGAGTTATGCCTGGGTGGAAAAGCAATCCGAAGACACCAGCTATCATCTGGATGGTTTGATGGATCAGCGAGTACGTGATGCCTTGGATCGGCAGTTGGCACAAAAGGGCCTGCAGATTGCTACCAAGGAAAACGCCGATATCCTGGTTAATTATCTGACCAAGGTAGACAAGAAAATCAATGTCGACACTTTCAACACCAACTATGGTTACAACCCATATTGGGGGCCGGGCTGGGGCTGGGGCGGCAATATGCAGACCCAAACCACAGTACGCGAATATGAAGTCGGTACCTTGATTGTGGATCTGGTCGACGCCAAGTCCGGCAAGCTCATCTGGCGTGGCTCAGTGGCTGACACTATTCGCGATAGCGATACTCCGCAAAAGCGAATTGCCAAGGTTAACGAGGCGGTAGCCAGTGTAATGAGCAACTTCCCGCCCAAGGTGGAAAAATAACCTCTGATCCACACGGGCACAATGTGGGAATTCAACATTGGAATAAAGCGGCATAAAGCCGCTTTATTGTTTTTTAAGCAGTTCACGCAGTAGTTGCCGCATTCTGACATTGACTCTGGAGACCTGACTGGCCGATGACTGGAGTACATCCACATTGGCTTGCCAGCCACCTACTTCAAAATCCAGCTTTACGGCCTGTAATTCCCCCTTACTCATTGCTTCCTGAGCCAAAGGCTTTGGCAGCAGTGCCCAACCAAACCCTTGTTTGGCCAGCTCCAACAGGACGTAATAGTTGTCGGCAAACCAAACATCCGGCGAGTGCACCTGATCGAACCAGAAATTACTCGAGTATTTGCTGCCTATGACCAGTTGTCTGTGCAGTTTGAGAATATCCGTATGCATGGCACGTATCTCGGCCAAGGGGTGTTTGGGGCTGACCAGTAACTCAAAAGTCACAGTGCCTATGGTTTCAAAGTCCAGAGTTTCGGGGTAAACCGGTTCACTGAACAGCAGGCCCAAAGTGGCTTTGCCTTCCTTGACCAGAGCAATCACATCTTTGCTCGAGGCGCACAGCAAACTCAGGCAAATTTGCGGAAACTCCTGTTCCAGTTGTCTGAGCAGATCGCCGAGGCGGTTGTAGGGGATCCCTTCATCAACCGCCAGAATCACTTCCATTGATGTGTCACTGCCTAAACCGGATACCTGTTGAGCCAATCTGCGGTGCTGAGCCAACACGGCTTTGGCGTAGGGCAACAGGTGATGCCCAGCCGCGGTCAGTTGGGGATAACGACCGCTGCGGTCAAAGAGTTGTAGCCCGGTATCCAGCTCCAGATTCATTATCTGCTGGCTAATACCGGATTGCACTTTACCCAGTTGTCTGGCGGCGGCTGAAAAGGAGCCCGTCTCGACACTGGCGACAAAAGCTTCTAATTGTTCTGTGGTTAACATATCACTATTGGTGATGGTATCTAACTTTTAGGTATCTTGATGATAGATGATAATCCGCGGCCTGTTAATCAGAATGGAAATAAGCATGACTATTCAAGAACGTATTTTTCAGGCGCTGCTATTCGAAGCCATAGCCCTTATTCTATTAATCCCGGTTGCCTCCTGGGCCACAGGCAGCGCAGTGGGCACCATGGCAGGCGTGAGTGTTTTCTTAAGTTTGTGTGCCATTGTGTGGAACTACTTGTACAACCTGGGGTTTGACCGGCTTTATGGCAATAACCGTGATGCCCGTGGTATTGGGCTCAGGTTATTGCATACCCTGGGGTTTGAAGGCGGACTCATTCTGGTGACGGTTCCCGCTATTGCTTGGGCGCTGGAAACCAGCTTGCTCAACGCTTTCTTTATCGAGGCCGGTATTCTGGTGTTCTTCTTTTGCTACAACCCTTTGTTTAACTGGTTCTATGACAGTTTACGGCTCAAGTATGTCGGCCCATATCAGCAAGGTGTTTAATAAAAAGGCAACTATATGTAGGAGGTTTCTGCTGTAGTAGCGACTCTTTACCGCAGATACTGGTTTATCTTGGCTAAAATTACAGACGATTATACAATGCGTTAGCCGGTGACCTGTGACTTGGCGCACTAAAGCCAAGTGAACCGGCGGCGGATTGTGTTCTGCCTGGAACTCATCTATACAGATGAAGGATTGATAGTTAGGGAGGCCTGAGTGAACCGTTATTTGGGCTTGGCGGGGTTTATTCCTCTGCTGTTGCTGAGCAGCGCTGTACTTGCCTGGGAAGATTCAGACGGTGATGGTGTCCCTGACGCTAAAGATGCCTGTCCCGATACCCCGGCACAGGTAGCTGTGAGCGCCAATGGTTGTGTCTTGGACAAGGCCGTCTCCCTGACAGATATCTGTTTACCGACAACGTCAGGTGGTGTCTATCCCCCAAAATGCGGTACAGCCAACCCAGTAAGGCTGTATTTTGACTTGGGTTCGGCGCAGATCCCCCTGGCTCAGTGGCCGCAACTTGCCAGAATGAAAGCTTTTCTTCATCAATATAAGGTAAACTTGTGCATTGAAGGACATGCCGACATCAGCGGTTCAGATGCCATAAATCAACCTTTGTCTGAAGCCAGGGCCGAAAGTGCCAAAATGGTACTGATTGAAGATTATGGTTTTCCGGGGGCGCAATTCAGTACCCGCGGATATGGCAGTAAGCAGCCTGCCGCCGATAATACCAGTGTCTCGGGTCGCAGCCTTAACCGTAGGGTTGAGTTTGTGGTCGATTTAAAAAAGTAAGTTAAATAAGGTTTTTAAGGGAGTATTTCAATGGAAAATCTCGAAGGGCTGTTCAAACAAGCGCCCGAGTTAATCGCGGCCTATGGCATCAAGATACTGCTTGCCATTGTCATTTTCTTTGTCGGTAAGTATCTGTCCAATGTGGCCAAGAAAGTCACGGCTAAAATGTTGGGCAAGCGCAAGATAGATCAGACAGTGGTTTCCTTCGTCGCCAACATGGCTTGGGCCGTGGTGTTTGTATTTACCGTTATCGCTACCTTGGGGCAGCTAGGCATTCAGACTGCCTCTCTGGTTGCAGTTCTCGGTGCCGCTGGTTTGGCTGTGGGCTTGGCGCTGCAGGGCTCACTGTCCAACTTTGCCGCCGGTGTCTTGATGGTACTGTTCCGCCCTTGTCGTGTGGGTGACTATGTTGAAGCCGCAGGTGTTGCCGGTACTGTAGATGAAATCACCATCTTCTCTACCCGTCTGAAAACGCCGGACAACAAGGTCATCATAGTGCCCAACTCCACTATCATGAATGGTAGCATCACCAACTATTCTGCTATGGACAAGCGCCGTATCGATCTGGTGATTGGGGTTTCTTACGATGCCGATATCCGTCATACCAAGCAAATACTGACAAGCATTCTCGATAACCACGAGAAAGTGCTGAAAGAGCCTGGCTATACTGTGGGTCTGCACACACTGGCTGACTCTTCGGTTAACTATGTGGTTCGCCCTTGGGTGAAGTCCGCTGATTACTGGGGGGTCTACTTCGAACTGATGGAGCAGATTAAACAGTCTCTGGACGAAAACGGCATTGGCATTCCATATCCTCAGATGGATCTGCATGTCAAAGAGCTGCCTTCCAAGTAAGTTCAGCTTTGGACAAAGACCGGCAGATGCCGGTCTTTTTTTACCTGTATTCTGACAATGGGTTATATTAGCCAGGATGAATTTGAACCAGAATTGATGGAGAAAACTATGTTGAAACTGACAAAGTGGAGCGCCGTGTGTGTATTGGCCTTGGCGAGCGCCTCGGCTATGGCGACAGAAGGGAAAGTGGCAGCCGAAGTCAAAATGGGCGGCCAGAGTGTCACCTTGATGGGTAGGTTGCCCGAGCTTAACCAGCTTGCACCAGGGTTTAAGGTGGTGGATGACAAGTTTGCCCCAGTGACTTTAAGTGACTTCAAGGGTAAGACTGTACTTATCAGCGCGGTTCCCAGTCTGGATACCGGCGTCTGTGCCCTGCAGACCAAGAGATTCAATAAGGAGTTCAGCAAGTTTGATGATTCAGTGATCATGTTGACCGTCAGTGAGGACTTACCCTTTGCCCAGAAACGTTTCTGCAAGGTGGAGAATGTCGATAAAATCAAGGTATTATCAGACTCAGTCTGGCGTGATTTTGGTAATAAATATGGTTTGTTGATCCCTAACCGAGGCTTGCTGGCCAGAGCGATATTTATTATAGATGCCAATGGCCAGCTCAAGTACCGTGAGCTGGTGGCAGATGTGTCTCACCATCCTGATTACGACGCGGCGCTCAAGGCCTTGAGCGAAATCAGCAAGGGCTGAATGTGAAAACGCCTGCTTGTGTGCCGGCGTTTTCAGTTTTAGAGGGCTACCTGCTCACTTAGTCCAGATGTGGATCTGAGCCGGTTTGGTAGTCGAAGGTTGGCATGGCCCAGTGATACTTGATGGCCAGCATCCGCAAACTGAAACCCAGAGTGAGACACAGGCTGAGATTGATCCATTCGGCCAGTTGCCACTGCGACAAAAATACATAGAGCCCTGCAGTGATGATGGAGATCACTGCGTACAGCTCCTTGCGAAAGATCAGCGGCATCTGATTACAGAGAATGTCGCGAATAATACCGCCGAAAACCCCGGTAACCACCCCCATTACCACAGCCACTACGGGACTGAAACCCAGCAGCAGGGTCTTTTGGGCTCCGACAATGGAAAACACAGCCAGGCCAAGGGCATCGATTGCCAGAAACAGCTTTGACAGGTAACGCATTACAGGGGCAATTATCACAGTCAACAGTGAAGCAAAGCCGATAGCCACCAGATAATGCCAGTTTTCTACCCAGATCAGCGGGTAGTTACCCAATAGCATGTCTCTGAGCGTGCCGCCGCCTATGGCGGTAGCGCACCCCACAATTACCACGCCAAAGAGATCCATCTGTTTTTTACCCGCCGCCAATGCGCCGGTCATTGCTTCGGCCAGTACACCAATCAGCCAAAGTATGGCGATAAACTGAGCTTCTTGCATAATATTCGCATCAAAATAACAAAGGATCAGAATTCTGCCGGAAAATACCGCAGTTTAACAGTGATTTTATTTAAATTTTTGGATTAGTTTTATTTATGGTTGATTATTGTTTGTTGTTCATTGTTTGTGTATTTTTATGATTTTAAATGGTTTTATTTTTTATCTGGTATGAGGATTACTGATTAATGTGTACACTTGTCTTTCTCTCGTTTTGTTTGGGCTGTTTGGGGGTGTCAATTTGGTAAAAAGTCCAGTTATTTAGCTTTGCTCTCCTGGTGCTGTACAGTCAAGCCGAGCGGCGCTAGAGTGTTTTGGCCCCATGTATCTTAATGCGGGGCAACTGGATGTGATATGGGGGAGAGATGATAGATTTCAGAAGCGATACCGTGACCCAACCTACTGCCGCGATGCGCCAGGCCATGGCGGCCGCGCAGGTAGGCGATGACGTCTACGGAGATGACCCGACGGTTAACCGCCTGGAAGCCATGGCCGCCGAGATGTTCGGCTTTGACAGTGCCTTGTTTACCAGCTCGGGCACTCAGGCCAACCTGTTGGCACTCATGTCCCACTGCGAGCGGGGCGATGAATACCTGTGTGGCCAACAAGCCCACAATTACAAGTTTGAAGGCGGTGGCGCGGCCGTGTTAGGCAGTATTCAGCCTCAACCACTGAATAATCAGGCCGACGGTAGCATAGCGCTCGAAGATATTCGTGCTGCCATCAAACCCGATGATTTTCACTTTGCCCGCACTCGTCTATTAAGCCTGGAAAACACCATAGGTGGAAAGATATTGCCGCAGGAATATCTGGCCAGGGCGCAGCAGCTGGCCTTCAATCACGGTTTGAAAATCCATCTCGATGGTGCCCGGGTGGCCAATGCCGCCGTGGCGCAAGGACTGGAGATAGCCGATATAACCCAATATTTCGACTCGGTATCCATCTGTCTCTCCAAGGGGTTGGCGGCGCCGGTTGGCTCTTTATTACTCGGGGATGAACGGCTTATTCATAAGGCGCGTCGCTGGCGGAAGATGCTGGGTGGCGGGATGCGCCAGGCCGGGATCCTGGCAGCTGCAGCTGAGTTGGCCTTGACTGAGCAGGTGGCGCGTTTGGCGGAAGATCACGCCAATGCCAAGGCTTTGGCCGAAGGTTTGAGTCAGTTGGATGAGCTGGCACTGGATATGAGCCAGGTACAAACCAATATGGTGTTTGCCACTTTGGCCGATGAAGTGGATATTGAAGCTCTGGTCAAAGGCTTGTTGCAGGAAGGAGTGCGTATCAGCGGCGCTCGGCAACTACGCCTGGTGACTCACAAAGATATCAGCGCTGCCGATATCGATAAGACTCTGCAGGCCTTCAAGCGGGTGCTCAGCTAGGTTTGAGCACGGTCCATTACGGTGCAGCAGGAGTGATCCTGGTGCATCGCAATGGCATTTATGAACACAAGTGTGGTGTAACTTATTGAATTATATTGATTGAATGTTTGGCGTCCAATTTGCTTTAGTTCAAGTGAGAATTCCAATCACAGGCGAATGCGAGGACGCAAACATGAAATACTACAGTCGGCGTTTGGTTAAACACGAACATCTCAACCCGGCGGGAGCCTTGTTCGGTGGACAGTTGATGAGCTGGATCGATGAGGAAGCGGCCATCTTCGCCGCATGCCAGATGAAGAGTGTCAGCCATGTGACCAAGCTTATCTCGGAAATCAACTTTATGACCCCGGCCAAGCTTGGGGATGTGATTGAATTTGGCCTTGAGCTTATCAGCCTGGGGCATACTTCCATCACCATTCGCTGCGAAGTGCGCAATAAACTGAATTTGGCGCCTATTGTCAGCATTGACAAGATGGTCTTCGTCAATGTGAATGAAGCCGGCTTGCCCGTGCCTCACGGTATGCGGGCCAATGCCGCCTGATAACTCTGATGTTTGAATGCGCTTGCCAACCAGGCTGAGCTTTGCCCGGTTGGCTGGCGCGCTCAGTCTTTCAATTCTTCCTTGACCGATTTGGCGGCATCACGGGAGGCGTGGCCGATTTCACGGGTCACATCCCGGGTGGTGTGGCCTATCTCCTTGGTCACGTCTCTGGTGGTATGGCCTATGGTACGGCCGGTTTCCTTGAGCTCGGCACAGGCGCCAAGACTGAGTAATGCAGCAAGAAGCAGTAATGTTTTCATCATTTTATCCTTATAGCTTGCCGGTCAGTTGAGCGTATTTAACCAGCAATTCGTCTTGGGTTTCCTGATGTTCGGGATCCTTGTCGATACAGTCTATAGGGCAGACAGAAACACAGGTTGGGTTGTCGTAGTGGCCAACACATTCGGTGCAGCGCGTCGGATCTATTTCATAGATCTCTTCACCCATAGTGATGGCTTGGTTGGGACACTCGGGCTCACACATGTCGCAGTTAATGCAGCTGTCATCAATGATTAAGGCCATTGCCTTGTATTACCTCGGAATTACTTATCCTGTCTTGCAGGTTTTCGGTCAACGCTTGGCGCACAAAACAGTAGCAGGTGCAGCCCAAACTAAGTCATAGCACAGATTTTATCACAGGGCCTGTGCCTGTGAGCAACACTATTAGTGTGAGCCGGGCGGCACAGCAAAGATTGGTGTTAGGCTTTGCCTGCCTGAAGTCTCAATTCGACAGCGAACTTTCTTGGGTTTGGGTGCGAAATCTTTCAATCAAAAAATCCACAAACAGGCGAATGCGCTTGGGTTGGTATTGTCGACTCAAGTAAATAACATTCAAATCAGCCCCAGTTGCCGAGGAGGAAGCACTGAAGTTTTTCATATAGCCATTCAGCACAGTAACCAGACGTTGCTGCTTGATGTCTTGCTGTACATCGAGAATTGATTTCAGGGCAATGCCGGCACCTTGCAGCGCCCACTGGCGGATCACTTCACCATCGTCCGAGAAACGTTTGGGCACAACCGTGATGGCCTTGTAGCCTTCATCATCCTGAAAATGCCAGGTTTTCAGCTCTTCATTACTGCGGATCATGGCCAGGCAATCATGGCCGACCAAATCCTGCGGCGTAATGGGTGTGCCTTTTTTGGCCAGATAGTCGGGCGAGGCGCACAAAACCCTTCTGCTGGAAGCCAGCTTGCGGGAAATCAGATTGCTGTCGGCCAGTTCACCATAACGTATCACTATATCCAATCCGGATTCGGCCAGGTTGGTGAGATTGTCGTTCAGATAGAGGTAGGGGATGACATCCGGGTAAAGCTCAGTAAAGGCCGTCAGTATCGGCGACACATATTGTTTGCCTATGTCCCGCGGCGCCGAGATTTTCAATGGCCCCCGTACTTCTTTGGTACCGTTTTGCAACAGGTTTTCCGTCTCTTTGACACTGTTGATTATTTCAAGGCTGGCCTGGTGATAGAGGGCGCCGGCATCTGTGAGGGAGATATGACGAGTGCTGCGATTCAGCAGCTTGACACCATAGCGCTCCTCAAGGGATTGCAATCTGGCGGTGACTGTCGCCGGCGACAGGCCCAATTCCCGACCGGCGGCGGCCAGGCCCTGATTCTTGACGATACTGACAAACAAGGTCATGTCTGCAAATTTGTCCACTTGTCCCGCTTATTATTTGGTTGAGCTGAATAATCAATTCAAATGCTAGCCAATTATCAAAATTTATCCAATAAATATACTGGCTCCATCTTAGTAATTGGAGACAGACACAATGCAAACAGACAACCAAATTTATGTGGTTATAGGCGGAACATCCGGCATAGGCGCCGAACTCGCAGGGCTATTGAAGGCCGAAGGAGCACAGGTTCATGTTGCGAGTCGTAGAACCGGGCTGGATATCAGCGATGAGCAATCTGTTTATCACTTCTTTGAATCAGTAGGTGCCTTCGATCACCTGATCATTACCGCAGGTTCCTTCGCTCCGGCAGGCAGGGTGGTTGATGTTGAGCTGGCTCAGGCCAAAGCCGCCTTCTTGGGGCGCAATAAATGCTGCCAAACAGGCTGCACGTTACATCAAACACGGTGGTTCCATCACTCTGACTTCCGGAATGTTGGCACGCAAAGTGGTTGCCGCGACTTATGTGAAAACGGCAATCAATGCCGCTTTAGAAGCCGTAACCCGAGTGCTTGCCAAGGAGTTGGCTCCGATTCGTGTCAATGCCGTCAGTCCCGGGTTAACTGACACACAAGCGCACCATGGCATGTCAGACGAAGCCAGAAACACCATGTATCAGCGCGCCGAAGCGGCCTTGCCGGTAAAGAGGATTGGCCAGACTGCAGATATCGCCCTGGCCTACCTGTTATTGCTGCAAAACCCCTATATGACGGGCGTGGTTATCGATGTCGACGGCGGGGCGCTGCTCAACTAAGCGTCTTTTACCAAAGCGATTCCCAACAACAATAGTGCGGTGTCTGCGCCAAGCCGACATCGTTCAAAGCTCAGGAAATTTCATTATGAACAAGCAAAAAATGCCGCTGCAGGTCTGGATCTTGACACTTGCAGCATTTGCCATAGGCACAGCCGAGTTTGTTATCGCCGGTATACTTCCCCAGGTGGCCGCTTCATTGTCAATTACCGAAGGGCAGGCGGGCTATCTCATCAGTGCTTATGCCCTGGCCATAGTATTTGGTGGGCCGATACTCACCATCTACCTGGCACGTTTCAACAAAAAGAAAGTTCTGGCCGGTTTGATGGTGTTGTTCATTGCCGGCAACTTGTTGTCGGCATTTGCCCCTGACTATCAAGTCTTGATGATAAGCCGCATTGTCAGCGGCCTGGTGCAAGGTCCTTTTTACGGCATAGGGGCCGTGGTGGCCACCAATCTGGTATCCGAAAAAATGGCTGGCCGAGCCGTGGGGCAAATGTTCGCCGGCCTGACTCTGGCCAATGTGCTTGGCGTCCCAGGAGGAACCTGGATTGGTTTGCAATTTGGTTGGCATACCACTTTCCTGACCGTTGCCGCATTGGGTCTGGTTGCCTTGTTTTTCATCCTGACAGTGATCCAGTCCACAGGCAGCGGTCAGGCCAAAGATGTCAGGGCGCAACTGGCGGCTTTTAAAAATCCCATGCTGCTGCTCAGCCTGGCGATAACCGTCTTTGCCTGGTCCGGATTCATGACCCTCTACGGCTATCTGGCTCCCATTGCCATGCATGTTACCGGTTTTGGTGAAAGCGCGGTGACCTGGATCCTGGTTGTGGTGGGTGTCGGCTTGATTGTGGGCAATACCTTGGGTGGGCGCTCCTCTGACAAGGATCTGCATAAGGCATCTGTGTTCTGGACCTTGGCGATGATAGTTTCTCTGCTGTTGGTTGGCCTGACGGTTGAGAGCAAACTGATGTTTATCGTGACGACTTTCATCTTCGGTATCGCCTCTTTTGCCAACGTGCCCGCCATGCAGCTAAGGGTCATGGATCACGGTGGCGATGGTCAGGAGCTTGCGGCGACCGCCAATATCTCGGCATTTAATTTGGCCAATGCCTTCGGCGGATTTCTCGGCGGCATGGTGCTCGATAGCCAAGTGGGTGCCGATATGATCCCATTCGCTGCCATTTTGGTTCCCGTGATTGGCCTGCTGTTTATCACAGCGACCAATCGCCGTGAAAATGCCCGTATACCGGCTGCCGAGATCTCCTGATAAGCCTCGCCCCGTAGCAGGAGATTATTCGATATAGAACACAGTGGTATTCTGCAATGTGAGTGTGTGCGAAAAGTATACAAAAAAGGCTGCCAAGGCAGCCTTTCTCTGTTTTCAATCAAGCCTGGTTTATTTTGTTGCGGCTTTGGTTTCGGCTTTTGTTTCGGCATGGGGATTGCGGGTGTCCGTCCCCTCCGGCAAGTTACGCAGCAAGATGGCTGAGTCCAGTTCCAAATCGGCCGGTACCGGCATATAGACGGTATGGCCCGAACCTAAACCGGCCTCAATGGCTTCACCCTTACGGTTTTGCAGGCTTTCCAATGTCAGGTTGATGTTGCCTTGTGGCGTCATCATCTCCAGGCTGTCGCCCAGCAAAAACTTGTTCTTCACTTCGATTTCGGCCAGACCTTCGGCGTTACGCTGACCGGTAAACTCACCGACAAACTGCTGGTTGTCACTGATAGAGTGGCCGTATTCATAGTTCTGGTACTCATCGTGAACATGACGGCGCAGGAAGCCTTCGGTGTAACCTCTGTGGGCCAAGCCTTCCAGGCGGTTCATCAGGCTACGGTCGAAGTCTTTTCCGGCTGCGGCATCATCTATGGCCTGACGGTAAAGCTGCGCCGTGCGCGCCACGTAGTAGAATGACTTGGTGCGGCCTTCAATCTTCAATGAATCCACGCCGATACGGCTCAGGCGTTCTACGTGCTGAATGGCGCGCAGATCTTTGGAATTCATTATGTAGGTGCCGTGCTCGTCTTCAAAGGCCGGCATATATTCGCCGGGACGGTTGGCTTCTTGCAGCAGGAAAATCTGATCGCTGCTTGGGCCCTGGCCCAGAGTCGGCTGCTCTATCTGCACCGGGTTGACTGCGACTATGTCGCCGGTTTCATTTTCCTTGGCCTCGTGAGCATCATACTTCCAGCGGCAGGCGTTGGTGCAGGTGCCTTGGTTGGGATCGCGTTTATTGATATAGCCGGACAACAGGCAACGGCCGGAATAGGCCATGCATAGTGCGCCGTGAACAAACACTTCCAGCTCTATGTCCGGACAACGCTGGCGTATCTCTTCGATTTCATCCAGCGATAGCTCGCGGGAGAGGATCACGCGCTTGATCCCCTGGGACTGCCAGAATTTAACCGAGGCCCAGTTGATGGCGTTGGCCTGTACCGACAGGTGCACTACCTGCTCGGGAAAGGCTTCACGAACCATCATGATAAGACCGGGATCTGACATGATAAGGGCATCCGGCTGCATGGCGACCACAGGCTCCATGTCCTTGATATAGGTCTTGAGCTTGGCATTGTGGGGAGCGATATTGCTGACCACATAGAGTTTCTTGCCCAGAGCATGGGCTTCCTGAATCCCCGTAGCCAGGTTTTCCATCTTAAAGTCGTTGTTACGTACCCTTAAGCTGTATCTGGGTTGGCCCGCATATACGGCATCTGCACCATAGGCAAAGGCATAACGCATATTTTTCAGGGTCCCGGCGGGAGACAGAAGCTCTGGTTTAAACATAATTTACTCTCAATTAACGGCAGTCCGGCGGTTGCACGACGTGGCAGCAGGGGCGGCATTTTACTTAATTAAAGTAGGGGTATGCAAATATCCCAAACATTGGCTGTCAATCACAACGGGCATAACAACAAGAAACCTTGCCTTATCAAAGGAAGGTGCGACTTCTGGTACCATTTGGGACAAGGTGGCGATTAAACAGTGACCGGCAGTCGATTTCAGTAGCCAACTACGGCAACTTGATATCACTTGGCGTTTTTTTACGCTCACGGCTGCCGGGGTTGCTGATATACTGAGTCACAGTATCTGAACAGTTTTTTTACATTGGAGAGTGCATGTCTACCGAACATCAACTCTTGGTTGGTTTGTTGCGGAAACTCAAGAACGATACCCTGGTGCTGCCAACCTTGCCGGAAGTGGCCATGCGGGTGCAGGAGGTGGTCAGTCGTCCCGACTCAAGCCTGAGGGAAGTTGCCGATATCATAGGTCAGGATGCCGCCATATCGGCGCGTTTGATCAAGGTAGCCAACAGTGCTTTCTACAGCCGGGGTATTCCTGCGGAAAACATCAACAGTGCCGTAACCCGTATAGGCTTGGCGCAGATCAAATCCATCGCCACCTCCATCGCCATGGAGCAGTTGTTCATCTCCACCAACGAGATGGTGTGGGAAGTCATGGATGAGGTGTGGCGCACTTCCATAGATGTAACCGCCGCGGCCGGCGCCATGCTGCTTATCTATAACAAGACCCATCCGGGCAGCGGCCTGAATTATGATACTTTGACCCTGGCGGGGCTGGTGCATAATATCGGTGCCTTGCCGGTACTGACCGAGGCCGAGGCTCACCCGGAGCTCTTTGGCAGCATAGATCAGCTAAGAGCCTTGGTGCGCAAGATGCAAGGGCCCATAGGGCGGGCGGTACTCAAGAGCTGGGACTTTGCCCCGGATGTGATGGAAGTGGTCGAGCGCTGGGCTGATTTGCCCTATCTGCCGGATCATGTGACTTACCTGGACTTCATTCGCTCGGCGGCCTTCTATGCCGGGGAGTTGCGAGCCGGCGCCGAGCTTGAACAGCGTCTGGAAGTCTTTGTCGATAGGGGCTTGCCCGTCAGTGCCGAACTGCTAGGCAGTGATGAGTTTCTGGACAAGTACCATTCAATCAAGCAAAGCTATGAGTAAATATTGAGTTAACCCATCTTTGTCGTTCACGGGAGAATACCGCTTTGATGATAGGCCCATGGTTGCTTTCTATCGCGTTAATCACAGTGTTTATTCTCCTTTTGTGGCGCCGCCAGCGTCAAAAAGAGCGGCGCTTTATCAAGCTGCTCGGCAAACAACTCGACAATCAGATAAAAGCGCGCGCACCACTTGAACTGCCTTGGGTGCCGGTCGCCTTCTATGAGCTGGTCAATAGCCTGGAGAAGTTGCTGCAGGCCCTTCCGCCACCTGTGGGGAAAGATAAACTCACAGGTCTTGCCAATAGGGTAGGGCTCAAGCGCAGCGTTACCGCCTTGATGCCGCTGCAACAGGGCACCATGGTGCTGCTGGACATCTACCGTTTCCGTTACGTCAATGACCTGTTTGGCTTTGCCTTTGGCGATCAGCTGCTCAAGCAGATGGCAGACCGCCTGCTGGGATTGCAGCAGGTGCCCAGATTACTGGCGCGGATGAATGAAGATGAGTTTCTGCTGTACTTTGAGCAGCAACAGACAGAAGAAGATCTGCATCGGCTGCGGGGCAGGTTACAGGTGCCTTTTGATATTGAAGGTACGCCTGTAAGTATCCGCATTCAGATGGGCTATCTGGATTTGCATGCCCATCATACCGATCTCAGCCTGATGTTGCGCCGCCTGGATCTGGCGCTGAAAAAAGCCCGCAATAGCCGTGATCTGCTGGCCGGTTATCAGACGGGTGAAGACAGTATCCAAATGCGCGAGCTGGAGATCATCAACAGCCTGCCCAAGGCGTTGAAGACAGGGCAGTTGTATCTGGTTTATCAGGCCAAAGAAGAGGTGAGCAGCGGCCTTTGTCGCCAGGTTGAAGCGCTCATCCGTTGGGAACATCCCAAATTCGGCACCATTTCTCCGGCCGAGTTTATTCCACTGGCCGAGTATTCCGGCATGATAGGCCTGGTGAGTCAGTGGGCGCTGGAGCAGGTGATGATGCAGCAGCGCAAGTGGCGCAGCGGTGGCTTCAAGGTGCGGATAGCGCTTAACCTTTCGGCGCAGGATCTCAACAACGGCTGCATGCTGCAGGAGATTGAACGCCAACTGCAGGAGTATCAGTTGCCGGGTGAGGTACTGGCGATAGAGATCACCGAGAGCAGCCTGATGGCCGATCTTGAGCAGGCGATAAAAATCCTGGAGCGGCTGCGGCAACTGGACATTCGTCTGGCGATAGATGATTTTGGTACCGGGCACTCGTCGCTGGCCTATTTGAAAAATCTGCCGGTAGATGAAGTCAAAATCGATAAGGCGTTCAATGAAGAGTTGCTCAGCAACAGCAATGCCAAGCATATTATGCGTGCCAGCATCCAGATGGCCAAGTCACTGGGTTTTGAGGTCACTGTCGAGGGGATCGAATCTATGGCGCTGAAACAGATGCTGATCTCCCTGGGGGCCGATCAGCTGCAGGGTGATATTGTCGCCAAACCCAAGACGGCGCCTGAGCTTGAATACTGGTACGCCAAGCACAGCATGCAAACCAAGACGGTGAGCTGAACTATTGGCTATAGGCCTAATCTTGTTGCTGCTATGCCCTTAACTGTGTCTCCAACTGTTCGAGTAGTGTCGCCGGCATAGGGCAAAGCTGGCGCTGGCTATTCATGCACACCATTTCAACCCGGCCACTGACTGCCGCCCTGGCGGCGTTTTCGCGCCAGATCTCCTGTTCCCACACTGTGCGGTATTTGCTTTCGAAGGCAAAACGGGTACGGACATCCAGGATATCGGCAAACTCGACCCCTTCCTGACAGGTGAGCTCGGAGCGATAGACAGCAAAACCTATTCCATCCGAATGCCACAGGCGTTTCAGTTCGTTGGCACCTATAACCTGTTCACGGGCGCGCTCGAAGTACTTCAGAAAATTGGGGTGGTACACCACGCCGGAAAAGTCCGTATCTTCGTAGTAGATCTGCAATTGAAAATGAAACCAAGGGCTGAAGCTGAGTTGCATGCAAATACCTGTAATTGAGTCGCGCCCGGCAGTTTAGCACTCGCGCCGGCAAAGGTCAGCTCAGAGGCGGCTGCTACTGATGATCTGCTGGTATTGACCGCTTTGTTTCATCTGTCTCAGTCCTTCATCCAGTGCCTTGGCCAGCTTTGGAGAAGAGGCATTTTGCAGCGAAAAAGCCAGAAATATTCGGCTCTGGTGATTGGAAAATGCCGGTAGGATCTCCTCTTCAACACCCATACGTTTGATAAAACCTTCGGCCACCTTGTCGAACATAATGGCTGCATCTATGCGGTTGAGCAGTAAGAGGTTGAGTAATTGCTCCTGGCTGGCTACCGGTACCAACTGTAACTGTTGGCTCAGTTTGGCAAATTCATCGCCGTATTCGTAACCCTTGATTATCCCAACGACGCTGCCCTTGGGTAGCTGCCATTTGTTTTGGGCATTCAGTGGCCGATTTCTGTTGTAGTAGAAGGAGGCATTGGCAACAAACAGCGGCTCTTCACCAAACAGAAAATCCGGCTCGGTACTGCGCTCACGGGTCACATTGAACACCCCTTGCACCTGTCCCTTACGGGCCATCATCAAGGCTCTGGAATAGGGCACTACCAAGCTTTCCACTTGAATATGCTCAATAGAGAAAGCGGCGGTTATCAGTTGGTGGGATAAGCCTTGCCCGGTTCTGTCGGCAAAAGGTGGCCAGCTGTCTTCGGCGGCGAGTAAGACTTTTGTCTCTGCTTCGGCCCAAGCCAATGTTGAAGAAAACATGTAAATAAAACAAGTTAATACAGCTATTATTCCAGATCTCATTCTCATCCTTTGATTGAGTCGCCTGGTTTGGAAAGGTTAAAAATAGTACCTGAGTCTTAGGGAAGATGCGAGCAAGTCCCATCTGTGCCCTGAGTCGAATCACAGGCCACTGAAATCAGCAAATACCCGGGCCACACCTTTCGCAAAGGGTGTGTGTTTTGCTTAAATTGCATCCCCTCATAGCGAGTGCCGAAAAGCCCGGGTTTTAGATTGTGAACCAGTTGGCGTTTATTATTGTGGTGGTTTGCATTCTATATATCATTAGATTATTCTCAATGAAATTTTTCTAATGGATAGGGGTGTACCATGCCAGAAAAGATTATTGAACTTGAAACCAAAATGGGTAAAGGCTGGAAAGTGACAGCGCAGGTGCGTGAGCATACCTTGGTCATTGACCAACCGACGGCCGGTAACGAAGGAGCCAATCCGCTTGAGACCTTCCTGTTTTCTCTGGGGGGCTGTATTTCTGCCATTGCCAGAATGGTAGCCAGAGAGCAGAAAATCGATCTCCGGGGGATGAACATCAAGGTGCGTGGCGAGATGAATTCCGACGGTTTGCTGGGGAAAGCCAGCGAGGATCCTGTCGGGTTTCGCCGTATTACCCTGGATGCCGATATTGACGCCGACATGACTGCAGAACAAAAGCAGCAGTTTCTCGATACTGTCTGCCATCGTTGTCCCGTGCATGACAACCTGTTGAGCGCCTCCAGAGTAGAGCATCAAAGCGTCTGATGCCTGAAGCTTCAAATGCTCTTGGCTTGAGCGCTGTCAGTCCTTGCCAAACCTGGGCTAAATAAAGTAAAGCGCTGAACCAGGCCTGCTGCTGTGAATACTGACAGGCTGACAGATAACCATTGGATCAGACGGCAAAATGCCGTTTCGCCTCCTACACTTGCAAGGGAAGATGCAAGTTCAGGGATAACATAGCAAAGGAGGCGAGAATGAGTTATATCGATGTGATGGTCGCTCCGGTTCCCAGCGCCAAGAAACAGCAGTATCTTGAGCATGCACGCCGGGCGGCGGGTCTGTTCAAGTCTCAGGGGGCTTTGGAGCTGGTAGAATGCTGGGGGGATGATGTCCCGGAAGGTAAGCTTACTTCCATGCCTATGGCGATAAAGCGCCAGGACGACGAGACTGTGGTGGTTTCCTGGATCGTTTGGCCGGACAAGGCCACGCGCGATAAAGGTATGCAGTTTATCATGACAGATCCTTCTGTTCCCGAGACTCTCGGCGATATGCCGTTCGATGGCAAGAGGATGATCTGGGGCGGCTTTGAGATGCTGCTCAAGGAGTAGCCTTTCTTTGACTCCTCAATAAAACACGGGATGCCGCTTGGCATCCCGTGTTTTATTGAGGCTTTCTATTGAGCCAGGCAGAATCAATCTGAACCTGAGCCTATGTTTATCTGCGCCTGCTGCCGGGCGATAGCGGCATTGAGCCTGTCTTTGACATGGCCGGGCGACTTGGTGTTATAGGACAAGAGTCGATACATGGCCGGGATCACCAACAGGGTGACAAAGGTCGCAAACGCCATACCGAAGAACACTACGGTTCCCACGGCAATACGGCTCTCAGAGCCGGCACCGGTGGAGAAGATCAGCGGAATCGCGCCGACAATCGCGGTGAAGGAGGTCATCAGGATAGGCCGCAAACGCCGCGCCGAGGCATCGATAACCGCCTGTTCGAAGGCCAGCCCCTTGTCTCGCAGTTGGTTGGCAAATTCGACTATCAGAATACCGTTCTTGGTCACCATGCCTATCAACATGATCATCCCTATCTGGCTGTAGAGGTTGAGCCCTTGTTGTGTCAGCCACAGGCCAAGGAAGCCGCCGAATACCCCCATGGGGACGGTCAACATCACCACCAGTGGGTTGATAAAGCTTTCGAACTGAGCCGCCAGCACCAGATAAACCACCAAGAGGGCCAAACCGAATACCAGCAGCATGCTGCTCTGGTTTTCCTTGAAGTCTTTCGACTCACCTGTATAGCTGATACTGATATCACCGGGCAGGGATTCAATCGCCTTGGCGTCGAGGAAATCCAGCGCTTCTCCCAGAGTGGCGCCATCCATGAGGTTAGCCTTGATGGTGATGGACTTTTGTTTGTTGGTATGGCTCAGTCGCTGCGGCGAGGCCACTTCTTCGATATGCGCCAGGCTGTCGAGGGTAACCAGCTCGCCCTTGGTGGTACGCATATAGATCTGGCTAAGGTCGCTCATGCTGCTGAACTGTTTTTCATCCCCGCGCACATAGACATCATACTCTTCACCCCTGTCCACATAGGTGGTTTGTTTGCGGCCGCCGAGCATCACTTCCAGGGTTTCCGAAACATCGGCAACACTGACACCAAGCTCTGCCGCCCTTTGTCTGTCAACCGTGACCAGAAGCTCAGGGGTGGTTTCGGCATAATCCAGATCGGCGCCGCGCATCAGGCCACTGCTGTTGGCCTCCTGTTGCAGCAGCTGTGCCCATTTGAACAGCTCTTTATAGTCGGATCCGCCGATAACAAACTGCACCGGCTCACTGGAGCGGCCACGGAAGCCGGGTAACATGGGCCGCACCATCACATCGGGAATATCTTTCAATACCTGGGCTATCATCACCAGCGCCTGATCGGCGTTGATATCCCTGTCCTCCCAATCCTCGAGCTGCATGATCACAAAACCTGTCTGATCACCGGCGCGGCCACCAAAGGCCGGCGCCTGCACACTGAAGGACTTGAGCACGCCCTGGCCCAGCAGCGGCATCAGTCTGTCCTGTACTATGTCCATGTTGGCTGTCATGCGGTTGTAGCTGGTTCCTTCGGCGCCCTTGATAAAGGCGAAGATCACCCCGCGGTCTTCCTGCGGTGCCAGCTGTGCGGGAATATGGTTTACCAGCAAGGCGCTGCCGCCGATACAGGCGAGGATAACCAAGGGTGCCGCAACCTTGTGACGTATGGCAATGGCCACCATGGCGCGATACTTAAGCTCGAGCGCCGCAAAGAAGCGATTCAAGGCGCGGTTGAAGGCGTTGGGTTTGACATTGGCCTTGAGCAACTGGCTGCTGAGCACAGGTGTCAGTGTCAGCGCCACTAGGGATGAGAACAGTACAGACACCGCCAGCAGCACGGAAAACTCGGTGAACAGCAAGCCGACCATGCCTTCCATAAAGGAGATGGGCAGAAATACCATCACCAATACCGCCGTGGTGGCAATAACGGCAAAGCCCACTTCGCGGGTGCCCTTGTAGGCGGCCAGCAGCGGGTCTTCCCCGCGCTCTATGTGGTGAAAGATATTCTCTACCACCACAATGGCGTCATCCACCACCAGGCCTATGGCCAGGATCAGTGCCATCAGGGTCAGCAGGTTGATGGAAAAGCCCAAGAAGTAGGCGGCCATAAAGGCCGAGATCAGCGATACCGGCACAGTCACAGCAGGAATAAGCGTTGCCCGCAGCTGGCCGATGAAAATATACAGCACCAGCAGTACCAACGCCGCCGTGATATAGAGGGTGTAATATACCTCGTCTATGGCCTGATCGATAAACACGGTCGAGTCGTAGTCCACATATAGCTGGGTACCGGCCGGCAGAAACTTTTGCAGTGCGTCCACCTGCTTGTAGACATCTTTGGCGACATCCAGCGGGTTGGCATCCGATTGCGGTACTATCCCCAGGCTGAGGTTGACTATGCCGTTGCTCTTGAAGGTGGAGTTCTCATTCTCGGCGCCGACAAATACCTCGGCCACATCCTTGAGATAAACCGGCGAGCCGTTTGCGCTGCTGACCTGCAGATAGTCGAACTGCTCAGGGCTCAGATAGAGGCGGGCGGTGCGCACTGTCATCACTGTGGTGTCGTTACGCAGCTCACCACCGGGGGATTCCATATTCTCCGCCTTCAGGGCTGTAAGGATATCCTGCACAGTGACATTGCGACCGGCCATCTGCTCAGGCTTGAGGCGCACATACATCACCTTGTAGAGGCCTCCTGAGATATCCACCGAGCTGACCCCTGTGATCAGGTTGAACTTATCTTCCAGTACTCGGCGGGAATAGTCAGTGAGCTGGGTACGATCCATCTCGCTGGAGCTCAAGTTGACATAGATGGAGGGCTCGCCCGAGCCGTTGTCTTTGGAGACTATCGGGTCGTTGGCTTCTTCCGGCAGCCTGCGCTGCGCCCGGGCCACGGCATCACGGACATCGCTCACCCCTTCGGTGAGGTTCCAGCCCAATTTGAAGGTCACAGTGATCCGCGACATGCCGTTGCGGCTCACCGAGGTGATTTCATCGATACCGCTGATGCCTGTCAGCTCATCCTCAAGGTTTTTGGTGACCTGACTCTCCATGATAGAGGCGCTGGCCCCTTCATAGGTGGTCATCACAGTGACGACCGGGCTCTCCACATCCGGCATTTCCCGCACCGACAGCTTGCTGAAAGACACCAGACCAAAGACACACAAAAGCAGGCTCAGCACTATGGCGCTGATCGGCCGTTTGACCGAGGCATCGGATAACAACATCAGTGAAGCTCCCCGGTCTGCTGTACTGCTTCGGCGGTCAAGGGCTTGACGCTGGCGCCATCACGAATATTCACCAGTCCCTGAACCACAATGCGATCCCCCAGGCTGACGCCATCTGTGATAAGCACCAGATTGTCGACCCGGGCGCCCAAATGCACTTCGGTGCGGTGGGCTATGCTGTTTTCATCGATGCGATAGACATAACGCTTGGTGCCGGAATACTCCAACGCCTGTACAGGTACTACCGCCTGATGAATTGGTGGGAAGGTCAGGGTGGCCGATAACATCATGCCAGGTCTCAAGTATTTGTTTTTATTTTTGAATTCTACCCGCGCCCTGACGTTGAGAGTATCCGGGTTGACTCTGGGATCTATGGCAACCACCTTGCCCTGAAACAGTTGGCCGTTCCAGGCACTGCTGCTGCCTTGTACCTGCATGCCGACACTCAGTTGCGACAGATAAGATTCGGGCACCTGCAGATCGAGCCGCAATAAGCTCAGATCATCGAGACTCAAGAGTTCGGTTCCCTGGCTCACCAGCTTACCCTTGCTGAAATCCACCAGGCCCACTGTACCGGAAAAGGGAGCCCGCAGATGATGGTAGGAAAGTTCGGCCCTGGCCGAGGCCAGCCTGGCTTCGGCGATACTGACGCTGGCGCGTTGGGCATCAATTTCTGTCTGGGTAATGGCGTTGCGGCCTATGAGTTTTTCATACTCGCCCAACTTACGCCGCTCATCGGCCAGATAAGATTCAGCTTCCATCACCGCCGCTTTGGCCTTGGACTCTTCCAAAACCAGCAAGAGTTCCCCCGCCTTCACCTCCTGGTTGGAGCGCACTGCGATAGCGTCTATCTTGCCGGCGACTTGAGGCGCTATAGTGACCGAGCGTTCTGCTTCCAGCTTGCCTATCAGAGTCAGGGATTGTGCCAGGGATTGCTCTGTGACTGTGGCGGTAATTACGGGAACGGCGGCTTTGCCCATCCCCATGCCTGAGCCAGGTTTGTTGCCGGCTTTATCTGCCGTCGGAGTCAAGAGGAGATAGGCGGCCACACAAAGGCCAAGAACCAGGAGTCCGATATAAGGTTTTTTCATTGTGTCCCATCTGATGCCGGTAGAGATCCGCTAGGATCTGAAGGTTGCCTATTTTACGGGAGCCTCAAGCATAAAGCTGGTAAATGAGTGTAAAAAAGCGCAAATTCCAGTGTGAAAATGTGACCGATGGCGAATGTCTGAATCTGTTCTCTCAAACTGTTCCTTGCCTGCAACAGTTTTTAATAAAATGAGTTGTAAGATGTGTAGTTGTAAATTTTTGCCGAGTCAGATATTTGTCAGGAGTCATTTTACCTTGGTTTTAATGAGACTTGGTCATCATATTCATAAGTCATATTAAATTATTTCCTTTGGCGCTTGTGCGCCTGTTTTTATATGTGCTAACTGAGTTGTTTATATTGGTGTTGTTATTTGGTTTGGTGTTCTGTTTATTCATGGAATACTGTATTGGTGCCTGTATAAATATGGTGAAACACAATGAATATTTACAGGAATATAAAGTTTTCACGTTATTGTTATGGCGGAAAGCAAGCTCGTAATTTAATTCTGCTGGCTATTTTCTTTATGATGGCGCGGCCGGTACCAGCCGATGATACTGAGCTTTATGTTTACGAATCCTCCTCGCGAACCGGCGATAGGCCGCAAATCCTGATCATTTTTGATAATTCCCGCAGCATGGAAGAGTACGTCTATGATGTCGATGAAAGTTACTCGGGAGTAGAGGGCTCCGGCAGTCAAAATACCGAAAGCGGGTTCCTGTATTTTACCAAGGGCACTCCAGATTCAGTTAATATTCCTGTGTTGGATGAACAGAAAGGAAGCCGGCGGTTCAAGAGGGAGAATAACGGTTGTCAAACTTCCTGGGAGTATTTAAATAAGTATGGAACTTATACCGGGTTTATTCGGGAATATAGCTTCTCGGGGCAGAATGGTACCTGGAAAGAATTACCTGAGAATGCCGGTGCCAATCTTACCTTGATTGATTGTTTCGAAGATATTCAGGATGAACACTATGGTAACGCCTCAGGAATTGTAGATGGCTTGCCGCTCGATGGCACCGGCAATCGTAAAGAAGTGGTTGGTTACACAGAGGTGAATGACGGCTCCAGCGCTGAGCAGAAAAAAGCCGCCAAGGAAGCCGCAGAGCGAACCGGTTTCGGCACGGGTCGGCCGGTTACTTTCTACACGGAAGATTATCTGCGCTGGTATCACAGCGACAAAAAGAAAGTAACCAAGACCCGGTTGCAGGTCGCCAAGGACGCGATTCAAAATGTGATAGTGACCACTCCTGGGGTTGATTTGGGGCTGGCAATCTTCAACTTGAACTTCAAGCTGGAAGGGGAGCGTGATGGTGGACGGATCATCTCGGGGATCAAGTCCATGACCGCTGCCAGCAAGATAGAGCTCATTAACAGGATTAATGATATTTCCTACGCCCAGGCCACGCCACTGTGTGAGACCTTTTATGAGGCTTTTCGCTATTTTAGCGGCAAGGGAGTGCACTTCGCCGATAAAGACAGTGATTATTTTTTTACAAACAGCGATGGCAAGGTTGTCGATCAGTATCTGGTTAAAGATACCCCGCAAAGGGATATGAGCATTATCAAGGGTGGCAGCTATGTTTCGCCGTTCAAGCCATGCCAGAGCCAGGTTTATGTTGTTTATATTACCGACGGTGAACCCACTCAGGATGCCTCTGCCGATGATCTGATCCAAGAGATGACGGGGGATGAGGATGCCTATATCACCCAAAGAAGCCGGAGTTATCTCAGTGCCCTGAGCAGTTGGATGAGTCGGAATGACCTTAACTCCAATCTGGCAGGCAAACAGACAGTGACCACTTTTACCATAGGCTTCAGCGAGGGGGCGGCCAAGGCCGAAGTCTTACTGAGAAAAACCGCCGAAAAGGGGGGCGGCCGCTACTTCGATGCCCAGTATGCCAGCAAGTTGCAGTCGGCAATTCAATCTGTGGTTAATCAAATTCTGGAGAAGAACGCCAGCTTCACCTCGCCTTCGGTGGCCAGCAATAATTTCAACAAGCTACAAACCTTGGATTCAGTGTATTACTCGATGTTTTTGCCCAACAAGGGACCTCGCTGGCGTGGCAATATCAAGAAGTTCCAAGTGACGGATAAAGGCAAAGTGGTCGACAGCAAAGGTGAGCCGGCCATTGCCGAGAATGGCAATATCAGTGCCAAGAGCTGTTCTTTTTGGAGTTCCAGCGGGGCTTGCAGTCAAGGAGGCGACGGCGATGATGTGACCAAGGGTGGGGTGGCCGAAGCCCTCTATAACCAAAAGCAGCGCACTTTGTATGGCAATTTTGCCGCCGGGGGCGACTTGTCACCGCTGACCTTAGATGCCGCCAGCGGTTATGCCGGAGGTGAAGCCAAGCTGGCGCAGCATATGGGGGTAGACAGCAGCCAGTTGCAGGGGCTGTTTGATTGGGCACGCGGCGAGGATGTCGATGACGACAACCGCAACGGCAATCGCAGCGATAAGCGTCGCGATCTTTTGGGTGACCCCCTGCATTCCAAGCCTCTGGCGATAGATTTTGGTTCGTCCGCAACCGACCCGGATATCCGTATCCTGGTGGGCAGCAATCATGGCATGCTGCATATGTTTCAGGACAAGGGGGCTTCGGTCAGTGAGAGTTGGGCCTTTATGCCCTGGGAATTTCTGCCCAATCTGGCTGAACTTAAAGCCAATGCACCGTCGGGCGTGCATTCGGTTTATGGTTTCGATGGTTCACCTGTGGCCTTTACCAAACGTGTGGGCAACAGGCTTGAGAAAGCCTGGGTGTTTATGGGGCTGCGGCGCGGCGGCCGTGGTTACTATGCTCTGGATGTTACCAACCCGGATAATCCCAAGCTGATGTGGCATGTTAATGCCGATACGGCCGGGATGAGCGAGTTGGGGCAAAGCTGGGCCAAACCTGTGGTGACCAGTATTCCTGGTTATGGGGATAAGCCGGTACTCATCTTTGGGGCAGGGTACTCTCCGGCCAAGGATACTCTGAGGGTGGGCAGCGCCGACAGCCAGGGGCGCGGGGTATTTATCCTGGATGCTGAAACCGGTAAGTTGCTGCACAGGTTCGGCCCCGGCGGTGATACCGAAATGCCTGAACTCAGAGACAGTATCCCCAATACGGTGGCCGTGCTTGATGACAATAGTGATGGTGTCAGCGACCGCATCTATGCTACAGACACTGGGGCCAATATCTGGCGTCTGGACCTGCCTGATGCCGACCGTAATAATTGGAGCGCCTTCAAGTTTGCTTCTCTTGGCGGCAGCACTGAGAGTACGGACAGGCGCTTCTTTGCCGCGCCTGTAGTGGCGCAAACCATGTTAAGTAATCAGACCGAGAACCGGGTCACGACCAACGGCGAGTCAAAGACAGTCAATTCATCCATGGAGATCCCCTATGATGCCGTAGTGGTGGGCTCTGGACTCAGGCCATCGCCTTCGGATACCAGTCGTTCGGACATGTTCTTTGTGTTGCAGGACAGAAACACTGCCAGCCAAAATTTCAATGAAATAGATCCCCCACAACCACTGACCCTGGCCGAACTCTACGATGTGACGGCCAAGGCGCCGAATTCCGCCCAGGAACATATCGATTTTGGCCGCAAACTCGGCTGGTATTATGACTTTACCCGCAGTGGTGAAAAGAGTCTGTCCGATGCCAGTATTATCAAAGGGCGGGTGTTTTTCACTTCCTATGTCCCGGGCAGTAAAGCCTCGGCGGAGCAATGTCTGGTCTCGGGCAAGGGGTATCTCTACGGCTTTGATCTGCATAAGGGGGCGCGCAGCTATACCCAGACTTATCTGGAGACGGGGGAAAGTCTCCCCGACACCCCGCAGTTGGTGGTGCAGCCAGGCACCAATGCCGACGGAACTGCCGGGGACAGCTATCTCTATCTGATTGGTATTGGGAATGCTGCGGCACTCATGGACAAGCTGGTTGATGATAAAGGCTGCCCTGCTGGGGACGAACAGTGTGTCGGTGAAGGCCCGGCGACTCACAAACTCTATTACTTCCAGGCCGATTGAAGCGCAGAGGTGTACAGTGAACAAGGTGATCCTTAGCTTGTCTTTGAGCGTATGTTTCCCCCTGATGGCGAGTGAGGGGCAAACGCGACAGGATTATAAGTGCCTGGTGGAAACAACAAGAGCGGCGCAGGAGATCATCCGGGTCTCCTGGGATCCGTCCAAGGCGGAACTCTATCAGCGACAGATGCCGGGAATGGTGCTGGAGCGGATTGGCAATCGTGGGCAGCGCCATTACATACGCGAAGTGTTTGAGTGCGTATCAAGGAATGAGGAATTTTACTCTGCCACAGGAAGAAAAATCGACCAGGCCGGCAAAAATCTGGACTGAGAGACCCAGGGTTGGCTTCATCGCTCTGTTTGCATCAAATAGGTAAATGCCCGAACAAGAGGTTTCTTTCGTGGCCAAGTCTCTCCTATTGATAACTTTCTTCTTCGGTGCCTTATTCCGAATTTTTAGGATATCAGCAAATGCCATGTTAATTACAATTGAGGTTTTGATACATATATTTTACATTTGATTCGGCGCAGCCAAGAGGTGTGCCACTCCTGTTTTGAATAAAGGTCATTTTAAAAACACCATAATAGTAGTGAATACCGGATCTTCTAAAATGAACTGGCTGATATTGTGCGGGTGTTCGGTTAAATGTTGAAGTCGAGTCAGATATTTGGCTAAGGTCAAATCTGTTTGATTAACCTGAGGCCAAATCGACACATTTTGATATTAATGTAAATAATTTGATTAATTTGTTGTTTGGGTGTTCCTGTCGTGGTAAATAGAGGCTCGAAGAGATAAAAGCCTTATTTTACAGTCCGGTGTTTTGTTTATCTCTATCTATCAGAACAGTGGAATAAACACCGGTAAAACACGACGTAACTACCATGACAAATCACGGATGTATCGGCCCTTGTTGGCGGCAAATCAGCAGGCGATTCCTGGCCTTGTTGCTCTCCTGTATTGGCAGTTTTATATTGGCCAGCCCATTATTGGCCGATGACACTGAACTCTATGTTTATGAGTCCTCATCGCGCAGCGGTGCCCGGCCGCAAATGCTGATCATTTTCGATAACTCGGCCAGTATGGGTAATTATGTATACGATGTGGATGAGAGTTATTCTCCCGGCGCAGGTGGTGGCGCTCTTGAGCCCAAGAAAGAATTTATTTACTTCACCAAAGGTGCTCCTGATTCAGACAATATGCCGGTTCCGGGCAAGCAGGATAAGACCTGGCGTTTTTTGCGCAGCAATAACGGCTGCCAAACGTCCTGGGAATATCTGAACAAGTATGGGATTTATACCGGTTTTGTCCGTGAATACAGTTTCTCCGGACAAAATGGCACCTGGAAAGAGTTGCCCGAAAACAATGGTGCCAATGTTACCCTGGTAGATTGTTTCGAGGATATTCAGGATGAGCGTTATGGCAATGCCGAAGGGATACCCGATGGTTTGCCGCTGGATAGTGCCGGTAACCGCAATCAAGTGATCAGCTACACCCAGGTCAGCAATGGCTCGACCGAGGCGCAGAAGAAGGCGGCTAAGGACTCGGCCGAGCGCACAGGTTTTGGCACAGGTCGTGTGGTGACCCTCTACACAGAAGATTATCTACGCTGGTACCACAGCGACAAGAAAAAGGTCACCAAGACTCGCCTGCAACTCGCCCAGGAAGCGATTCAGAACGTGATTGTGACGACTCCCGGGGTGGATTTGGGACTGGCCATATTCAACCTCAACCATGACAGGGAAGGAGTGCGTGACGGCGGGCGGATCATCTCCGGGATAAAACAGCAGAGTGCTGCCAGTAAGATAGCACTTATCGAGAGTGTCAAGGAAATCGCTTACGCCCAGAATACACCCTTGTGTGAAACCCTCTACGAGGCCTATCGTTACTTTAGTGGTCAAGGGGTGTATTTTGGAGACGATGACAGCGATTACACTTTCTACAAGAGGGACTATTGGGGGCGGGTTGTCACTGATCGTTGGGGCCGCCCCATAGTCACCCGCACCTACCTTACGGAAAATACGCCGCAAGCGGATCCGAGCATTATCAAGAATGGCATCTATGATTCACCGTTTAAAAAATGTCAGAACCAAGCCTATGTAATCTATATCACAGACGGTGAGCCGACGCTGGATAGCGCCGCTGACGGCTTGGTGCAGGGGATGACCGGGGGCAAGGATGCCTATGTGAGCCGTAATGGCAACAGTTATCTCAGTGCCCTGAGCAGCTGGATGGCCAGCAATGATGTCAACCCCAATATGGCCGGCAAACAGACGGTCAATACTTTTACCATAGGTTTCAGTGAGGGGGCGGCCAGGGCGGAAGCCTTGCTGAGAAAGACTGCTGAAAAAGGCGGCGGCCGTTACTTTGATGCCCAAAATGCCAGCAAGCTGCAGTCGGCAATCCAGTTGGTGGTCAATCAAATTCTGGAGAAGAATGCCAGTTTCACCTCGCCCTCAGTGGCCAGCAACAACTTTAACAAGGTGCAGACCTTTGACTCTGTGTACTACTCCATGTTTCTGCCCAACAAGGGCCCCCGTTGGCGTGGCAATATCAAGAAATTCAGGGTGACAGGCACAGGGGATGTGGTAGACAAAAACGGCAATCCGGCCATTGCCGACAATGGCAATATCAATACCTCGGCCTGCTCCTTCTGGAGCTCTCAGGCGGCTTGCAACGCCGGTGGTGATGGCGACGATGTCACCAAAGGTGGGGTGGCCGAGGCCCTCTATAACCAAAAGCAGCGCACTTTCTACGGCAATTTTGCTTCCAAAGGCGGTTTGTCGCCCCTGACCAAGGCCGCGGCCAGCAGTTACGCCGGTGGCGAGGCCAAGCTGGCGCAGCATATGGGAGTAGACAAAAGCCAACTGCAGGATCTGTTCGACTGGGTTATCGGCAAGGATATTGACGATGACAACCAAAACAACAGCCGCAGCGATAAGCGCCATGACCTTCTGGGCGACCCCTTGCATTCCAAACCTTTGGCCATAGATTTCGGTTCGTCCGCAAAGAACCCGGATATCCGTATTCTGGTGGGCAGTAACCACGGCATGCTGCATATGTTTCAGGACAAAGGGGACTCGGTCAATGAGAGCTGGGCCTTTATGCCTTGGGAATTTTTGCCCAATCTGGCAACGCTCAGAGCCAACGTACCTTCCGGCGTGCATTCGGTTTATGGTTTTGATGGCTCACCCGTGGCTTATATCAAGCGCAGCGGCAACAAGATGGAGAAGGCTTGGGTATTTATGGGGCTGCGGCGTGGTGGCCGTGGTTACTACGCCATGAATGTGACCAATCCGGATAAGCCTAGCCTGATGTGGCATATCAGCGCAGACTCGGCCGGCATGAGTGAGTTGGGGCAAAGCTGGGCCAAGCCTGTGGTGACCACCATTCCAGGTCAGGGTGATAAGCCGGTGCTCATCTTTGGGGCAGGGTACTCTCCGGCCAAGGATACTCTGGAGGTCGGTGGCGCCGATAGCCAGGGCCGAGGGGTGTTCATTCTGGATGCCGAAACCGGCAAGTTACTGCACAGATTTGGCCCCGGCGGTGATACTCCAATGCCGGGGCTGAGGGACAGCATTCCCAATTCGGTCGCGATTCTTGACAGCAATGGTGATGGCGTTACTGACCGTATCTATGCCACAGATACCGGGGCCAATGTTTGGCGGCTGGATATGGCTGGTGCCGACACCAAACAATGGAGTGCCTTCAAGTTTGCTTCTCTTGGTGGCAGCACAGAGAATACCGACAGGCGCTTCTTTGCCGCCCCTGTGGTGGCGCAAACCATGTTTGGCAATCTGAGCGAGAACCGTGTCACGGTCAACGGCCAGTCAAAGACGGTGATTTCGGCGCAGCAGATCCCTTACGATGCCGTGGTGGTCGGCTCCGGACTCAGGCCATCTCCATCGAATACCAGTCGCTCGGACATGTTCTTTGTTCTGCAGGACAGAAATACCCTCAGTCAGAGTTTCAAGGGCAAGGCAGTGCCTCAGGCACTGACGTTGGCGGATCTTTACGATGTGACTGCCAAGGCGCCGACTTCAGAGAAAGAACATATTGCTTTTGGCCGCAAGCGCGGTTGGTATTACGACTTTACCCGCAATGGTGAAAAAAGCCTTTCCGATGCCAGTATCATCAAAGGGCGGGTTTTCTTTACCTCCTATGTGCCCGGCTCGCAGACCTCCACCAACCAGTGTTTGGTTGCCGGGCAGGGCTACCTCTATGGCTTTGATCTGCACAAGGGCACCCGCAGTTACACAAAAACCTATCTGGAGATGGGAGAGAGTGTCCCGGATACACCGCAGTTGGTTGTGCCGCCCAATATCAGGAGTGATGGCACTGTGGCCGATAGCTATATGTATTTGATAGGCATTGGCAATGCCGGCGAAGATATGGAGAAGGTGAAGCCGGATCCAGGCTGCCCAGCTGGCGATCACAAGTGTGTCGGCGGCGGCCCGTCTACCAACAAGATTTATTACTATCAGGCCAACTGAGGAGCGGATGATGAACAAGCTGATGTTGTCTTTGGCCATACTCTTGAGTCTGCCCCTGGCTGCCGCACAGCCCAAGGGGCAACGTCAGGACTATAAGTGCCTGGTGGAAACAACAAGAGCGGCGCAGGAGATTATTCGGGTCTCCTGGGATCCGGCCAAGGCCGAGCTCTACCAGCGGCAGATGCCGGGAATGAAGCTGGAGCGGATAGGTAACCGCGGCAAACGCCATTATGTGCGTGAAGTGTTTGAGTGTGTGCCCAGAGAGCAGGCGTTTCGCTCGGACAGTGGCAGGCAGTTGGACGATTCTGAAGCGGGCCTGGGTTAAAGGAAATAAAAAACGGAGGCGTTTGCCTCCGTTTTTTGTACGGTTTTTCTATTACTTGGTCATCCGCTTGTACTTGAGTCTGTGTGGCTCAATCACATCGGCACCGAATTGGTTTTTCAGCCAGGCCGAGTATTCTGTGTAGTTACCTTCGTAGAAGTTAACCTGCCCCTCGTCACGGTAGTCGAGGATGTGAGTACAGATACGGTCGAGGAACCAACGGTCGTGCGAGATCACCATGGCGCAGCCGGGGAATTCCAACAGCGCTTCTTCCAGTGCCCGCAGAGTTTCCACGTCCAGATCGTTGGTCGGTTCGTCGAGCAGCAACACGTTGCCGCCGGCTTGCAGCAGCTTGGCCAGATGCACCCGGTTACGTTCACCGCCGGAAAGTGAGCCGATGATCTTCTGCTGATCGCCACCACGGAAGTTGAAGCGACCGACATAGGCGCGGCTCGGGATCTCCAGATTGTTGATCCGCATTATGTCCTGACCGCCGGAAATCTCTTCCCAAACCGTGTTCTTGTCGTTCATCGAGTCACGGAACTGTTCCACAGAGGCGATTTGGACTGTATCACCTATCTCGATTTCACCGCTGTCCGGCTGCTCGGCGCCGCTGAGCATTCTGAACAGGGTCGACTTACCGGCACCGTTGGCACCGATAATACCGACTATGGCGCCCTTGGGAACGCTGAAGCTTAAGTTGTCTATCAGAATGCGGTCACCATAGCTCTTGGTGAGATTGCGCACCTCAATCACCTTGTCACCCAGGCGAGGACCGGGCGGAATAAACAGCTCATTGGTCTCGTTGCGGCGCTGATAATCTGAGCTGTTCAGCTCTTCGAAGCGGGCCATACGGGCTTTGCCCTTGGACTGACGTCCCTTGGCACCCTGACGCACCCACTCCAATTCCTTGGCAATCGTCTTCTGGCGGGCGCTTTCGCTGGCGGCTTCCTGCTTCAGACGGGCATCTTTCTGCTCCAGCCAGGAGGAGTAGTTGCCCTGCCATGGGATACCTTCACCCCGGTCCAGTTCCAGGATCCAGCCGGCGGCATTGTCGAGGAAGTAACGGTCGTGGGTAATGGCGACCACAGTGCCTGAGTATTCCTGCAGGAAGTGCTCCAGCCAAGCAACGGATTCGGCATCCAGGTGGTTGGTCGGTTCGTCCAGCAGCAGCATCTCCGGCTTTTCCAGCAGCAGACGACAGATGGCCACCCGGCGACGTTCACCCCCGGAGAGCACCTCCACCTTGGCGTCCCATTCCGGCAGACGCAGGGCGTTGGCGGCGCGCTCGAGAATGTTGTCCAGATTGTGGGCATCCTGGGCCTGAATGATGGCTTCCAGCTCGCCTTGCTCCTTGGCCAGGGCGTCGAAGTCGGCATCCGGCTCAGCATAGGCCGCATAGACTTCATCCAGACGCTTGAGGGCGTTTTTGGCTTCGCTGACGGCTTCTTCTATGGTTTCCCGTACTGTCTTGTTGGGATCAAGCTGGGGCTCCTGGGGTAGGTAACCTATCTTGAGTCCCGGCATGGGACGGGCTTCACCTTCAATTTCTGTGTCCAGACCTGCCATGATTTTCAACAGGGTGGATTTACCCGAGCCGTTGAGACCCAGGACACCAATTTTGGCGCCGGGGAAGAAACTCAATGAAATATCTTTGAGGATCTGCTTTTTGGGCGGCACTATTTTACCGACCCTCAGCATGCTGTATACAAACTGAGCCATATTGTTTCTCTGTTGTCCTGAACTGAGTTTTCCTAAACTGGCGGCAGTTTACCAATTTGACAGGGCTCCTGCCAGATGCGGCCAGATAGCGGCACCATTGTTCAGCAAATGAAACATAGTCATCTGCTGACACAAGGATTTTCATCATCCTGCGACTGGGATATTTGTCACACTCAGAGTAGAATACCGCGCAACCCTACCAATAAGATTTGCCAGCTGGAGTGACAGATGCTGAAGAAAAGTATGAACATTGCCGACTATGATCCTGAGCTGTTCAAGGCGATTGAGGATGAAACCCGTCGTCAGGAAGAGCACATTGAGCTGATCGCCTCCGAAAACTACACCAGCCCCAGAGTCATGGAAGCCCAGGGCTCACAACTGACCAACAAGTATGCCGAAGGTTATCCAGGCAAGCGTTACTACGGTGGTTGTGAGTATGTCGATGTGGTGGAGACTCTGGCAATTGAGCGTGCCAAGCAGCTGTTTGGCGCTACTTACGCCAACGTTCAGCCACACTCAGGTTCACAGGCCAACAGCGCGGTTTATATGGCGTTGCTGCAACCCGGCGATACCGTACTGGGGATGAACCTGGCTCACGGTGGTCACTTGACCCACGGCTCTCCGGTTAACTTTTCCGGCAAGCTGTATAACATCATTCCTTACGGTATCGACGAGTCCGGCAAGATTGACTACAGCGAACTCGAAACGCTGGCGCTGGAACACAAGCCCAAGATGATCATCGGCGGCTTCTCGGCCTACTCAGGCATAGTTGACTGGGCCAAGCTGCGCGAAATCGCCGACAAAATTGGCGCTTACCTGTTTGTCGATATGGCCCACGTGGCCGGTCTTATCGCTGCCGGTGTTTATCCTAACCCTGTGCCGCACGCCCACGTGGTGACTTCGACCACTCACAAGACACTGGCCGGTCCCCGCGGTGGTGTGATTCTGTCGGCTGCCGACGATGAAGATCTGTACAAGAAGCTGAATTCCGCGGTATTCCCGGGCGGTCAGGGTGGTCCTCTGATGCACGTTATCGCCGGTAAAGCCGTGGCCTTCAAAGAAGCACTGGAGCCGGAATTCAAAACCTATCAGCAGCAGGTGGTTAATAACGCCAAGGCCATGGTTGAGGTGTTCCTCGAACGCGGTTACAAGATAGTTTCCGGCGGTACCAGCAACCATCTGATGCTGGTGGACCTGATTGGCCGTGAGCTGACCGGTAAAGAAGCCGACGCCGCTCTGGGCCGTGCCAATATCACAGTCAACAAGAACTCAGTGCCTAATGATCCCCGCTCACCCTTTGTGACCTCCGGGGTGCGTATCGGTACTCCGGCCATCACTCGCCGCGGTTTCAAGGAAGCCGAAGCCCGTGAACTGACCGGCTGGATCTGTGATGTGCTCGACAATGCTCACGATGACGCCGTTATCGAGCGAGTGAAGGGCCAGGTGCTGGAACTGTGCGCTCGCTTCCCTGTTTACGGTTAACCTTTTCAAGGGAATAGGATAAACTTCGATGGCCGCTGAATTCAGCGGCCATTTTTGTTTCTGCCATTTAGCAGCAGCCGCTGCCGGCAACTGAGCACCAGGAGGCATAATGCATTGTCCATTTTGCAGTGCGACGGATACCAAGGTGATAGATTCCAGGCTGGTGGCAGACGGTCATCAGGTGCGCCGTCGCCGGGAATGTACTCTGTGTCATGAACGCTTTACCACCTTTGAAGGTGCCGAGCTTGTCATGCCCAGAGTGATCAAGCGCGATGGCAGCAGGCAACCGTTCGATGAGGACAAGCTGCGCGGCGGTATGCTGCGCGCCGCCGAGAAACGTCCGGTTTCCATGGATAAGATTGAAGAGGCGATCAGCAAGATCAAGTCCACCCTCAGAGCCACAGGCGAGCGGGAAGTGACCTCGGAAATGATCGGCAATCTGATGATGGATCATCTTATTGAGCTGGATAAGGTGGCCTATATTCGCTTTGCCTCTGTGTATCGTGCCTTTGAAGATGTGTCAGAGTTTGGTGAAGCGATTGCCAAGCTGGAGAAAAAATAGGCTGTCAGTCACAGCCAACTGTTAAGTAACGGAAACCCCCATGTGGTCCAATACTGATATCGCCATGATGAGCCGCGCCATAATGCTGGCTCGCCGTGGCCGTTATACAACCCGCCCCAACCCCAATGTCGGCTGCGTCATCATAGATGCCGGTGGCAAGATTGTCGGCGAAGGCTGGCACCAGCGTGCCGGTGAGCCCCATGCCGAAGTACATGCCCTGAAAATGGCCGCTGACAAGGCCCGCGGTGCTACTGCCTATGTCACCCTCGAACCTTGCAGTCACTATGGTCGCACGCCGCCCTGTGCCGAAGCCTTAATTAAACATGGCCTCAAGCGGGTGGTGGTGGCAATGACAGATCCCAACCCTCAGGTGGCCGGCCAAGGTATCGGCATGCTGCAGGAAGCTGGGATCCAGGTGCAGAGCGGTCTCTTGGCCGAGCAGGCCAGAGAGTTGAATCCGGGCTTTTTATCGCGAATGGAGCGAAATCGCCCTTGGGTCACCCTCAAACTGGCGGCGAGTCTCGATGGCAAGACGGCACTGGCCAACGGTGAGTCCAAATGGATAACCGGCCCCGAGGCGCGCCGCGACGTGCAAAGGCTCAGAGCCCGCAGTTGCGCTCTGCTCACCGGCATTGAAACCGTATTGGCCGATGACCCTTCCCTGAATGTCCGGCACGCTGAGCTTGGCAGCCTGGGTGAAACCCTCAGCGAGCAACAGCTTATTCAACCGCTGCGAGTGATACTCGACAGCAACTGCCGTATGCCGCTCGATGCCAGGCTGTTGCAAATTGCCAGCCCGGTGCTCTTGGTCAGCTGCCGTCCCTATGAGGATGAATTCCTAGCCGCTTTGCCGCCTTATGTCACCACTTTGGTGCTGGCCGGTGAAGACAACAGAGTCGATATCGCGGCGTTGCTGCAACACCTGAGCCAGAGCTGTAATGCGGTGTTGGTCGAGGCCGGGGCAACGCTTTGCGGCGCCTTTATTAGTGCCGGGTTGGCCGATGAACTGCTGCTTTATCAAGCCCCGAAACTGCTTGGCGCCGCTGGCCGAAACCTGCTGGCCTTGCCAAACTATCAGCAGATAGCCGATACCCCGGCGATACGGGTAACAGATCAACGTAAGCTTGGCAATGATACCCGGCTTACTCTCAAGATAGGTGATTGAATGTTTACCGGAATAATTGAAGCTGTCGGTACAATACGGGCACTGGAGCGCCGTGGTGATGATATTCGTCTGACTGTGGCCAGCGGCAAGTTGGATCTCAGTGATGTGCGTCTGGGCGATAGCATTGCCACCAACGGCGTGTGTCTGACCGTGGTTGAACGCCTGGCGGAGGGTTATGTGGCCGATGTTTCGGCCGAAACTGTCAGTCTCACCGGCTTTGACCGCTACAGCGTCGGCACCAAAGTCAACCTGGAAAAGGCGGTCACGCCAAACACCCGCTTGGGTGGGCACTTGGTCAGTGGCCATGTGGATGGTATGGCGCGGGTCATCAGTGTGACTCCAAGGGGCAAGGCGCTGGAGTTTTGGCTCGAGGCACCCGCTGAGCTGGCCCGTTACATTGCCCATAAAGGCTCCATTACCGTCGATGGCGTCAGCCTCACGGTTAACGAAGTGGATGGCCGCAATTTCCGTCTCACCATAGTGCCGCATACCGCCAGTGAAACCACTCTGCTTGAGCTGCGCCCCGGCGATAAGGTCAATCTGGAGGTGGATCAGATAGCCCGCTATCTTGAGCGTCTGATGCAGCACAAAGAGGAAGCGCAGCCGAGCGAAGGTGTCACCCTGGCTATGCTCGCCAAGGCCGGCTTCATGCGCTAGATGTGCGCCAGCCCACTGGTTATCGCGCGCTAACAGGTTAGAATTCATTGATTACACAGAACAAGAGATAAAGGTCTTACAATGGCGCTACACAGTATCGAAGAGATCATCGAGGATATTCGTCAGGGCAAAATGGTTATCCTGATGGACGATGAGGACAGAGAAAATGAGGGCGACCTCATCATGGCGGCGGAGAAAGTTACCCCGGAAGCGATCAACTTCATGGCTCGCTTCGGCCGTGGTCTTATCTGCCAAACCATGACCAAGGCTCGCTGCCAGCAGCTGAATCTGCCGCTGATGGTCAGCAATAACAACGCCCAGTTTTCGACCAACTTCACCGTCTCCATCGAGGCCGCTGAAGGGGTGACCACAGGTATTAGCGCCCATGACCGCGCCGTGACAGTACAGGCGGCTGTGGCTAAAAATGCCACGCCGTCCGACATAGTTCAGCCCGGGCATATCTTCCCTTTGATGGCGCAGGATGGCGGAGTGCTGGTGCGCGCCGGTCATACCGAAGCCGGTTGCGATCTGGCGCGTTTGGCCGGTTTGGAACCTTCGGCTGTGATCGTGGAGATCCTTAACGAGGATGGCACCATGGCGCGCCGTCCGGATCTGGAAGTGTTCGCCAAGGAGCACGGCGTTAAGATGGGCACCATTGCCGATCTGATCAATTACCGCAATAACACAGAAACCACAGTGGTGCGTGAGGCCAGGTGCAAGCTGCCTACCCGTTTCGGTGAGTTTGAGCTACACACCTTTCGCGACACCATAGATAATCAACTGCACTTTGCCATGGTCAAGGGCGAGATTGTTGACAATATTCTGGTGCGGGTACACCTGCAAAACACCATTAATGACCTGCTGTTCTCTGAGCGCGATGAAGTGCGCAGCTGGCCGCTTGAGCAAGCCATGGCGCGGATTGCCGCCGATGGTGGCGTGCTGTTGCTGCTGGGTAACCAGGAGCCTAACGAGAGCATTATCGCCAAGGTCAAGGCTTTCGAAGCCGAAGACAAGGGTGAAGTGCCGGTGACCGCCAAATGGCAGGGAACCTCCCAAAGGGTTGGCGTAGGCTCACAGATTCTGGCGACGCTTGGTGTCAACAAAATGCGCCTGCTCAGCTCGCCCAAGCGTTATCACTCTTTGGGGGGCTTTGGTCTGGAAGTCACTGAGTATATTCCCGGCGAATGAGCCGACCAAATTAATTAACCATTTCCGAATAATTGCATAGGGCGAAGGGGTAAATTGCGTGCTATCATAGCGCCACTTTTTGCCCCCGGCCGGGTGCTTTAGCTAAGTTAGGTAAGATAATGAACATAGTTCAAGGTAATATCGAAGCAAAAAACGCCAAAGTCGCGATCGTTGTATCCCGTTTCAACAGCTTTGTGGTTGAAAGTCTGCTGGAGGGTGCCGTAGACACTCTTAAGCGTTTCGGTCAGATAAGTGAAGACAACATCACTGTGGTACGCGTACCTGGTGCTTTCGAGCTGCCTTTGGCCGCCCGTCGTGTTGCCGCCAGTGGCAAGTTCGACGGTATCATCGCCCTGGGGGCAGTGATCCGTGGTGGTACACCACACTTTGATTTCGTTGCAGGTGAATGCAACAAGGGTCTGGCTCAAGTGGGTCTGGAATTCGATATCCCGGTCTCTTTCGGGGTACTGACCACAGACACTATCGAACAGGCCATTGAGCGTTCCGGCACCAAGGCTGGCAACAAAGGCGGCGAAGCTGCCCTGGGTCTGCTGGAAATGGTGAACGTGCTGCAACAACTTGAGCAACAGCTGTAATACAGGAAAAAGCATGAAGCCTTCAGAGCGCCGCAGAGCCCGCCGTTTAGCGGTTCAAGCCATCTATTCATGGCAACTGAGCGGGAACAATATTGCCGATGTGGAGCACGAGTTTCTGACCGAGCAAAACATAGACGGCGTGGATGTCGCCTACTTCCGTGAACTGTTCACCGGAGCGGCAACCAAAAAGGCTCAACTGGACGAGTTAATTGCCCCCCATCTGGATCAGCGTCCCATGGAGGAGGTCGATCCTGTGGAGAAGGCCATTTTGCGTTTGGCGGCTTACGAGCTGACTTTCCGCAAGGATACGCCTTACAAAGTGGTAATCAACGAGGCTATCGAGTTGGCCAAGGCGTTCGGCGCCGAGGACAGCCACAAGTTTGTCAATGGCATATTGGACAAGCTGGTAGCTCGTCGCTGAACCAGAAAGAAATTAGACAAACGGTATCGTAAGATACCGTTTTTTCATTGGAAAACCGGGAGGCTGCGAACCAGTGGCCAAGTCAACAGTGAAAGAATTTCAACTTATCGAGCGCTATTTCCATGGTCGTGGCCAAGCGCGCAAAGATGTCCGCCTCGGCATAGGTGACGATTGTGCCCTGGTGCACCCCGCCGAACACAAATCCATTGCCATCTCCTGCGATACCTTGGTGGAAAATGTCCATTTCTTGCCGGACATGCCGGCCCAGGCATTGGGCTACAAGGCGTTGGCGGTCAACCTATCCGATCTTGCTGCCATGGGGGCCGAGCCCGCATGGATGACCCTGGCACTGACCATGCCCAGTGTCGATGAAACCTGGCTGGAGCAATTCAGTACCGGTTTATTTGAAGCGGCTGATTACTATGGTATTTCTCTGGTCGGAGGCGATACCACCCGCGGCCCGAGAGCCATCAATATCACGGTTCATGGCCAAGTGCCGGAGGGCAAGGCGCTCACCCGTAGCGGTGCCCGCGCCGGTGATTGGATTTATGTCACAGGTTCCCTGGGTGATTCTGCCCTGGGGCTGGATATTATCCGCGGTGAATTGAAGGCGAGGGCAGAGCACAAGGAATATCTGGTTAACCGCCATTATCATCCCTCCCCCAGAGTCCTGGCTGGTCAATCCCTGAGGGGCTTGGCATCGAGCGCCATAGATCTCTCAGATGGCTTGCTGTCGGATATCAAGCATATCCTCAAGGCATCGGCCGTCGGTGCGGTTATTGAAGTGGATAAGCTGCCGCTGTCCCAGGCGATGAAAGATACTGTCACAGCGGATGCGGCACTCGACTATGCCCTCTGTGGCGGCGAAGACTATGAGCTGCTGTTCACTGTGCCGGAGGCGCAGCGCGGCGCGCTGGAAACCGCCTTGGGCCATGCCGGAGTCAAGTTCTATCAAGTCGGCCAGATACTTGCCGGTAATCAACTCAGGCTACAATATCACGGCGAGGTATTCGAGCCGCAACAGACAGGATTTGAGCATTTTTAGATGAAGTGGTTTGCTCATGACGAGGCGCTCGCAAGGGTCAGCCTCAAGAACCCGGTGCATTTTCTGGCACTCGGTTTTGGCTCCGGCCTCGCGGCCAAGGCGCCGGGGACCTTTGGAACCTTGGCAGCCGTGCCTGTATATCTGTTGCTGTCCCAGTTCAGTTTGGGGGTGTATATTGCCGTGACGCTGCTGGCCTGTATCGGTGGCATCTATCTGTGCGGCAAGACTTCCAAAGATATGGGGGTGCACGATCACGGCGCCATAGTTTGGGATGAAGTAGCAGGGTTACTGATCACCATGATTGCAGCGCCCGCCGGTGTACTCTGGTTGCTGCAGGGCTTTGTGTTGTTCCGCATTTTCGATATCTTCAAGCCCTGGCCCATTCGGGTGCTGGATGCCAAGGTGCATGGCGGCCTTGGCATCATGGCCGATGATATTCTGGCCGGCATCTTCTCAATGTTGTCACTGCAGGCGATTGTTTGGGCGGTAGGCTGAAACAGCCTTGAGCTGAAATATATAAGCCTTGTGGCAGGTTTCAATCTCTTGATTCCTGCCGTTGACTCAGCATAGTCCGCTAACCCTCATTGAATACCAGGCGCCGTTGATTCGGCGCCTTTTTCATTGGTCTCTCCTTCTGCTCATTTTTACCGGCTCGGTTTAAGGCCGTCACATGAGTGCTTTATGCCTAATCCCCAAAGCCGACTATCCTTAAGGTATGGGGAAACCCACCCGGGGGCGTTATGAAAGGCTGGCCGGCCAATACTTTGTTCCGGCGCTGCGGCTGTGTAGGACTCTTGGCTCTGTTGTGGATCTTGCCTGGCTTAGGTGCAGACCACGTCCGGCCAAAGCCTTACTCCCCGGCCGCAGCGCCGACCATTACCCTGCTCAGTGTCAAAGGAGCCATAGGGCCCGGTGTCAGCGACTATCTGATCCGGGGGATAGAGAGTGCAGCTGCAACCCCAGGCAGTCAGTTGGTGTTGATCACTCTGGATACCCCCGGAGGCCTGGTATCCAGCCTGCGGGATATCAATCAAGCGATTCTCGGCTCCAGGGTGCCGGTTGCCTGCCTGGTCTATCCATCCGGTGCCCGCGCAGCCAGCGCCGGGACTTACATCTTATATGCCTGTCATATCACCGCCATGGCGAGTGCCACCAGTCTTGGGGCGGCAACCCCTGTGCAACTTGGTCCCATGGGAAATGAGCCACCGGAGCCCAAGCCGTCAGAGAATGAAGCCAAAAAACCAGTGGGCGACAGCAACAGTCAAAAACTTGAGCGCAAGCAGCTCAATGATGCCATTGCTTATATTCGGGCACTGGCGGAGCTGCGTCAGCGTAATGTCGAGTGGGCCGAGAAGGCGGTACGTGATGCGGCGACCCTGACGGCCTCGGAAGCGCTGGAGGCCAATGTTATCGACTATATCGCCGATACGCCGCAGCAACTCCTGGCCATACTTGATGGCAAGTCGGTAGCCATGCAAGGCGGCATTAGGATACTCAAAACCGAAAACGCCATAGTGCTGGATCGCAGCCCGGATTGGCGTGCCCGTTTCATCAATCTGCTCACCAACCCCAATATCGCTTACATACTGATGTTATTGGGGATCTACGGTTTGCTGCTGGAGTTTTACAGTCCTGGCGCCATGTTGCCCGGCGTAATAGGGGGGATCTGTCTGCTGTTGGCCTTGTATGCCTTCCAACTGCTCCCCATCAGCTATGCCGGTGGTGGTTTATTGCTCTTGGGAATTATTCTTCTGCTCGCCGAGGCCATGCTGCCGAGCTTTGGGATTTTAGGCTTCGGCGGCCTGGCCGCCTTTGTGCTGGGGTCGGTATTTTTGGTGGACAGTGAAGTTGAAGCCTTTCGTATCGCCTGGCCTGTGATAGCCCTGGTCAGCGTCGTGAGCCTGCTGTTTTTCCTGCTACTGATCAGCTTTGTGTTCAAAACTCGCAAATTGTCCGGAGTGGCCGGCGCCGAGGGGATGGTAGGGGAATATGCCAGGGTGATAGAGGGTTTTCCCGGGCGCGGCCGGGTGCATTTTATGGGAGAAGATTGGCAAGGTGACAGCGAACAGGCCTTGAACCCCGGGCAACGGGTGCGGGTTTTGGAGCTTAAGGGGCTGGTACTCAAGCTGGCTGAGGTGAAAAGCGGTGATATCGAGCCGACTGAAAATCAACGCAGAGGAGACTGACATGGGCGAAGCTATCAGCAGTAGTTTGAATATTTCCTTTGGGGTGTTATTGGTGCTGTTTGCGGCCTTGCTTATCAGTATGTTCCGCATCCTCAGGGAGTATGAACGTGGGGTGATTTTCTTTCTTGGGCGTTTTTACCGGGTCAAGGGGCCTGGGCTTATCATACTGATCCCTGTGGTGCAGCAGATGGTGCGGGTGGATCTTCGAACCATAGTGATGGATGTGCCCTCTCAGGATGTGATCAGCCGTGATAATGTCTCGGTGCGGGTCAATGCAGTGCTCTATTTTCGGGTAGTCGACCCGCAAAAGGCGATTATCAATGTGGAGAACTTCCTCGCTGCCACCAGTCAACTGGCACAGACCACCCTGAGATCCGTGCTCGGTCAGCATGAGCTGGACGAGATGTTGGCCAACAGAGAGATGCTCAATGCCGACATTCAAAGGATCCTCGACTCCCACACAGATGTCTGGGGCATCAAGGTGGCCAATGTGGAAATCAAGCACGTGGATCTCAATGAAAGTATGATCCGCGCTATTGCCCGTCAGGCCGAGGCCGAGCGGGAGCGGCGGGCCAAGGTGATCCATGCTCTGGGGGAGATGGAAGCCTCGGAAAAACTGGTGGAAGCGGCGCAGACGCTGGGGAAAGAACCCAATGCCATCATGCTGCGTTATCTGCATACCCTGACGGAAGTGGCGGCGGAAAACAATTCGACCATCCTGTTTCCGCTGCCGCTTGAGTTACTGAGCAAATTAAATGGTGCATTTAAAGATTTAACCGAAAAATCAAAAAACTAGCCCGAGAGCTGTTTAAAGTACCAGCTATTTACAATAGGTTTATATATTGTTACTTTGAGCAGTTATTGGCGTTTGTGATTTGCTCGGCAGCAGGCCCGCCGAGTCAGTGACTTGAAGTCACCAAGCGCCGATTATCCATAAAAGTGCTAGATACTCAGTGTTAAGGAAGACGCGCCATGTTCAACTTCTCGCAATCTACTAAATCTATCCCTGTTTCAGTATCCAAACTGTCGCTATTGCTCCTGCCTCTTATATTCGGTACTGCCCAAGCCGGGTTGGATGAAAGTTATCAGGCCTATCAACAAGCGTTGGAAAAGGGTGACAAGGCTCAGATAATTAGTGCTGCCGAGCAGGCCTATGCCGACGGTAAAGCCAAATTGGGTGCAACCGATAGGACGACTTTGGCGTTGTCGATGAATCTGGCCAAGGCGCTGCAACAGCCGCGTAATCTGATGTTGGATGAGCAGGGAATTGCCAATCAGCAAAGGAGCAAAGTCTTATATCAGCAAGCGTTGCAAAGCTATCAAGCTCTGTATGGCGAACAGGCCTTGGAAGTGCTCGACCCTATGATGGGGCTTGCGCACAGCAGCAATCCCAAAGAGGCGGCTAAGCTTTACCAGCAGGCCATAGCCTTGGCTGATGGCAAAAATGACCGGCTGCTGTCCGCCGCAGTGCGTCTCGAAGCTTTTAACGATCTCGTTGTGACTGAGGTTTATGACCGCGAGGTTCGAGCCTATGCCATCAATGCCCAGAAGATTTACCACGAACTTGCGCCAAAAGATTCATTGCAGCGGGTCAATGCCGATACAGCTGTGGCCGCCATCTATCTGGCGGAGCAAAAGTACGCCAAGGCCGAACCTCTGTTGCTGGAAGTGATAGAGCAGCTCAAGGTATTACCCTTTGATGCGCCTGTCGCGCTGTCGGCTCATGCCTATCTGGTCGAACTCTATTCCCGCAATGGAGAAGAAGACAAAGCGACTCAACACTGTCAGGCGATAGGCAATATGCGCCCCTGGAGTGTGGATCAGGAGCAGCGGCCCTTGTTTCGTGCCGTGCCCGGTTATCCAATTCAGTATGCCAGGATGAGCCGAGAAGGTTGGGTCAACGTGGAAGTGACTGTAAACGAACAGGGCTTTGTCAGCCATGTGGAAGTGCTGGATTCCAAGGGGGGCAAGCAGTTTGAAACTGAAACCGTCAAAGCCGTGTCAAAGTGGCGCTATGCACCCAAGTTTGTCGATGGTAAGCCCGTTAGTGCCAAGACGTGGTCAAAGATTTCCTTCACGCTTTAAGGCTGCAGAGCTGATTGTAGCCCAATAAAAACGCCGGCAGTTGCCGGCGTTTTTGTCATCCTCATCCTGAGTTAGATAAGGAAGACATTCAGGCTACAGGCGCCGTGGGCACCAACCACCAGGGCCTGCTCAATGTCAGCCGTCTTGGATGGGCCGGCAATAAACACCCCAAACTCACCCGAGTCCAGGATTATCTTGTCGGCCGCTTCATGCATGTTGGCGACAATGGCATCGGCTTCCAGTACCAGAAACAGGTTCTCACAGATAAAGGGCGTGATCCTGTGGGACAGAGATTTCTGACTGACCCAGATGGCACCATTTTCGGCAACACCCACTTGACCCTTGATCACGGCATAATCGATATCACGCAGATCATGACTGTCAGCGGGCACTTCACGGTTACCTGTTACCCCTTCCACCTGAGAAATCACTTGCTTGCCTTCGGCAATCAAGGTATCGACCTGCTGCTGCAGCTCGGTAAAACCACCACGCTTATGCAGCTTGCCGGCAACGGTTCCCAGATTGGTTTCAAACTGACCAATCAGGTCATCCAGTCGGGGGGCCACATCTATGGTCGGCATATTGTGTCCTTCAAGTGCACAGGACTTGAGGGCATCCAAAATAAGAGATTTGCTGGACATCTGATTAGCTCCTGTTTTTCTTGAACCAGGCCTCGAAACTGGAGGCGGGTGCCTTGGGCAGTTCACGATATTTACCCCAGGCGCCGGAGAACGGCTTGAGCAGGCTGCCGGGCAGTATTCTCAAGCCCAGTCTTGCCATACTCATGGAGCAGTTCAGCATAGTGGTGCTGGCCATAAACTTACCGACCAAAGGCATATAACTGCCTTTGCCATATGGCAGTTGACCCGACTCGGCCTTGAGGCGACGCTGACGGAAGATGATCTTGTCCAATGGCACCTTGGTGGGGCACACATAGGAGCAAGAGCCGCACAGGGTACAGGCCCAGGCGATGGAGTTGGTGTCATCGTGCTGGGCGCCGACGGCGATGCCAATCGGGCCCGGGATGGTGTAGTTGTAGCTGTAGCCACCACTGCGACGATATACAGGGCAGGTGTTCAGACAACCACCGCAGCGAATACACTTGAGCGACTCGGCAAGGATCTTGTCCTTGAGCATCTCGGTGCGGCCGTTGTCCACTATGATGACATGCATCTCGCCACCGGCCTGTGGGCCGCGGTAGAAGCTGGAGTAGGTGGTTACCGGTTGCCCCGTGGCGTTACGGGCCAGGGTGCGCAGATAAACCGAGGCACTTTCCACTGAAGGTATCAGCTTGTCTATCCCCATGGAGTGCAGTTGCAGCTTGGGCAGGTTACAGCCCATGTCGGCGTTGCCTTCGTTGGTGCAGACCACTACCGCACCTTTGTCGGCGATAGCCATGTTCACCCCTGTCATGGCGGCATCGGCACTAAGGAATTGCTCACGCAGATGGGCTCGGGCGGCGCGGGTTAGGTAAGTTGGGTCGCTGGCGCCGGCTTCTGTGCCCAGTTTTTCATGGAACAACTCGCCCACTTCCTCTTTCTTGAGGTGAATGGCGGGAACCACAATATGTGATGGTGGCTGCTTTTTCAGCTGAATGATACGTTCACCCAGGTCAGTGTCTATAACCTCTATGCCCTTGCTCTCGAGGAAGGGGTTGAGGTGGCACTCTTCGGTGAGCATGGACTTGGACTTCACCAGTTTCTTCACCTGATGGTTGGCCAGAATCTCATGCACTATACGGTTATGCTCGGCGCCGTCTTTGGCCCAATGCACTTGAATACCGTTCTGGATACAGTTGGCTTCGAACTCTTCCAGATACTTGGCCAGATTGGTCAGGGTATGCAGCTTGATAGCCGAACCCAGATCCCTCAGCTGTTCCCACTCGGGCAGGCTGCCGGCGGCGCGGTCGCGTTTTTCCCGCAGCACCCACAGGGCTTTGGAATGCCAATCGACTCTGGACTCATCACGGCAGAAGATCTCTGCCTGGCTGGCGTGGGCGTTGGCCCCTTGTGTCTGTGACATGGCTATCTCCCTAAATGGCAGCGTTGAGGATCTGCGCCAGATGGCGGGTTTCAATCGGCAGCTTCTGGCGGCGGATCATGCCATCCAGATGCATCAGACAGGATGGGTCGAAACCGACGGCAAAGTCTGCTCCCGTAGCCGCATGGGCCTGAGCCTTGTCTTTACCCATCTTGGCCGACACTGCACCTTCATCCACCGCAAAGGTACCGCCGAAGCCACAGCATTCGTCGCGGCGATCCGGATAGGTGATCTCTATGCCGGGAATGCGTTCCAGCAGGGCTTCCATCTTGTTGTAACGTGGGCCCATATATTCGCTGGGGCTGGCGAGATCCAGCATACGGATACCGTGACAGCTCAACTGCAGGCTCACTTTGTGGGGGAAGGCCTTGGGGAAGCTCTCTACCGGGGCGACATCGTGCAGGAACTCGGTCAGTTCGTACAGCTTGGCGATAACGGCTGCGGCTTCCGGGCTGTCGTCAAACTCATGGAAGTTTTCCTTGGCTGCCACCAGGCAAGAGGCGGCAGGACAGACGATAGCGTCGCATTCGACTCCCTTGAAGGCGTTGAGCAGCTTCATAGTAGTGTTGCGGGCTTCGTTAAAACAACCCGAGTTGGTCATGGGCTGACCACAACAGGTTTGGCCTTCAGGCAGGATCACCTGGTGCCCCAGTTTCTCCAGCAGTTCCAAGGTGGCGATGGCCACATCCGGCAGCATCTGGTTGACCAGACAGGGAATAAACAAGGCTATCTTCATTTGGTGTTTCCTAATTGGATGTTGCTTGCGTTAACCGACATCATCTATGTCCGGTGTGGCCAGATGCTTTCTGACTCTGTATTTGAACATCACCTGACACAGGGTAAATATGTTTGAATATAAGCCTATAACCACACAATAAATAGTGCTAATTCAGTAAATGAGTAAAATCTTTTTTGCAAAAATGAGAATATTGTAACTGGCTGATTTTTATTGCTTAAATATCTTGGTTTTTGTTTCGTAATCCGAACGGAAATCCATTATTTGACACAGATGAAAAAAGAGGGAGCTTAGTGCTCCCTCTCTCGGTTATCAGCGGCTGCATTCCTCCAGCAGATAGGCCAGGTGGCGGTATGAGATGCCACTGTGGTGGCTCAGGCCCACCTCACACATACGGTTGGCATAGTAGCCTTCCTTGAAGTCTGTGGGGATGAGTTTCTTGATGTTCCGCAGTGCCGAAGCGTTGATCTCAGGTTTGTAGAGACCTTTCTCACCGGCATAACCACAACAATCGACGCCGGCAGGGCGCAGTACCTTGTCGGAGCAGGCATCGGCAATGGCTTGCATCTTGGGTTCCAGCTTCATTTTGCGCGCCGAGCACCCCAGGTGCAGTGCCACATTGACCTTCTTGGTGAGGGTGAGTTTCGGCAATACCTTGTCGTGCAGGAATTCGACCAGATCCAATAGTTCAACCTTGGGATTACCGGAAAGGGCACGGTAGGTACAGGAGAGGGCATCGACAACCACGGGCAGCTTGCCGCCTTCTGTCATGGCACTAAGTGTATCGATAAGCTCATCACGCTTCATGTCGGCATTTTTGAAATCCCCTTTGGATTCCCACATCTGGCCGCAGCACAGATTGCGGGTCTTGGCCGGCGTAATCACGTTATAGCCGGCACGCTCCAGCAAGGTCACTACCACTTCAGGTAGGGTGCGGTCATCGGGATCCAGCGGCGTTGGGCCGAAGGTGCGGCCGCCGCAAGCGGCGAAGTAGACCACGGTTTCCTGGTTGGCTTTTGGCGCCGAAGGCTTGGGCAGCTTACCGCCTTTGGGAAAGTCAGGGTTCCAGTAAGGCACTTCTTTGGAAATCGCCCGGCCCATGTTCATCAGCCCAGAGGTGATACCCGTGCCCGTGAGTTTGTGTATTGTGCCCAGGGCATCAAAGCCTGTGCTCAGCACCTGGTTGACGGCGCCCCAGTGCTTGGCCTGGAAGTCCAGAACCTTCTGCTCTGTGGTGGTGATGTAGGGAGTACGCAGCTTGCGGACCAGTTGGCCCATGCTGTTGTCTACCGGGCAGGCAATGGTACACAGCTGACAGGCGGCGCAGGTATCCACCACATCATACTTGGCGGCGGCACGCATCTTCTCGGCCGCTTCCTTGTCGCCGCTCTGTTCCAGACGCTCGATTTCACGCAAGGTGGCTATCCGCTGTCTGGGTGACAAATTCAGCGCCGAGGTGGGGCAGGTCTTTTCACAGAAACCGCACTCGATACACTTATCGACCAGGTCATCCACTTCGGGACAGGGCTTGATATTCTTGATGTGTACCTGCTTGTCGTCGTTGAGGATCACCCCAGGGTTCAGCAGTCCTTCGGGGTCGAAGATCTGCTTGATGTTTTTCATCAGGGTGTAGGCGTCACTACCCCATTCCATCTCCACAAAAGGTGCCACGGCGCGGCCTGTGCCGTGCTCAGCCTTCATCGAACCGTCGTACTTGTTGATCACCATATCGGCGACCGCTTCCATAAATTGATGGAACTGTTCGATATCGGCCTGGGAGCCGAACTTAGGGGTAATGATAAAGTGGAAGTTACCGGCCAGCGCGTGGCCGTAGATCACCCCTTCAGGATAGCCGTGCTTATGGAACAGCTCGGTCAGATCGTGAGCGGCACTGGCCAGGTTTTCAACCCGGAAGGCCACGTCTTCGATGATTACCGAAGTGCCCTTGGGACGCTCACCACCGATAATGGGGAATAGGCCGGAGCGCATGGCCCAGTATTTACCGTAAACGGCCGGGTCACGGCTGAAGCTGATGGGGCGCTCGGTCTCAATATGCGCCAGCTTGGCGATAACGTCCTGGGTATAGCGTTCCAAAGTTTCATCATCATTGGCGCGGGATTCTATCAGCAAAATCGCAGCGCCTTCCGGCAGTTCGGCCAGCCAATCCGGCATACCTTTCTTGCCGGTAACCGCCTTGATGGAGGCCCAGTCCAGCAGCTCGGCCGCGGCTACGCTTTCGCCCTGAATAGGGGGGATTGCCCGGGCTGCATCTTCCATATTGAAGAATACTGCCATGGCCGAGGCCTTGAATTTAGCTTCGTCCACTGTGTGATAGGTGACTTCGTTAACAAACGCCAGGGTGCCTTCGGCGCCAACTATGATGTGGTTGATGATATCGAAGGGATCTTCAAAATCCACCAGGGCGTTGAGGCTGTAACCTGTAGTGTTTTTAATGGCGAACTTTTTACGAATTCGCGCCGCTAGGGTCTCATTACCGCGAGCCATGGCACCCAAATCTGCCAGTGCCTTGAGTAGTTCGGGGTGTGACTGACGGAAGGCTTCTCTGGACTCTTCGCTGCCGGTATCCAGCTCTGTGCCATCGGCCAGCAGCAGTTTTACTGAGGAGATGGTTTGGTAGCTGTTTTGAGCCGTGCCGCAGCACATACCGGAAGCGTTGTTGGAGACGATACCGCCCACCATGGCCGAAGCCAGAGTTGCCGGATCCGGGCCGATTTTCTTATTCAAAGGTTTGAGGGCGGCGTTGGCGTCGGCGCCAATAACAGCCGCACCCAGGGTGACCTTGTTGCTGTCTTCACTGATATCCAGAGTACGGAAACCGTCGAATCCCAGAATAAGCAAGATGCCTTCACCTATGGCCTGACCCGACAGACTGGTACCTGCGGCGCGGAAAGTTACCGGAGCGCCGTAGCTTCTGGCCACTGCCAGAGTACGTTTTACCTGCTCCAGCTCTTCGGCATGTACCACCACCTCAGGCACTATTCGGAAATAGCTGGCATCAGTTGACCAGGCAAAGCGGCGCACAGGATCATCACTGACGGCGGCTTCTCCCAACTGTTTACGCAGGTCGCGGATCACGGCTTCATAGTTGATAGACATAAGACATTTCTCTACACATTAAATTTGATAATAAAGGCAGCGCTAAAGGCGGCTGCCTTATCGAAGGATTATTATCGTTTTTAGAATCCGCCCCAGATCACCGCCAGGGTACCGGCCAGTAAAGCATAGCCAAGCGCCACGGGCATAGTCTTGCGGATGATTTCAGATTCGCGACCGGCCATACCGACCACAGTTGCCGCCGCGACCACGTTCATCACGCACATCATGTTACCGGCGTTGGCGCCAATACCTTGCAGTGCCAGGATCAACGCGTGGTTGGCTCCTATATTATCGGCCACGCTGTATTGCAGGCCGGAGAACATCATGTTGGAGAAGGTAGCCGAACCCGACAGGAAGGCACCGAAAATACCGACTATAGGTGAAATCCAGGCCCAGACACTGCCGAGGCTTCCGGCCAGCATATCCGCCAGTGCTACCGGCATTGACTGCAGACCGGCACTGTTGGTGCCTGAGTTAAGGAAGATTTTTACCATGGGCACAGAGGCACCCAGAGAGATAATGGTTGGCACCATGGACTTGCAGGAAACCGTGACCGATTCTTTAATGGCCTTGGAGTTCATTCTGAACAGGAAGAAGCCCAGAATACACACGGCAACAAAGAAGGCGCCCGGTGCAAAGAAGGTGGCGAAGCTGGCCTTGAGCTCAGTGCCCAACAGGCCGGTCCAACTGATATTGAAACCGTTCAGCCAGGCTTTCAGTGGCTGTACCACACGTGAAAGCACCAAGAGAGCGGCCATGATCAGGTACGGAGTCCAGGCGGCCAACTGAGAGAAGCGTGCCTTGGTTTCCACTTTGGCTGTTTCTGCTTCCTTGTCGTTTTCGGCAAAGTCATTCCAAGGGGTTTTCGGCAGTAACCAGCCTTTGCGGGCAACCGGGATAACCAGTGCCATACCGACCAGGGCACCAATCACGGAAGGGAACTCTGGGCCGGCGAAGAAGTTGATCAACCAGGCAGGAATGGTAAAGGCCAAACCGGCGAACAGGGCAAATTTCCAGATGGCAAAGCCTTCCTTGAAGGACTTATTGCGACCAAAGAAGCCTGTCAGCACAGACACCATTACCAAGGGGATCAGCGTACCTGTTATCAGATCTATGGTGATCATATGCATGGCAATGAACTGGGCATAATCGCTGAAGTGACCGCCATGTTCGGCAATTTGTGCCGCAGCCATGCTGGTACCGCCTTCGAGCAGACCCTGCTCCATACCAAAGAGTACCGGCAGACCGATAGCGCCGAAAGACACTGAAGTTGAGTCGGCAATCAGGGCTACCACGGCGGCCGCAACCGGTGGGATACCCAAGAGTACCAACAGAGGTGCACCGATAGCGGCAGGTGTACCAAAACCGGCTGAGCCTTCAATAAAGGAGCCGAACAGCCAACAGATGATGATCACCTGGACCCTGGCATCTGCGCTGATATTGGTAAAACCGGCACGAATGGTATCCATGGCGCCTGAATATTTCAGGGTGTTGAGCAGGAAGACCGCACCGAAGATGATGGTCAAAGGAGTAATCGCCGACAGCAGGCCTTCAACCACGGAGGCGGCCAGTAGGGTAGTGTCCATCTGCCAGATAAAAACGGCGGCCAGGGCGGTGATCACCATGGAGATTGGCATAGCTCTGGATGCGGGCATCCGGAGCAACACCAGGAACAGCATGACGCTGATCACGGGTGTCAGGCTTGCGAGTAACTGTAGAAATGTCATGGTTGCCTCATCATTTCATATGTTGCTTGTGCTTATTGTGGTGTTGAGAAAGTGCTATCGCCTTTCCCTTTTGTTGTTGTGCGTGCTTATCATGGTTAATTTACCCGGAACCAAAATGATCTGGATCATCTTGCCTTTCGTATGTGGCTTAAGTTTTTGGTTATGGGAGCAGTATCTCCGCCACAAAATAGCTAAATGTGATCAAGATCACATTTGATGGGGCTCTTATATAACTTTGGAGAATAGAAATCTTGGAAATGACCCAAAACCCTTGGAATTATGGCTTTGTTTTGCTCAAAACGGTAATAAAGTGATCCTATTATTTCATTTATGATGGAAACGCAGGCTTATATCGTAAAATCTGAATGTGATTTATATCACACTAATTGAGTGTTTGGTGAAGTTGGATTTTATGTGTTGTTGCTTATATTGTTAATAATCAACAGGTTGTGATTGTTCTGACTTTTGTTTATGAGTGATGCAGATCACTGTTTTATCGAGCGCAGTAAATTGTGATCTTGGTCACGTGAATAGTGTTTTACATTTTTTGAAAATAAATAACAAAAAAGCACCTTTATTCTCAGGTGCTTTAACTAAGTTGGATTGAGTGGCAAGCTGACATCGCCCAAGCGCCGGCTTCAAAAGAGTTTACTGCCCCAGCCCAATTTGTTGCGCAAGACGTGAAAGTAGTTGTGCCCCTTTGGGTGGATGAGTTTGAGCCGCTCCTTGCTGCGCCTCAGAATAATTTCATCGCCCGGCATTACAGATAAGGTGACATGGCCGTCACAGCTCACTTCCAGGTTTTCGCCGTTTTCCGGTGACACCACCAGTTTGATGGTGCTGGAAGCGTCGACCACTATAGGGCGGCAGGAGAGGGTATGGGGAAACATGGGCACCAGGATCAGCGCCTCGAGATTGGGGGTCAATATTGCGCCGCCGGCCGACAGCGAATAGGCGGTTGAGCCGGTCGGTGTAGACACTATCATGCCATCGGCCCGTTGGCTGTACATGAACTGGTTGTCGATATAGACCTCAAACTCGATCATATGGGCTATCTTGCCCGGATGCAGTACGGCCTCATTGACGGCGGTATTGCTGGCTTTGACTTCACCGTGGCGATAAACCTCGGCTTCCAGCAGGAACCTGTGTTCTGTGGCATATTCACCATCCAGCACCTTGGCCAGAGATTCCTCAAAGGCATCCGGCGGCAGATCGGTTAAAAACCCCAGATTGCCGCGGTTGACACCGATAACGCCGAGATCGAAGCGTGCCAGAACCCGGGCCGCGCCCAGCATATTGCCATCCCCCCCGACGACTATCGCCAGATCACAGTGTTCGCCGATATCCAGTAGGTCTACCGCGCGCACATCTTTCCCGAGTTCGGCCGCGACTCTCTCTTCCACCAGCACATCATAGCCCTGCATTTTCAGCCAATGATGCAGGCGCTTGAGGGTCAGGTTGGTCCCCTGATGGTGGGGTTTTCCTATCAGGCCTATAGTATGAAACTCAGTGGACATAGATTTTGGGAACTCTGGGGGTTGAAACGGTCAATTTGATCCCCATAATATGCCCAGAGTATGCAGAAACAAAGCATTTTTAGCTGGAGTAGAAATGAACAAAGAGTCATTTAAAGCAGAGCAGGAACAGGTCGAAGAAGTGGTTGACCAGGTTGAAACCACCGAGGGCATAGCTGAGGAAGGCGGCATTATCGACGAGCTGACTCAGGCGAACTTCCGTATTGAGGAGCTGGAGCAGGCTTTATCTGACGCACAGGCGACAGTTGAGGAGCAGAAAGATTCTGTCATCCGTGCCGCAGCTGAAGTTGACAACATCCGTCGCCGGGCGGCGCAGGATGTGGAGAAGGCGCATAAGTTTGCCCTGGAAAAGTTCAGCAATGAGCTGCTGCCTGTGATCGATAACATGGAGCGTGCTCTGGTGGGTGCCGATAAGGCCGATGAAGCCACCAAGCCTTTGTTTGAAGGGGTTGAGCTGACACTGAAAAGCTTCCTGTCCGCGGTGGAGAAGTTCGGGGTCAAGCAGATAGATCCTATGGGTGAAGCCTTTAACCCTGAGCAGCATCAAGCCATTGGCATGCAGCCAAGCGCCGAGTTCCCGGCCAATACTGTGATGCTGGTTATGCAAAAGGGCTATCAGCTCAATGAGCGTCTGCTGCGTCCTGCCATGGTAATGGTGTCCAAGGGTGGTGAAGGTGTCGATACCCAAGCCTGATAGCGCACTAAAACGCCCATAGCGGCGAGACTAAAAAACCGCAGACTTATCTGCGGTTTTTTATTTGCAAGCAGGTTTCCAGCCATGAAAAAGCCGAGCTAAGCTCGGCTTTCTTGTTCCTGGGTTTTCTGGAGCCTGGGGGCTCTTGAATTCAGGAGCTTACTTCTGGCCAGCGGCCTTTTTGATAAAGTCCACTATCTCCGCCATAGGCACTTCCTGCTTTTCTCCGGTGCGGCGGTTCTTATATTCATAAACACCGGCATCCAGGTTGCGGTCGCCAATCACTATGGTGTGAGGCAGACCCAGGAGCTCCATATCGGCAAACATCACGCCAGGGCGCTCTTTACGGTCGTCGAACAGCACTTCGATACCTGCATCGGTCAGCTCTTTGTAAAGCTGCTCGGCAGTATCAGTTACTCTGTGTGACTTGTGCATGTTCATCGGCAGAATACCCACTGTGAATGGGGCAATCGCTTCCGGCCAAATGATACCGCGGTCATCGTGATTCTGCTCGATAGCGGCGGCAACGATGCGGCTGACGCCGACACCATAACAGCCCATCAGCAGGGTCTGAGACTTGCCATTCTCGTCCAGCACAGTGGCGTTCATGGCGGCAGAGTAGTTGGTGCCCAGCTGGAAGATATGGCCAACTTCAATACCGCGGGCGAACGCGTAAGTGCCTTTGCCGTCAGGGGTGGTTTCACCTTCCACTACGTTACGGATATCGGCGGCGCTGGCCAGCGGCAGATCCCGCTCCCAGTTGATACCAAAATAATGTTTGTCGTCTAGGTTGGCACCGGCGGCAAAGTCGCTCATCACGGCAACACTGTGATCTATGACCACAGGAATAGTCAGACCGACTGGACCGAGAGAACCAGGGCCGGCTCCCAGCGCGTCACGAATTTCCGCTTCAGAGGCAAATTCCAGCGGCGCGGCAACCAGTTCCAGTTTGTCGGCTTTGACTTCGTTCAGCTCATGGTCGCCACGGACAACCAGGGCTATCAGCGGGGCCTCTTCGGTGGCGCCTTTGACTATCAGGGTCTTAACCGTCTTGGTGATATCCAGGCCAAACTGCTCAACCAGTTCGTCTATGGTCTTGGCATTGGGTGTGTCTACCAAGGTCATTTCCTGAGTGGGCGCGGCGCGCTCTGTGGTTGGCAGCGGCGCTTCGGCTTTCTCGATATTGGCGGCATAGTCGCTGCCATTGGAGTAGGCAATCAGATCTTCACCACTGTTGGCCAGAACATGGAACTCGTGTGACATGCTGCCACCGATAGAGCCGGTATCTGCCAGTACAGGGCGGAAGGCCAGGCCCATGCGCGACAAGATGTTGCTGTAAGCCGTGTACATGGCCTGATAGGTATCATCCATGGTTTGCTGATCCAGATGGAAAGAGTAGGCGTCTTTCATCAGGAACTCACGTGAGCGCATGACACCGAAGCGTGGGCGGACTTCATCACGGAATTTGGTCTGGATTTGATACAGGGTCAGCGGCAGTTGCTTGTAGGAGCTGACTTCTTTGCGCACCAGATCGGTAATCACTTCTTCATGGGTCGGGCCCAGAACGAAGTCACGATTGTGACGGTCTACAAAGCGCAGCAGTTCCGGGCCAAACTTGTCCCAGCGACCTGTTTCCACCCAGAGATCCCCCGGCTGTACCATGGGCATCAGAATTTCGATGGCACCGGCCTTGTTCATCTCTTCACGCACAATGGCTTCGACCTTGCGCAGTACGCGCAGGCCGGACGGCAGCCAGCTATAGAGGCCTGAGGCGTTGCGACGTATCATACCGGCGCGCAGCATAAGCTGATGACTGACTATCTCTGCATTGGCAGGGTTTTCTTTCTGTGTTGATAACAGGTATTGACTGACTCGCATTACCTTGGGTCCGAAATGAATTGAATGGCCGCCATTTTATCACTTGCTTTGATGATGTCACGCGGCCAGGGCGGATAAATTCCCCTTTCCTTGCTCGAATTTAGCCTGTCGGCTACTGATTGGCACTGGCGCTGCAGTTGCCGCCGCGGTTTTGGGCGCTGAGCAGGGCTTCTTCGGCCTGAAATACCAGGGTGTCCCAACCGAGTTGCCTGGCCGGTTGGATGTTGGCCACACCGATAGAGACTGTCAGTCTTGGGCTTTGGGCCTTGGCTCTCAGATTGGCCGCCAGCACAAATTGATTGAGGCTCTGGGCAATGCGGATACAGGCTTCCGGATCCCGGTCTGGCAGTAACAGTGCCAACTGAGATTGTTGCAATCGCGCCAGAAAATGTTCACCGCTAACTTCAAAGTCCAGCAGCCTTTGGGCCAAATGCAGCAGGGTTTCGCTGGCAATGGCCTGATCGCTCTGAATGAGCAACAGGCCTATCCTGTGCTGTTTCACTACCGCTTTGTGCCAGGCCTGCTTCAACAGTTGGTTGAAGCTGCGGCGGTTATAGAGCCCTGTGAGTTCGTCCTGTTGTTGCTCGCTGGTCAAGGCACTCATTTGGGCCTCAAGAGACAACAGCGCATGGTTTATCTTGAGTGTTTCCCGATTCACGGCATTTGGGGAGTTGCCACCGAAGTTTTGTTCCGCCAATTCGCTGAGCTTGTGGCTGGTCTGCAACAAGGGTTTGAGCAGGTGGCGGCCAATTACAGCCCAGGCCACAGTTTGACTCAGAACTATCAGTGCCAGTGACCCGAGCACCAGCCATAGCAGGGTTTGCATCAGCGACTTGCTGTTCTTTTGTGCCTGGGCATCCAGGTGGGTCAGCCCTATGCCGGACAGGCGCAGAGAAAGATTATCTATGGCACTTATCATGCCGGTCATATGTGGTGCTCTCAAAGGCTGACCACTCATCACTGACAGCTGTTGTCCAAGAGCCAGGGCCTCGTCATATTCTTTGGCCGCCAGGGTAAACTGACTCAGGGTGGTTATAATCTGTTGTTGTCTCTGCCTGGTTTCGTCGAGGATCGCCTCCCGCTCGTTGGAGGGATAGGTAGGCCAGTTGTTTTTGAGTTTCAGCAGTGCCAGATGCTGCATCTGGTTGGCTTTGATGGTTTGCAGCAGCAGTTTCTGGTCCTGGAGCTCGGCGATATGGGCCTTGCCTGTACGCTCCATCACCCAGAGGCTGGCTCCGCCAAAAAACACTATCAGCCCGGCAAGCAGAAAAAAACTCAGCAGTAACCGGCTGCGGATCCCCGGCAAGCCAAGTGACGTGCTTCTTGGTGTTTGTGTGTTTGGGCGGGTTTGGCAATCCATGGCGCTCAACTTCCTCTTATTGATTTTTTTCACTACCCGTCAGTGGCTTATCGCGTCTATCTCCCACTACTCTAGCAGGATTTCCCGCCATTATGGCAAACGCGGGTACCGACTTTGTGACAATGGCGCCCATGGCAATGACGGCGCAGTCGCCTATGGTAACACCATCGACGATACCGGCCTGGGCGCCAATCCAGACATCCTCGCCAATCACAATCCCCTTGGATTGGCTGCTCTGACGATAGATGGGCATATCCGGCGCCATGCCATGATTGAAGGCGTAGATGGTGACATTGTTGGCAATACGGGTCTTGTCACCTATCACTATGCCGCGACTGCCGCCATCCAGCGAGCAGCCGTGGTTGATGCTGACCTCCCGGCCTATCTGTATCGGCCCATGCAGAAAGCAGTTGGCGGCTATCATGGACTCATCGCCCAGGGTTATCGGCCTGCCGGGTTCGGCAAACAGCTCTGCCTCGGGGGCGATAAAGCAGTTTTGCCCTATGCTGATGGTTTCAAGGGCTTGGAGCCTGGCCTGAATCGCCTGTTGCCAGGGAAGGGCCCACTCGAGATGTTTGGGTTTGAGGCGATACCAGAGCCAGGGCATCCAGGAGAGGCGCCTCTTGTGTTGCGCCTGATAGTCATCAGCTGAGGGGGTAAAATCACTCATGCACCGGCGCCGGACGCTTTGGCACAAAAGGGCTGTATGGTTTCGACTTCAATGCCTTGCTCTTGGGCATGCCAGAAGATATCCAGATCATACAGAGCTACTTGATAGCGTTTGGGATCCGGCTTGCCTTTCTTGTAGGCGGGTCTCGGGTCCTGGGCCAGCACCGCCTGAATGAGCTTATCCAGCCCGGGATAGCGTTTCTCGAGTCGGATCAGTTGTTCTACTGCGAGATTGCTGAAGCTGACCTCAACCTGCTCGGGAGCCTGCTGCGCTATGCCGCCTATCGCCTCCGGTATCGCATCCGAGAAGGGGATGTAGGGCTTGATGTCGATTATCGGAGTGCCATCGAGCAGGTCCATGCCGGAGATCTCCAGAACCACCTTGCCTTTGCCTTGGTGGATCTGATGCAGCTTCACCACAGATTGGCCAATGCCATTGGGCCTGAAGGTGGAGCGGGTGGCAAACACCCCGAGCTTTTCATTGCCGCCGAGCCTGGGAGGGCGCACCGTGGTTTTCCAGCCCTGGGCCAGATTTTCATGAAAGCAGAACAGTAACCAGAGGTGGGAATACTGCTCCAGCCCACGCACCGCATCAATATGATTGTAGGGCGCTGTCAGTTCTACAAAACCGCGAACAAAATCCACCAAGCCCGGCTGACGAGGAATACCAAACTTCTGTTTATATGGTGTCCGGCAATAGGCAACCGCTTCTATCTGAGTCGAAAACCCCATAACGTCAGGTTTACTCCTTCGGGGTTGCCAGGCGAATAGCCTGGCCGACACACATGGCGCTGGTGTAGCAACCGGCTGCGGCTTCCTGGGTTTCGACACAGTTTTTAATGATAAGACCATTGGCCTTCATATCGGCCGCCGCCCGGCGCGCCTCAGTGCGGGCATCGGCCATAGTGGCCGGTACACCATCGAGCTCAGACTGACAGGCATTGCCTTCAACCAATCCCAGCACTTCATATTGGCCTGTTGGCCGGCTGCCATCGAACAGCTGTACTTCCGAAGGTTTGAAATACTCCTGGATAGCCTGGCTGTCCAGGTTGGAATTGAAGCTGTATTCCCCGGCGCAGCCGCCAAGCAGCAGTACCAGAGTGGAGAGGAAAATCGGTTTCATGGCCTGGCCTTATAGTTATTCGTCCATGCTCCCGGCCATCCCGGGAGCTGTATGGGAAATTCTATCGCTTCAAATACTTTTGATAAAGCTGCCGATGACGATTGTTGAGATCCACCTGTCTGCCGTCGATAAACATCAGCTCTATCCGGCTGCTCATCGGGTCGAGAATATCGCCGCTGCTGACCACAATATTGGCCTGAAACCCGGGCGCTACCGCCCCTAGGTTGTCTACCCCCAGTATCTTGGCGGCATCTTGTGTAATGGCCTTGAGCGCCTGCTCTTTACTGAGCCCCCAAGCCACTGTTTGGCCCGCGGCCAGCGGCAGGTTACGGCTGTCCCAATCGGAGCTGAAGCCGAGAGCGAAGGGAATATCGGCGCGCTTGAGCAAGGCCGGCACTCTAAATGCCTGACCTATGGGCTCATCTTCTCGTAGCGGCAAGTCAAGCGTATGGGTATAGATGACACTTGCCTCTATTTCATTGAGCGCTGCACCCAGGCGCCAGGCATCATAGCCGCCGACCAGGGTTAACTTGAATCCATACTGACGGGCCAGGGCAATGGCAGCCTCTATCTGCCGCTGCCTGTCGGCATGAACAAATAGCCGCGCCTCCTGGCGATACAGAGGCAAGAGCGCTTGCCAGCGGCTGTCTTCAAGGGCGCCTTCACTGCCTTGCTGACTCAAGGCGTAGCGTTTACCCGCTTCAAAGTGTTTGTGTATCTGTGACAGCGCGTCCTGATAGGCCATTTGTGCCTGCTTATCTGCCTCGCTGGTACCTTGTTTTTGCGGCTCCGTTGGCCAATAGAGGTGGAACTGTGGTTTGGATGGAACCTGGGCATCTTCTATGGTCCAGGCATCCAGTGAGACCAGCGCCGATTGCCCGGCAATGCCGGTGCCTCTTGGCACTATTTGCGCGTGGGTGATACCGTTGGCCCGCACACTGGGCAGCAATTCCGAATCCGGGTTGAAGGCGCTGGCGGCTTCAAGCTGCGGATTGGCACTGCCGACATCGCGGCTGTCGACTGTTGGTCTGGCCATGGCTATCTCTACCAAGCCCAGGGTGGTATCCAGTGCTATGAGGCCGGGATAAAGGTGTTTGCCACTGAGATCAAATTCCCGGGCATTTTCAGCCGTTAATCCTGGGCCTACGGCGCTGATAACACCTTGCTCGAGCAGCACATCGGTATTTTCGAGTGTGCCTTGGCTGACGGTGTGAACCGTGGCGTTTTTCAATAATATGGCTTGCTGCTGGCGCTCGGCCGGGATCAGGTTATGGGCCTTTGCCGGTGCGAACATCAATAGCAAACCACCCAGCAGCAGATGTGCCAGCATAGATGCCATGCGTGGCAATAGAGGAAACTTGGTCACAGGCGGCTCTCCTTATTCTGGCCCCAGGCGTTGAATTGGGTATCGCATTGCCACAAGGGCTCTATGATTTCTGACGTCGTTTCGCCTTGAAGCCGCGCCGGATCACTGCCAAGAATTTTCTGGATCAGCGCCTGGCGCTCGCTGGCGATAGCCTGGGTCATTTGCTTATCCTCAGCGCGGTCGAAGTAGCGTTTGCCGCCAATCCACACTGCCTGGCTCTTGGCATAAACCGATAGGGGGTTGGCATCCCAGAGCACCAAATCTGCCTGTTTTCCCTCTTCAATTGAACCTGTTATGGCGTCTATTCCGAGCTGTTTGGCGGGGTTGATGGTTACCATCTTCCAGGCATCTTCCTGGGACATGTCGCAGTATTTCACCGACTTGGCGGCTTCCTGATTCAGGCGCCGCTGCATCTCAAAGTCATCTGAGTTAATCGAGGTGAGCACGCCGGCATTCATCATCAAACAGGCGTTTTGCGGAATGGCATCATAGACCTCAAATTTATAGGCCCACCAGTCGGCAAAGGTGGAAGCACCGGCACCATGAGCCGCCAACTCGGGGGCCAGCTTGTAGCCTTCCAGTACATGGGTGAAGGCGGTGACCTTGAAATCGTAGGCCTCGGCGAGGCGCAAGAACATCAGGATTTCAGACTGGACATAGGAGTGAATATGCACATCGCGCTCGCCATTCAGCACTTGGGCAATCGCCTGTAAACGATAATCGGGGCGAGGGGAGAGCTGCTTACGTTTCTCCCGTGAGCGCAGCTCGGCATATTGGGCCTGGGCGTCTTTATAGTCTCTGGCGGCATTGAAAGCATCACTCATCAGGGCCTTCACCCCCATGCGGCTTTGCGGGAATCTGCGGGTATAACGCTCGCCCCAGTTGCTCTGTTTGACGTTTTCCCCCAAAGCAAACTTAATCCCCTGATGGGCCCGGGTGAACTTGAGTCCCTCGGCCGATTCACCCCAGCGCAGTTGAATAACCTGCGACTGGCCACCTATAGGGTTGGCACTGCCATGCAGCAGATTGGCGGTAGTGACGCCACCGGCCAAGGAGCGATAGATGGCAATATCATCCGGGTTAAGCACATCGGCTATTTGTACTTCTGAGGTGATGGCATCGGACATCTCATTGAGGCCGCCGTTCACGGCAATGTGGGAATGCTCATCTATGATCCCGGCAGTCAGGTGCATGTCTGCTCCCTCTATGACCTGATAACCTGCCGGAGTGCTGAGATCTGTGCCAATCTTTTCAATCTTGCCGTTGGCCATAAGCAGGTCGCTGTTGCCAATAATGCCTGCCTCACTTGAAGTCCAGAGGGTGACATTGCGGATATGCAGTTTTTCCGTACCTGGCAGCTCACTGCGGCCATAGGCTTGCAGTGGACTCGTCAAACGACTGAGATACTCGGGTTCAGTCTTTGGCCCGGTCTTTGACACAGTTTTGGGGCTTGTTGCCTGACTATTTGTCCGCGTATCCTCTTCTGTCTCTTGCATTAAAAGCGCTTGTGGCAATCTTGAGCCGGCCAGTTGAGTCACGGTGCCATCGGCACTCAAGAGTCTTCCTCTCAATCCTTCATCATCTTGCCATAGAGTCAATCTACTGATGCCATTTATGCCGGCACCCTGCAAATTGACGCTGAAACTCAGGCGTTTGCTGTCGGCTTTCAGGTGAGCAAGCGCTATCTGTTGATCGCCACTGCTGAGGTTGCCCCTGAGTTTTCGGGGCGTTTGCTGGGTCAGTTGCAGCTCAAGATCCAATTCCAGTTCAGCCAAATGCAGGCGATAACTGCCTTGCCACTGGAATTCCGGAGCCAGCTGTTTTTGCTCTTCGCCCTGCAACCATACGCTGACTATTTCGCCGTCCTGAAACAGATTGCCTTTGGCTATCACCAGATCGGCCATATAGCCGGGCGCCAGTTTACCGACCAAATTATCTATGCCGGCGGCCGCAGCGGCTTCTGTGGTCAGCGCTGCCAATGCGGTTTCTTCGTCGAGACCGGCTTGCAGCGCCATTCTCAACCTGGGCCAAAAGGCTTTACCGTCCATGCCGTATTGGGTGAAGGAGAAGGGGATATTGTTGGCGGCCATCACAGCAGGATTGCTCGGTGCCCGCTCCCAGTGTCTCAAGGTTCTGAGTGGTACTTCCCTGGCATTGTCTTCATCACTGACCTGAGGGGCAGCGGGGAAGTTCAACGGCAATATCAACACGGGTCGATATTCTTGCAGTTCTCTCACTCTTGCATATTCCTGGCCATTTCCCAGTAAGATTGGCTGGATATCTTCTTGGCTCAAGAGTTTGGCTGCACGCAACTGGTTATTGAGGTTTCGGGTGTCAAATATCGCACCACGATTTTTTATATCGTGCAAGCGCTCAAGGGCGATATTAAATTCCGGTGACAATAAATCCTCGCGGCCGGCTGCTTTCATTTTATTCTGGTTATACCAGTTGGCATCACTGAGAGTCTGTCTTATTAACGCTATGCTTCCCATCAGGGCGTTGGGGTAGTCCTGTGGTGAATTGCCTTTATCAAAAGCCATAAAATGTCGACTTTGGGGATTATATATCAGTTGATTGCTATTCTTGTCCGCCAAAGACAGTGAAACACCAATTCCCCTGAATATTCCGTTAAGATGAGCACTCTGAACGCTGGTAAAGCCATTGCTTATCCAATTTGACGCGGCTTCTTTATCTGCCAATACATAGGAAAACCATTCTTTCTCTGCGTGAATAGCCCCATTTGCAGCCACAGCCCCTTTGGGGTTTATCCGATAGACAGGGCCTTCAATAGTTGCCGGCGATTCTGAATACTCCAAGCCATATTCGGCAAAGGGATCGATAAACCCCGGATAGATGGTGTAACCATTGAGATCTATCTTATAAGCATTTTGTGGAATTTCATTATTGGAAATAACTTGCTTTATCCGGTTATTTTCAATAAGCAGGGTAGCGTTATCCAATTGCTTACCCGGGGAGAGCATGAGTTTGGCGTGGGTTAAGGCGGTCAATCTCGGAGTATTGTCTGTCAGTTGCGTTTCATCGGCGTAGGCGCTGCAGGCCACAAGGCTGATAAACAGCAGTTTTGCGGCGGGGAAAGAGGGTTTCATCTGTTGTGGCTACCTTGTCATTATTCTTTTGGGGAAAAGTCACAGCTATCAGTAAAAAGATATGAACATCAGTATATATTCACTACTTTTTTACCAAAGAGTTACAGATATCCATAATACAAAAAGGTATCTGAGGCCGACGGGATACATGGCTGTGCTGATGTCCATAAAAGTTAACCCAGTCAAAATGTAAATGCCAAGGCGTAATTGTAAGGCTTTTTAACAGATGCCAGACGTCTATCAGACATAAAAAAGCCCCGACACTGTCGAGGCTTAAGTAAATAGATGCCTGATTAGATCAGGAAATCATCCATTGAACGACCTTTGTCTACTTCGTTCTTGAATACAGTTGGCATACGGCCTTGACCGGTCCAAGTAATAGTTTCACCATCTACAACGATTTTGTATTTTGGTGGGCGAGGAGCACGCTTCTTGGGAGCAGCCTTGGCGGCAGCAACATTACCCAGATCTTCAACAGACAGGCCAACGGCTTCCATCTGCTTACGGATATCTTCTATTTTAGAAAGACGTTCAGCTTGTGCCTTTTCTTCTTCCTTGGCTTCCTCTTCACGATCAATAATGATCTTATCCAATTTGGCAGCCAGATCGCGCAGATCTGCAACGCTCAACTCTTTTACTGCGGCCTTAAAACGACGACCGTGAGTCAATATATCAAGAAAATCGCTCATAAGTATTTTGGTCCCACGCTAATTTATAAATTGGGTTATGGTGAACATCGCTATAAATAATAGAAACTATAAGAGTCTGGATCAAATATTTTTACGCCAATTGACATTAATTTCTTTATTTAACTCAATTCTATGACCATGAAAGTTGCCAAGTGTTCAAAAAACTGGCCTTAAAGTGTGACAGAAGTGACAAACGAGCGTTTAAGTTGCTGTTGACGTTAACGTCAACAGCACGTAAAGTTGAGCCATCCTGTACTGATGGCCCTGGTATCATCGGTACGCAACCCACATTAGATACAAGGTGTAGGAAGGAAACCCTATGAAAGTATTGGTGCCAGTAAAACGTGTGGTCGATGCCAATGTGAAGGTCAGGGTCAAGGCCGACAACACAGGCGTTGAAACAGCCAACCTGAAAATGGCGTTGAATCCATTTTGTGAGATTGCGGTAGAAGAAGCCGTGCGTCTGAAAGAAGCCGGCAGTGCTTCTGAAGTCGTCGTTGTCAGCATAGGTCCCAAGGCGGCACAGGAGCAACTGCGTACCGCACTAGCTCTGGGTGCCGACCGTGCCATTCACATCGAAACCGATGAAGAGCTGGTGCCCCTTTCTATTGCCAAACTGCTCAAGGCGGTGCAGGACAAGGAACAGGCGCAACTTATTCTGCTCGGTAAGCAGTCCATCGACGGCGATAACAATCAGACAGGACAGATGCTGGCGGCGCTCGCCGGTATGCCTCAGGCAACCTTTGCATCTGAAGTGAAGCTGGAAGGCGAAACTCTGCTGGTCACCCGTGAAGTGGATGGCGGCTTACAGACTCTGTCCATGCCTCTGCCTGCCGTGGTCACCGCAGATCTGCGTCTGAATGAGCCCCGCTATGCTTCTTTGCCCAATATCATGAAAGCCAAGCGCAAGCCGCTGGAGACCATGAGCATTGATGACCTGGGAGTGGCGCTCAAGCAGCACGTACAGGTGTTGGAGGTAGCAACGCCGGCCAGCCGTCAGGCGGGTGTGATGGTGGCTTCCGTTGAGGAGCTGGTGGACAAGTTGAAAAACGAAGCGAAGGTGATCTAAATGGCCGTATTAGTAATAGCTGAACACGATAATGCCAGCCTGAAACAGGACACAGCCAAAGTTGTCGCCGCAGCCAAAGCCATAGGGGGAGATATTCACCTCTTGGTTGCCGGTCAGGATTGTAAGGCCGCCGCCGATGCTGCCGCCAAGCTTGAAGGCGTCAGTAAAGTACTGCTGGCCGATAACCCTGCCTATGGTGCTCATCTTGCCGACAATATTGGTGAACTCATCTTGTCTCTGAGTGGTGACTACAGCCACATTCTGGCTGCAGCTTCAAGCCAGGGTAAGGACATACTGCCAAGAGTGGCGGCTTTGCTGGATGTGGCTCAACTTTCGGAGATCACCAAGGTGATTGATGCCGAGACTTTTGTCCGTCCCGTTTATGCCGGTAACGCCATGGCAACCGTTAAGAGTCTGGACGATAAGAAAGTGGCCACTGTGCGCGCCAGCGCCTTCGACGCCGTTGCCGAGACAGGCTCAGCTGAAATCAATCAGCTCGATAGCGTCTTTGACGCCAAGAGCAGCTTTGTATCCCAGAGCCTGACCGAGTCGGCTCGTCCGGAGCTTGGCAGCGCCAGAGTCATTGTTTCCGGTGGTCGCGGTATGGGTAGTGGCGAAAACTTTGCCATGCTGGAAGCCTTGGCCGATAAGCTGGGCGCCGCCGTAGGTGCATCGCGGGCAGCAGTGGATGCCGGCTTTGTTCCCAACGACCTGCAGGTTGGCCAGACGGGTAAAATCGTGGCGCCAGAGCTTTATATCGCTGTGGGTATCTCCGGGGCGATTCAGCATCTGGCCGGTATGAAGGACTCAAAAGTCATTGTGGCCATCAACAAAGATCCTGAAGCGCCTATCTTCCAGGTTGCCGATTATGGTCTGGAAGCTGACCTGTTTGATGTTGTGCCTAAATTGAACGAGTTGATTTAATCTGTGATCTAGGTCACGATAGGCGGCTTTGGGGTAGCATCCTCAAAGCCGCCTATGTTTTTATGTGCCTCACGCCTGACATCAGGCGTCCTGAGAAGTAGAGGCGCACTAAATATCAGTAGCGGTAAGCAGGGTGATTCCGTTTATGTATCGCGAAAGGATTTGGTGCCGAAGTGGTTGCGACTTATCAAGGTCCACCGCTGGGGCTGTTACCAAATAGGGGCAGCACTGCCATAGTATATTCTGTCGGGATGACAGATTGACGTTACTATGGAGCGCTACTGAAAGGACAGGTGCTACTCGGTATGCCATTGCCTTTTCCCACCAGTTCAGTTGCCCTCCATTCGTATTTAACGAAGAACAAGACTCAATGACACTAACAAGTTATGCCGATTCGGCACTCTCTTTGTTGCCGCCGGTTGTGGCAATTTTATTGGCGATCCTCACCCGTCGGGTGCTGTTATCGCTGGGGCTGGGGATATTGATTGGAGCCCTGTTGCTCAATCAATGGTCGGTATTGGACACCGGGGTTTATCTGGGGCAAAGGGTGCTTTCCCTGGTATGGGACGATGACGCTTTCAATGCCTGGAACCTGTATATTCTGGGATTCCTGGTGCTGCTGGGGATGATCACTGCGCTGATCACCGTCAGTGGCTCGGCCAGGGCCTTTGCCAACTGGGCCAGACAGCATATCCGTAATCGCCGTGATGCCAAGCTGCTGACCATGTTTCTCGGCTGTGCGGTGTTTATCGATGACTACTTCAATAGCTTGGTGGTGGGCAGTATCGCTAGGCCTCTGACCGACAGATACTATATCTCCCGCTCCAAACTGGCGTATCTTTTGGATTCTACCGCGGCACCCGTGTGCGTTATCTCGCCGGTGTCCAGTTGGGGCGCCTATATTATCGCCCTTATCGGCGGCATTCTCACCGCTCACGGTTTTACTGAAGTAGGACATCTGAGTGCTTTCGTGCAGATGATCCCTATGAACTTCTATGCCCTGTTTGCCCTTGCGCTCTTGCTGTGTGTCACCTTTATGGAGCTGGATATTGGCGCCATGCGCAAACACGAGCTCAACGCCCGCAAGGGCAATCTCTATGATGAGTCCAAGGGGTTGCCCCCCGGTGCCAATGCCGATCTGCCCGAGGCGGAAACCGGCCAGGTGCACGGCCTGTTCCTGCCCATAGGTGTCTTGGTGGTGGCGACCTTCTATTTTATGGTTTCCAGTGGTGCCGATGCCCTGGCGGCAGAAAGCCTGCCTTTCAGTATCATAGGTGCCTTCGAGAAAACCGATGTGGGCTCGTCACTGTTTTTCGGCGCCTCCATCGGCCTGGTGGTGACGCTGCTGCTGGCCTTTATCCAGAAGATTGAAGCCAAGATGATCCTCAAGGCACTCACCTCGGGTGCCCGTTCCATGTTGCCGGCCATCTATATTCTGATGTTTGCCTGGACCATAGCCGGGATCATCGGCTCACTGGAAACCGGCAAGTTTATGGCCAGCCTCGCCAGTGGCAATATTCCCTTTGCCTTGTTGCCGGCCGTGCTATTTATTTTGGCTGGGCTTACCGCCTTTTCTACCGGCACCAGCTGGGGCACCTTTGGTATCATGTTGCCGATTGCCGCCGATATGGCCATGGGCAGCCACAGTGGCATGATGTTGCCTATGCTGGCCGCCGTGCTTTCCGGGGCTGTGTTTGGCGATCACTGCTCGCCGATATCGGACACCACGATTCTGTCATCCACAGGTGCCAGCTGCCATCATATCGACCATGTGCTGACTCAGTTGCCCTATGCGGTCTTGGTAGCAGTTATTTCCCTCGGCGGCTATATAGTACTCGGCTTTACCGAGTCGGTATGGCTTGGGCTTGCCAGCAGTTGTGTGCTGTTTATGCTGGGGCTGGTGTGGCTCAAGTGGCAGCAGCCCAAAAACAGTGCTGCCTAGCCGGCCAATTAAAAAACGCTGCCTCGGCAGCGTTTTTTGTTACCTATAGTTCAGGGCTATCTGAGTTGGAGGCGTACTCTCGTCTTGGATATTCAGGCTAAATACCTATTGATTCAAACTGGCCTCGCCAATTATTTTTGTGGCAGCTCTATTGAGTTTTCCGTGATGACGCGAGCCGATGCCGAGCGGGCAAACAGAGTCAAACTCGTCGCTATGGCCAGAACAATAACCGTCGGGACAATCCAAGCTGCATAGCAAGCGTATAAGGGTAGATATTGGTTCAAAATTGCATCCAGGCTGGCAGGCATACTGCCGAGAATATGCAAGGCGTCCAGAGCGCCAAAAATCAACGCTGCCGCTAAGGTTGCAAGTACGCCAGACATGGACACAAGGCGCCGTAGCGGGGCAATCAATAACAGGGCAATCGCAATCGGATGCAGGGCTACCACGACGGGTTGGGTGATCTGCAAAAGTTGCTCCAGACCAATATTGGCAACCAACGCTCCAATTATCATGGTGACCAGCACACTGTTACGGTAAGACACTTTACTGAATGTGCGGCTATAAAACTCACTGCCGGCAGTCGTCACGCCGATTATCGTCGTCAGGCAAGCCAATATCATCACAGCTCCCAACAGCAAGGTACCTAAAATACCAAAATGTGTTGTGGTAAAGGTGGTCAGAATATCCCCGCCGTTACTGTATTCACCGACGCTGCTGGCGCCGATATAAGCCAGGGAGATGTATACCAGTGCCATAGCCACAGCGTACATCAAGGCGGCAATCAGGGTGTACCTGGTAATCGCCTTTGGCTGAGTGACACCCATACTTTTAATCGCGCGGAAGATAACCCATCCAAAACCGATAGAACCCAAGGCGTCCATGGTCATATATCCTTGAGTCACACCTTCGGCAAATGCGCTGCTTACATAGGCGCCGGTCGCTTGGGAAATGCCTTGACTCGGAAACAACAGCGCGGCGATAGCCATTGCCAGTAGGATAGCCATTAGCGCCGGTGTCAACCACTTCCCCAGGTTGTCGACCAGTTTGCCCGGATACAGGGAAAACAGCACAGCGATAATGCAGAAGATAATTGAAAAAGGACCCAGAGCGTTGTCCCCGAAAAACGGGCTAAAACCGAATTGGTAAGCGACTGTGATGGCGCGAGGAATGACAAATGCCGGGCCAATCACGATAAATACCATAATCCAGAACGTGGTAGCCAGAGGGCGGGGAAGTACTGAAGTCAGGTTATCGGAGCCCCCCACCAGGGCCACAATGACCAAAGCAAAGGCGGGTAAGCCCACACCGGCCAGTAGAAAGCCTGCCATGCCCTGAAACAGGTTTTCGCCTGCCTGATAACCCAAAAATGATGGGAAAATAAGGTTGCCGGCGCCCAAGTACATTGCAAAGGTCATAAAACCCAAAGCGGCGATATTGCGTGCACTTAACATAGTCTTCCTCAAGTATGTCAGCTTTGAAGTAACCAGCAAGTGAGCGTTTTGATGACTCTGCCAGCGACTCTCACTGACAGAAAATAAAAGATAATAGCCTGTCAGCCCCGGTTGAGTTCCAGAGAGAGCAGGAGGAGATTGGCGACGGTCACTTGTTGGCGACTAGGCTGCAAGCAACTTGTGGAAGCGACCAATGACATACAGAATCCAGGCTGACAGAAAATACGGGAGGAGGCTCCTCCCTGCGTGGATCCCTTATAAACCTATCTCTTGGAACCTGGCAAGCCTTAAATAGTGGATAGTGTGTATTTCAACATTTTCTCCACTCACAGGAATAAGCCACTAAAAATTCTTTAAAGAAACATTAACGATTCAATCCGACTTCGGCAGGCTCCGGCATGCCTTCAGTCAGATGCCTTGAACGCCAAATTGCTGTGCAAGCCACTCTCTACAAAAGAGAACGTCACGAGGACTTATTCGCACCTTCCTTAGGTATCACATGTCCATTTTCAAGGGGTTGCAAAATAGATCCGGCCCAGATTACGGGGAGAATGATTGCCGGTGCTGGAAGTCGAATAGCTTGTCATAAAAAAACACCTGAGCCGGAAGACTCAGGTGTTTTTTATGCTTAAGTCCGAGGTGTAATCTCGCCCCTCGGACTTAAACTGTTGTCAGCGCTCACTTATCAGAGCAGACCACGACGCTTGAGCAGGGCATCGGTTGTCGGCTCTTGGCCACGGAAGTTTTTGTAAGCTTCCATAGGTGGCACGCTGTTACCCACTTCGCGGATAGTCTTGCGATACTTCATGCCGATATCCCGTTTCAGGCCGCCTTGGGTCTGTACATAGGCAAAGGCATCGGCCGCGAGGATTTCGCTCCACATATAGGCGTAGTAGCTGGCACTGTAGCCACCCGGGAAGGCATGGGCAAAGTAGGTCGACTTGTAACGTGGTGGCACGGCTTCAATGTTCAGGCCGTGCTTTTCAAGCGCCTTGGCTTCAAACTCGGCGACATTCTGCAGCGGTGCGTCCTTGTCCAGTGAGTGCCACTCCATGTCTACCAGGGCGGCTGCCATATACTCCAGGGTGTCGAAGCCCTGGTTGAAGCTGCGGGACTTCAGCAACTTGTCCAGCATCGCCTTGGGTAAAGGCTCGCCGGTTTGGTAGTGCTTGGCATAGTTGGCCAACACTTGTGGATGACCGGCCCAGTCCTCTTCGAAGGTGGATGGGAACTCGACAAAGTCACGGGATACCGCAGTACCGGACAGGCTGGGGTAGGTTACTTTGGAGAACATGCCGTGCGTACCGTGGCCCAACTCGTGGAACATGGTGGTTACTTCGTCATAGCTGACGAAGGTGGCTTCGCCTTCCGGTGCCTTCTTGATGTTCATCACATTGACCACCACAGGCTTGTCGCCCTTGAGCAGGTTCTGGTTGACGAAAGAGCTCATCCAGGCACCGCCGCGCTTGCCTTCACGGGCGAAATAGTCGCCATAGAAGATGGCCATGCTGCTGCCGTCGGCATCGAACATTTCCCAGGCTTTGACATCAGGGTGATAAACCGGCAGATCCGGCCGTGGCTTGAAGGTTACCCCATAGAGTTGGTTGAGGGTAAAGAAGACGCCGTCTTCCAACACTCGATTGAATTCGAAGTAAGGCTTGAGGCTGGCTTCATCCAGATCATATTTCTCCTGGCGCACCAGTTCGGCATAGAAGGCCCAGTCCCAAGGCTTGAGCTGGAACTTGCCACCAGTCTTGTCGATCATCGCCTGGATATCGGCGGCTTCTTTCTGGGTGTTGGCGACAACGGCCGGCACCATGGAGCCGAACATCTCATAGACGGCCTCGGGTGTCTTGGCCATCTGTGGGCTCAGGCGGTAACTGGCCCAGTTATCAAATCCCAGCAGGGCGGCGCGTTCGGCGCGCAGTTGCGCCAGGCGGGCCACCAGAGAGGCGGTTTCGTTTTCACCTTCAAGGCCGCGGTAGGCCGAGGCTTCCCAAATCTGTTTTCTCAGCTCTCGGTTTTTCAGCTGAGCCAGCACAGGCTGGCGAGTGGTGTTGGTGATGCTGATCAGGTATTGACCATCAAGCCCGGCTGCCTTGGCATCGGCCGCGGCATTGCGAATGGCCGAGTCGGACAGACCCTCCAATTGAGCAACGTCAGTAACAGTTACGGCGATTTCTTTGTTCATCCGCATCAGTCGTTGCTGGAATTCGTTCACCAGCTTGGACTGCTCTTCGTTCAAGGCGCGGATCTGGGCTTTTTCGTTCTCGGTCAGCTTGGCGCCGGCGAGCACAAAGCGTTGGTGGTACACCTCAATAAGGCGCACTTCTTCGCTGCTCAGGCCCAATTGCTGCCGTTGAGAGTAGAGGCTGTCGATGCGGGCAAACAGCTCCGGGTTGAGATTGACGTTGTCTGAATGGGCCGCCATCTTGGGCGCCATTTCACCCTGAATTTTACGCAGTTCAGGGTTGGAGTTGGAGCCGGTCAGATTATAGAAAACGCTTGAGGCGCGGCTTAGCAGTTCACCGGATTTTTCCAGGGCGACTATGGTGTTGGCAAAAGTGGGTTTCTCTGGGTTGTTGGCAATGGCCAACACTTCCTGGTAGTGCTCGGCAATACCGGCTTCGAGTGCAGGCTTGAAGTGTTCATCTTTGATCAGGCGAAAATCCGGGGCCTGATATTGCAAGGTGCTCTTGGCAAAAAGTGGATTGCTTTGAGTGGCTTCCGCACTTGCCAGATTTGTGTCCTGAGGATTGTGGGTGCTGCAGCCAGAAATAGCCAGTGTGGCGCCAACGGCCAGCGCCAGAAGAGATTTTCGCATTATTATGACTTCCATCTTTAGTTATGAGTTTTTTAGCGCAACTTAGCACTTGTTGCTTAAAAGTGGCTGAATTTAATGTTTATAGCCTACATAATCGCGACGTTTGCAGGCCAGCAGCTTATTGATAAAGAAGTGTAACAAATTGATTTTAATGGGTAGATTCAGCGAATGCTGAATCAATGCTCAAGTTTGGCTGCATGGGGCATGCATCCTGTATTTATGTGGTAAAAAGTGTAAAATTGCGGCCGGAATTTTTCTCAGGGGAGAGCCGTTTTGGCGCAACTTTATTTCTACTATTCGGCGATGAATGCCGGGAAATCCACCTCTTTACTGCAGTCATCCTATAACTATCGCGAGCGCGGCATGCATACCCTGGTGATGACACCCGCCATAGATGACCGTTTTGGAGTGGGAAAGGTCGCCTCCAGGATCGGTATTGAATGTGATGCACGTATTTTTGCCCATGACGATAATCTGCTTGAGATGATCCGCGCAGAACATGAGCGTCAGCACCTGAATTGTGTGCTGTTTGATGAATCCCAGTTTCTCAGTAAAGAGCAGGTCAAACAGCTGGCCTATGTGGTCGACATCCTGGATATTCCTGTACTTTGTTACGGTTTGCGTACCGACTTCCAGGGCGAGCTGTTTGTTGGCAGTCAGTACTTGTTGGCCTGGGCCGACAAGTTGGTAGAACTGAAAACCATCTGTCACTGTGGTCGCAAGGCCAATATGGTGATCCGTCGTGATGGGGCGGGTAACCCGGTGCGTGAGGGTGAGCAGGTGGCGATAGGCGGCAATGAGAGTTATGAGTCTGTCTGTCGTAAGCACTACCGCGAATTGATTTGGGACTGATGCGAGGCGTCGTGGTTGCAAGCCCAAAGCGACAAGTTCAATAGTAAAAGCCCAGGCGAACAGCCAAAGATATAAATAAAGAGATAAAGAAAGGAAGCTTATGTCGTCTATTTCCCCTGCTGGAAGCCGTATATCCAGGAAGCGGTTACCGGGTTTGTTGCTGTTATTGCTGGGCTCAGTTTTGCCATTGCAGGCCGTCGCAGATAAAGCCGTTCCCGCCTCAGAAATTAAAGTGATTCAAAAGCTTATTTATGAAAGGAAGATGGCAGAGGCGGCGCCCAGACTGGATGCGGCCATAGAAAATTACCCGGACTCCGGGCGGCTGGCATTTTTGCTTGGGCAGCTTTATTACTTCAGCAATATCCCCAATTATCCCAAGGCGGTGGCGGCCTATGACAAGGCCGAGCCCATGCTGTCCAAGGACTCTGAACTGTATTTTTTCCGCGCCGCGGCCAAGGCTCAGGTGCTGTCCGCTTATTCCCAACGCCTGCGTCCGGACTATAGCGGCGCACTGGCCGATTACCGCAAAGCCGAGGCTTTGGGATCGGAGCGTGATCTCAGGTTGGATATTGCCAGGACACTCTATGAAACCCGGGACTATCCGGCAGCGCTGGAGCAGATAAACCGCTATCTCAATAACAAGCCTCAGCTTTGGGCCGATGGCCAGATGCTCAAAGGCAATATCCTGGCACAAGTGGGCCAGCATGAGGCAGCGCTCAAGAGTTATAAACGAGCCGCGAGACAGTATGACTATCTGGATAAGCTGCAGTTTTATCAGGCCGTCAGCTTGCGGGCGTTGGGACGATCCGATGAGGCTCTGGCGCAGCTCGATAAGGGATTAAAGCGTCAGGGCCGTGCGTATTTTCAGCTTGTCTATCTCAAAGCCATGCTGAGCTATGAGCAGAAACAATACCAAGAGGCCGCCCTGTTGTACCAGCAGCTGATTGAAAGGCGCCGCGGCTGGGCCTTACCCTTACTGGGCTATTACAACAGCTTAAGCCAGATGGGAGAGGGACCCATCAGCATCAGCCATATACTGGATCTGGCACTCGAGCTTGACCCTGAAGTGGTGATCCACTTTCATCAGCAGGACCTGTTGCGGCTGTAACGCCGGCGGCCAGTTACTCGGGAATATTCAACTGGCGCTGGGAAGATGCTTTGCGCTTATAAGCCAGATCCAGGCTGGCCAGCTCGCCATGAATGGCCAACAGCGCCTGGGCCAGTTGATAGATAAGCCAACTGTAACCGCTGAGTGCGAAACCTTGATGGGCCGATTCCGGCGAGTCGTCGCTCGGCTCAGATGGCAGTTGCTTAAGTAGCTGTTGCTGCAATTGATAGCCGAGTCCCAGGGGGAGTTTGGGGCAGTCGGGTGTGTTGCCGGCCACATAGTCCGCCAGATAGGCAAACTCTCGCTGCAGCCCGCTGGCCACCAGTTTGACTCTGGCATAGGCCTCATCTTCTTCGGCCTTCCAGCGGGTGAGCAGCAGTAGCTCCAAAAGCGTGATCACCCTTATCTGTTTGTTGGCCAGCTCGGTCAGAGTAGCAGCCTCTTTCTTCAAGGTTTGGCTTTCCCATTCCAGCGAAAACAGCAGTTTTTTCTGCGCCAGCACCGCCTTCATCGCTGTTTCCAGAGACTTACGGGCATTTTCCGGCTCTTCCTGGCCGGCATTGAGATGCTGCTCCAGCACTTGGGTCATGATTTTCAGTGAGCTTGCCAGCTGGACCCGCCAGTCCTGTTTGGCCTTGATTGGCAGCACAAACAGGGATACCAGCACGGCAATCACGCAGCCGATGAGAATATTGGCGGTGCGCCATAAGGCTTCCGAGGTGTCGTGGTTGGCGTCACCTATCACTATGATCATGGTGAACCCAGCCACCAGGTAGGCATAGCTGTAGCGGCCGGCATTGATATAACAGACTATGCTGACCCCGAGGATCAGTAAGCCCATCAAGTCCCAATAGCCGCCCATGGTGATCACCAACAAGACCCCATAGGCCGAGCCCAAGCAGGTGCCTATGGCCCGCTGCAGCGATTTTTCGATAGCGCCGCCCACTTGTGGCAGGCCCATCATGATGATCACTATGGTGACCATGCTCCAGACAAAGTGAGGCAAAGACCAGATGGCGTTGATGGCGGCGGCAATAAACAGCGCCAAGGCCAGTTTTACCGTGTGTACGGCGCGGGAATGGCGATAGATGAAATCGGCGAAGGCGGAGGCTCTGGCAAACAGGGGCATGGCAGTGTCTCAAAAAGCGTATGGGTTGACCGTCAAGGGCAATTATGACAGAGATGAATCGCGATGGAGTCGGCGGTGGCCGCGAAAGGTGCAAACTGGGAGCCACAATTGCTTGACGGCAAAGCCTTTATGCGCTGGATCACAGCTTGTCCCCTGGTGGCATCATTCGAATGTGGTTTTTTGCCTGGGGCAGGTTTACAAGAGGAGGCCCGGGTTAAATCCAGCGTCTGACTCTCTGGCAATAGGTGCGGTAGGGTTCACCAAAGAGCTGCTGCATCGCCCGCTCTTCGGGAAGGATCTGAAAGCGCTGTAAATAGGCAATAAACAGGGCGACCAAGATCAGCAGCCAGAGTGAGTTGAGGAAAAATGTCTGCGCCAGCAGCAAGAACACAAATCCCAGATACATGGGATTGCGTGAGCAGCGATAAATCCCCGAGGTTACCAGCGTTGAACTTTGCTCCGGCACCCTGGGATCCGGTGTCGTCCCATGGCGTTTGAAACTGAGCACTCCCGCCAATGGGATAATCAGCCCGGCCGCCAACAGAGAAAAAGCAAGGCTCAGGCTGAGGGTGGAATGCAGGCCGGAAGAGGGCAGCCAATAGGACGTCAGTTGCAGCAAAAGAGCAAACAGCAACAAGAGAGCCAGGGGCGGCAGTTTCTTTTCCAGTCCAGACATGAATGATGCAGCTGTGAGTATCAGGTGCCGCTTAAGATGACACGGCCCAAGCTGTGAATACAAGCACTAAATACAAGTTGTTAACGCCTGGGGCTCTTGCCAGGGTGATAACACTGCATTCCTTGCTATGAAGCTATTTAGGCGCTGCGGTTTCCTTGCTTGAGCTGTTTCATAAACTGCATAAAGTGAGGCCGAAACTCATCGAAGAGTGGATTTTTACGTTGCTCCAGCATCACTTCACTGAAGAGTTTAAGGCCAACGGCAAAGGCGGCAGCCTGATCTTCATCGAAGTCCTGTCGCTGTTTGATTTTGTCCACTATGGCAAAGATATCGTCGTGATTGCCGACTTCGAATTTGAGCGCCTGTTGATAGCTTGATGGCATACCGTTTTGATCTTCGAGATGCTCGACACTGATACTGTATTTGTGTTGTTTCATTGAGGACTCCATTGACTAGAAGCCGCCGCGCGGCAGCGGCGTGGATATGAACCGGGACAGCATTGCAAAAGCGCTGCGAATAAACACTTTAACTGTCAGGGAGCTCTCAAGGATAAGGGATTTGCCTAAATTTACATGCCAGAGTGCCAGCAGCGGCCGGGCCGCGTGACATAGATTTCCCGGCAGCGGCTCTGAAACCGTTCAGGCAACAATGCTGGCAAGCATTGGCTTGGTGAGCCTGCCGGGATAGGTGCTGCCTATCTGTTTTTCATCAGGGTATCGTAGAGGCGCTTGGTGCAGGCAAAGTTGGGGCCTACGTCTTCCCGGGTGCCGTCTGAGCCGTGATCGTTATCCAGACGCCAACTGAACATGCCCCGCAAGCCATTGTGAATGGCGAACTCAGTCCACTGCTCAACTTGTTCGAGCGGAGTTTGTACCCGGGAGTTTTCACTGCAGACTCCACCCATCAATATCTCGGCTTTTAAACCGGCATCGAGCCAAACCGCAGCATCGCGGGCGGTATTGATGGAGGAGTAGTCCTGCATTTCCACCGCATCGACATTATCGTTAAAGGCCTGGATCGCTCCCTCTCCGTAGAGGTAACTCGGCCCTTCCCCGGGCCAGGGGACTGAAACGGCAATTCCGAGACCGGCGGCACGAAACTCAGGCCCCAACTGAGTGACGAATTCGGCCACTTGCTTCATCGCCTCTCTTTCTTCGGCGTCTATGTTTATCCCTGTGTAGTGATTGTCCTTGAGCCAGGAGACAATATTGCGGGTCGAGAGATTGTTGTCACTCTTGTTACTGGCAACGCTTGCCTGTATGCCTTCACTGCCAATTCCGGCATAAAGCTCGATACCCGGCGCTTGAGAGAGCAGCTGATCTTTGATGGCATCGGCATATTTGCCACTCATTTCAATACAGTAACCACCAGAGTGAATTGCCGACAACTGGCCGAATGCCAGGCTGTAGCGACTGGCAAGGTGCAGTGGGACCAGGTTGTTGACCAGATTATTCAGGCCAACAGGATTCCAGGTATCGTACCAGGTAGCGATTTCAAAACCTTGGCTTATTTGTGAGTTCATAGGGTGTCCTCCATGACATGGCTGAAGTGGCGATAACCTTGGGCTTCCTTGTCCTTGTGGTGCTGTCGGTTGCCGGGGATATGCCGGGTCACAAATCTATAGTCGATGCTGTCCATTTAAGCAATCTGGTCCAGCCTGTAAGCCTTGCTTGTCAGTATCTGTGTCAGTTCATGGACTTACACAAAAAGACCCGGCCAAATGGCCGGGTCTGTCATTGATAGCTGCGTGAGTCAAGTGAGATCAGAAGGGGGCGTCGATATCCACCACATTGATCAGCTTGTGGTTGACGAACTCTTTCAGGCCTAAGTCGATCAATTCGCGGCCATAGCCGGAGCGGCGGATACCGCCAAAGGGCAGATCGGCCTTGACCATGGTGGGGTGGTTGACAAACATCATCCCGGTAGAGACTTGTTTGGCTACCGCCAGACCGCGTTGTTTGTCGGCGGTGAATACCGAACCACCGAGGCCGAAGGGAGAGTCGTTGGCAATGGCAATCGCTTCCTGTTCATCTTTGGCCTTGAGGATCATGGAGACAGGGCCAAAGAACTCCCAGTAGTAAGCCGGGTTGTCCGGGTTGACATTGGTGAGTATGGTCGGCTGCACAAAGGCGCCTTGCTCCGGCACTTTGGGGCCGACTTCGGTAGCCGTGGCACCATGCTCAACCGCTTCACGAATTTTCTGCTTCACTTCATCTGCTGCGCCCTGGGATGACAGTGGGGCCAGGGTAGTATTCGGATCCATGGGGTCGCCGGCTTTAAGCTTGGCCACACCTTGGGTATAGCCTTCCATAAACTTGTCATAGATGGCTTCCACCAGGATCATTCGCTTGGATGAAACACAAACCTGACCCGCATTCCAGTGACGGCCGAACACCGCCCAATCTATGGTTTTCTCGAGTTCGGCATCTTCCAGCACGATAAAGGCATCAGAGCCGCCCAGCTCCAGGGTGGATTTTTTCAGCGCCTTGCCGGCCTGGGATGCGATAACGGCGCCGGCACCTTCAGAGCCGGTCAGGGCCACGCCATGCACCTTGGGTGAGTTAATGATCTGTTCGATTTGATCCCGGGTGGCATACAGGTTTTGGAAGGCGCCCTGCGGCAGCCCGGCATCACGCATCAGGCTCTCAAAGGCGGCGGCGCACTGAGGCACATTGGAGGCGTGTTTCAGCAGCAGGGTATTACCGGCTGAAAGCTGTGGTGCCAGGATCCTGGCAATCTGGTAGTAGGGGAAGTTCCATGGCTCAATGGCCAACAATACCCCCAGAGGTTCATTGACTAAAAGGGCTTCCCCTTCGGCGGGATCGGCCACCGGCAGTTTCTGCGGTGCCAGCAGTCTCTCGGCATGCTCTGCATAGTATTCGAGGATTTGTGCCGACAATTCTACTTCGGCCTCCGCCTCTCCAATGACTTTACCCATCTCCAGAGTCAGCAGCTCTGCATAGCGGCGCTTGCTGTCTCTGAGCAGGGCTGCAGCCCGATTGAGTATTTCAGCCTTGGTGGCGAAGGGCGTATTGCGCCAGCTCAAGAAGGCCTGGTGGGCCGATTCAATCGCCTCGGTGACTTGGACGTCAGTGGCGTTGGGGAATTCTTTGATGAGCTCTCCCGAGAAGGGATTGATCGTTGCATATGCCATGTGTTCCTCCCAGCGTTGCAAGTAATAGGGTATTGATGCCAACTCCTGGCATCGGGTGAAAATGTTTGGATTTATCGTGGATTCCGGCCCTCAGAGGCGAGTGGCTGGAAATAAAGCTCAAACCTTTCTACTCCTTAAATGGCGATAGTTGTGTGATGAGTGTCACGCAAATCCCCGGGGTTCCGCCGGCCGGTGATTTTTAATCCTTTTTTGTTAGGTCTTTGTTTTTAAAAAACTTAAAAACATCTTTGACTAACAAAAATGTAACCTTGGGCCTTGCTGTTATTTAAAGAAGGCTGCAAACCAACTCGCGGAGGGTTTGCAGCTCTGGCTGTTGTCAGTCCTGGCGGCGATAGCGCTCGGCCATGGCGTTGGCGGCTATCATCGCCTGATAGACATCATCGGCGCTGATAGCCATAGGCATATTGCCCATGGTATCGCCTTCGGCGCAGGCGATTTCGGCGACCTTGCGCCACTCTTCTTCGCAAAAGTGCTTCAGCCCCATATCTGCCAGAGTCAGCGGCAATCCCGCGGTTTTAATGATGCGGACAACATTGTCTATTTCACTCTGTGGAGCGTTTTCCAGCACCAGTTGGGTCAAGAGGCCAAAGACCACCTTCTCGCCATGTTGGGCGCCATGCAGCTCGGCAACCGCTGACATACCATTGTTGACCGCATGCGCTGCCGCAAGGCCACCGGCTTCGGCGCCGACACCGCTTAAATAGATGGTTGCCTCTATGGTTTGCTCAAGCGCCGGGGTGACTATCTTGTTGTTTACCGCATCCATTGCGGCGGCAACGTTTTCACTCAGCAATTGATAGCACAGCTGCGCCAGTCCAAGGCCGGTACGCGAGGGCTTTTTCAACACCAGGTTAACGCCATCGGCCTGATAACAGGCCCTGGCTTCAAAGTAGGTGGCCAGGGCATCGCCTATACCCGCGGCAAAGAAACGCGCCGGTGCTGCGGCGATGATGCTGGTGTCGGCAATCACGGCATCCGGATTCTGTGGCAGGAATAGATAGCGTTCAAACTCACCCGCTTCGGTATAAATCACTGACAGAGCCGTACAGGGCGCATCGGTTGACGCTATGGTGGGGTAGAGAACGACGGGGTGCTTAAGGTGAAAGGCAACGGCCTTGGCGGCATCCAGTGTCTTACCGCCGCCGACACCCACTATTACGTTGGCATGAGCCTGCTCAGCCAGGGCGGCAAGCCGCTGGATCTCGGCTTCACTGCACTCGTAGTTGAATTTTTCCAGTTGGTTACTGATGTCATTTTGCTCAAGACCCGCCAGGGCTTCATCCTCAAGCCTGCCGAGAATAAACTCATCGGCAATAATAAAAGCATTGTCGCCGAAGTCATGCACATATTCGTGCATTTGCGACAATAAGCCTTTGCCAATAATGAACTTTTTGGGAGATGTGACGGTACGTGGAACTGCTGTGCTCATATGGCCTCCATTACATTCAGACTCGGATCCTTGTTCAAAGAGACTCTATCACAGCCAAGATTTAAAGCTATGGCGCAACTGTCTGGTTTTTGTTGTGTTGGTGGCAATAAAAACTGGCTTTTGGTTTGAATGGCTAATTGAATAACTGGGATTTTTCTTTTATCTGGTGAGTCTGTGGCGCCAGTGGTCAAGTCCTTGGCGGGCAAGGGGAGAGCGGCGGCAAGTTGGTTGCAGCCACCGTCTTTTGCAGGAATGACGTTCGGCCGCTATCCATTTCCTTTAGGAGGGGATTGACGGCATTGGTTCAGCAGGGTTTGCAAGTGGCCACCGAGCTGCTGATCCTTGATATCAGTGCCGTTTTTCAGTAGCTGTTCGACATCTGCCAAAGCCTTGTCTATTCCCTGGGATTCGATAAGTGTGCTGACATAGGCGGCGAGATCCGCTCCCTTATTCAGCAGTGCGGCTGCGTTTTCAAAACTGAAGCCCTGCTCCAGTAATTGCTGAATTTGGCCGAGCAGCTCGCTGACCCTGGCGGGCTCGGCCAATACGCCATCGACCTGGATCAGCTCACCAAGCGGATCGCGGCTGAGCTTTTCAGCGACGCAGGCGGTTACCGAGCTGACCTCGGCGCTGCGATTGATGGCATCCAGACCTTGAGAGCGGATCTGCTCAATGGCTTGTTGCAACTCTTGATCTTTGGCGAGCCACTGCTGCTCCAGTTGCGCCTTTTCATCTGCGGCAAACCAGCCGCAGCCGGAGAGTGTGCCAAGGGCCAGGGCCGAAAGCATCCAGAGAGCGGTTTTGGGGTTAGGGAAATACTTGCCTAAGGTGTTGGCTAGCTTCATCCACAGGACTCCTGAAAAGATTCTCAGAGTTCACAGTATCCGCCATCAGCCTTAAGCCGGGCTGAACAGCTTCGAGTCCTTGATACGGTTTGCGCGAACGCAGGCTCGGCAGTGAGGTCAAAAAGATAGACAGGGAGCCTTGGCTCCCTGCCTTAAAGATTAAAGCCCGGCGAACGTAAAGGGCTTGGCCGTGACAAAGTCCGGCAGCGCGTTACCTGAGTAAATGCTGTTGTTGTTGATGGTCAGCTTTTTCACATCTTGCTGTTTATTGAAGTCGATGCCCTTCATATCGACCCAGAAGGTGTTGGGGGTTAAGGCGGTTTCAAAGTAATACACCCGATTTTTATGATCCGAGACCGAGCGCCAACGGGTCGAAGAGATATTCGGTTCAGTCTCGGAAGCTATACCGAAAGGCACAGAGGCGTTACGAATGACGCTGAAGGCGCCGGCAACCGCCACCCGGGTATTGGCTGTCTTGGGAATGGCATCCATATAGAAAGAGGCCCTGACAAACCGGTCGGCGGCGCGGTTGGTTCCCGGCAACATGGTAAAGCCGCCAATCTGTTGCCAATACTGGTTCAGTGCCAGTTGCTGCTCGAAGATGGGGGAGTTGGTCATGACCCGGTACTTTTGGTCGTGATGGATCACCAGCTTGCCGTCTATGTACTCGAATATGGCACTGTCACCTGCGGCATCGGAAATCGACAGATGCAGGGTGGCAAAGCGTTGGGTACCGGGAATATTGGCGGAAACTACTACAAAAGGTTCGGCTCTCAGTGCATCGACGGCTTCGGCGACTGTGGCAAAGTTATCCAGCACATATTGCACCCAGGCGGCGACCGACAAGCCTTTTCGTTTACCCTGGTACTCGGGATAACTCGCCTCTGCCAGCCATAACAGATTGGCCACCAGGCCCTTCTCGTTCATGCCGTCGGTGCTGGAGATATCAAAGGCGCTGGTGACCAGGCTGCCGTAGCGTGAGGTCCAGGTGACTGAGTTGTCGCCGACCGCCCCATGGCGCTGCATGCCGCGGGGAAACAGCCACAGGCTCGCCGGGATTTCGTCGCGCCAGTCCATGGAGCGGGTGGTGATCACCAACTGCTCTTCGCCGTGATAGACGGCGCGGGTGCAGGCCTGCGCCGTAGTGCCGATAACCAGCATGAAGGCGCTGCTGATTAAGGTGATGAGTTTCCGATTCATAGTGACTTCCCTGTTTGATTGCTAAAGAGAGTTAAGTTGAACGCGTACTGGCAAACCGGGTTGTTAATTCTGGCGGTTATCTCAAGTGAAACAGCGCCTCCAAACCTGGGTTTTCTGTGTCTTGCCCCGGATGATACAGGTAGCAGCTGATGCGGGCATAGTTATCCAGATCGCCGCGCCACAGGCAGCTGGCTTCAATATCCCGCTCTCGTTGCTGAAAACGGATCCTAAGCACCTTGGCATCGCCGTTCAGCACCGGCTCTATGGCTGCTGTTCCTTGAATGCTTAAGCCTTCTATCTCCCGGCGCACCTTAAGTTCGCCGCCCTGCTCATAAATGCTCATCTTGCCCGTGTAGCTGGCATCTGAGTCAATGGCTTTGCCAACCAGCTGATAATGGCCCTGCAGATACTGCTTAAAAAGCTCATCTACTTCGGCAAATGCCGCAGGCGCCAGGCAGAGGGAAAACAAGGGGAAAAACAATAGTGCCAAACGGCGAATAAACGGGTTATTCATTGACCTTCCTTAGATTTGTATATCTATAGCTTGGTGCATCTTTGCTGCCGCTCTGGCAGTCTTTTTTACTGTTTCAGAGCCTTGTTGTGGTTGAAGTCGGCAGCGGCACGTATCAGTGCCTTGAAAGCCGTTTCATCCAAGGATTGGCCCTCGGTAATATCTATGGCTCTACGCTGTTTGCCCTCAAGACCTGCATTAAACAGCTTGTGGGGATCCGGCAGCGAAGCGCCATTGGCAAATGTCAGTTTCAATTTGGCTTTGTATGACTCGCCGGTACAGAGTATGCCTTGGCTTGACCATACAGGTACGCCGGACGGGTTCGTTGGCTTTACCCATTTGCACTCTTCAACTACCTCGGGAATAGCTGCCTTGATAAGTTCGCGGATATGGCCAAGCATCTCGGCGCGCCAGCCGCCCAGGGCGGCAATCTTGTGGTCGATAGAAACACTACCGTCGGTTTGCTGCAATTTTTTGTCCATTTGTGTTCTCCCTGGCTCGCTTGCGAGTGCGAGCCTGACTCTGTGTTATCTGGCAGCAGGATAGACCAAGATGGACAAAGCTGCTCCAGCGAACGTCAACTCAATGGTCACTGCCCAGCAGTCTTGCAATCGCCTGCTGCGCCGCCGGTGCGCACTTGATGATACCTGCCATGTCTATCCAGTCCAGGCTTTCTATCTCGGCGGCGGTAATGATGTCGCCACTAAAGCCCGCGCTGAAACAATGCCTGGTCAGCTCAGTGTTCTCGAAGCCGAAGGCCTTATCCGTGATGCTGAACCTGTGGCAAATGGTGTCTTGCTGCAGATCTATGCTGAGCTCTTCCTTCAACTCCCGAGTCAGGGCTTGTTCAAGGGTTTCACCCGGTTCAGGTTTGCCGCCGGGAATAAAGTACTTATCTTTGCCCTTGGATTTGACACACAAGACTTTACCGTCTTTTTCATGTAGCCAGGCTACACTTTGCAATTGTTTCATGGGGTTCCTTGTTTACAACTAAAACCAAATCAATAACTGCCAGACTTTCCCCAGCAGACTCGGGAAGAGTCGCGGCAGTAACAGCGCCGTCAGGGCAAATACTGCCAGTGTCAGCCACCAACCCTGGCTGCCGATAAAGGCTTGGCCGTTGCTCCACAGGGCCAGATGTTTATTGGTTGCCAACCAAAGCAGCGCCGCGGTCGGCACGGCAAACACCAGAGCGGCCAGTTGCCCCATGAGTAGGCCAACAAGCCAACCGGAGTGGCTCTTGCTGCGCGCAGTTGATGACCCTTTGCCTCTGTTTCTATTTCGTGAGCTATGTTTCATGGGCGATGCTTTATTGACCGTGTGCTATGGATCGGTTTTATGGGCAGTTCATGCTCTCTATCTTTGCTCTTTATATGAGAGCAAGTGCTGTGGTGATTGCCCCTTTGATGTCTTTGGGGCGGCAAAATACTGCTGCGGTTGGATCAGTTTAACCCCTAACATATTGGCCAAATACTGCTCCAGAAACACCTTGTGACTGGCACCGACTATCACCAGCACCCGGCCTCCAGGGTTAGCTGCCACCACGCGCATAATGTGGGAGCTCATGTTGAGATTGCGTATCTCCCAAAGGGCAACCCGGGAGAGCGCCGCATCCTGGGTTAAATCTTTATCGATAAACAGGCTCCACTCCTGGTCAATGACGGCCCTCTGGTACTCCTGGCTGTTTAGCCAGGAAAAGAGCGGTAACCAGTTGCCTGTCTCAAGCGCCTCTGTCTTTAGCCTTTGCGGCTTGTTGATATAGTCGCTTTTGGCCAAAGCGGCGGCATGAGGCGACTGATTGTAAGACTCAAGCAGCCGCGCTTCGATGGGGCGGTAGAGATCTTTATCCAGATGATCATCTATCGGATAAATGCGCTTGAGCTTCAGTGCCATGGCCAGGTTATTGCCAAGGGTGTTTTTCTCGTTATTGCTCGCGGCAAGTTGCTCCAGATAGTGCTGCAACTCGGTGGAAATCGTTGGGCTTGCCGCGGTTTTGTCCAAATAATGCCAGTGCAGCAGGGCTACCTCTTTGTGATAGGCGGCAACGGCCAACTTGATGAGCCTTGCTCGCTGCACAGGTTCAAGGCTTGTCTCGTCCAATAAGGGCTCCAGACTCTCAAGCGCCTTTTGCGCCGAGAGCCGCAACTCCTGCTGCTCCTTTATCGCCAGCGCCAGAAATCTTTGTCCCACAAAATGATCCAACACAGTCTGATACTCGCCTGAGCCGTTGATCATGGTGGCGATATCCTGTGGCCGCAGTGACTCTACCGCTATGGCCGTAGGCTGGTAACGGGAGAGTGGCTCGAGGATCGAGGACAGAGAGCGGCTGTCCAATTGCTGTTTGATATTGCTCAGGTGCAGGCTGCCAAGCACCATCACCTGGGTTTGCAGCTTACTCTTGGCACTGAGTTGTTGCAGTGCACTCTTTGTACTCTCTGTGCCTAAAGCGGCAGCTTCTGTGGCGGTTGCATGAACTTGGGCAATACTCGATGCCGCCAGGCAGGCAAGAAGAAGCAGTACTTTGGTGGCCAAATTGAGTCTCCAAATTATGATTGTTTTTTTTACCCTATATCCGTGTTGGATACGACCGGCATCGGACTAAGGGGCTTTGCAACATCGGCTGGGCAGTATTTTGGGGTTTCACTAAGAGGGGAGAGAGCCCGACTTTCCCTGTCGCATGCAGCTGCCTGATGTCACAGGCAGAGAATCGAGCCTTAGTCGTAGCATCCAAGCTCTAAAGTATAAAAGCGTTAGCCGCTCTTGACTGGCGTCAGATTCGCGTCAAGCCATCCATTGCCAATGCCGTTTCAGGTTAATGGATAGCCACTGTGTATACAAGAGGGGATACAAGAGGATATAAAAACTGTGGATGCTGGTGGGACAGAACAGTGAACCTATAAGACTCAGTTAGTGCATTTATTTTCTAAGCGCAGGTGGAACTTTGCCCCTCCGAGGCATGGAGAGTAACGCATCGCGTTGGCTACGAACGAGATGCATGGACGCCGAGCTGGCTCATACCCGGGGAAGTGTATGGCCGAGACATAGCCTCGAGGGATAATGAGCCAGCTCACCCTCCTTGGTTTGTGCTCGAAAGCACCTTGCTATGCACTTTGCTATGCAACTCGCGCCGCGTCACAGATGTGCCTGTGCGAAAATTTGCGGCAGGTAATGAGAAAATCCACCGCTGTAAGCCCTGCAAGTGTTGGTGGGGGGATTGTCCCTGTTAACTGAATACAAAAACACCCGCAACGGCGGGTGTTTGGGATATCACTTCTCTGTGAGGGCAAAGGGTCTGATTTACAGTGCCATCTCTGGCACATGTTCGGGGACGATAAGCTTGCCGGCGGTTTTGGCAACTATCTCCTCGACACTCACACCAGGCGCTCGCTCCAGCAGGTGGAAGGCGCCGTCCTTGATTTCGATAAAGGCCAGGTCTGTCAGTACCCGCTTGATGCAGCCGTAACCTGTGAGCGGTAACTCACATTTGCTCAGCAGTTTGGAGTTGCCGTGTTTGTCGGCGTGCATCATGGTGACTATGATATTGTCGGCGCCGGCCACCAAGTCCATGGCGCCGCCCATGCCTTTAACCAGCTTGCCGGGGATCATCCATGAGGCGATAGAGCCTTCGACATCCACCTCGAACGCGCCCAGTACCGTGAGATCCACATGCCCGCCACGGATCATGGCGAAGCTCTCGGCGCTGGAGAAGAAAGACGCGCCCTTGACGGCGGTAACGGTTTGCTTGCCGGCGTTGATCAGATCCGGATCTATAGTGTCTTCGGTGGGGAATTCACCCATGCCCAAGAGGCCGTTTTCCGATTGCAGCATCACCTGCATGCCCTCGGGGATATAGTTGGCCACCAGAGTCGGGATACCTATCCCCAGGTTGACGTAGTAACCGTCTTTGAGTTCCTTGGCGACGCGTTGGGCCAGTTGTTCTCTTGAAAGTGCCATTTTGCTCTCCTGCCCTTATGCCTGTTTGACTGTGCGCTGTTCGATACGCTTCTCGAACACACCCTTGATGACGCGATCCACATAGATGCCCGGGGTGTGGATATGATCCGGGTCCAGCTCACCCGGCTCGACTATCTCTTCCACTTCCACCACTGTTATCTTGCCGGCGGTGGCCATCATGGGGTTGAAGTTGGCGGCTGTCTTGCGAAATACCAGGTTACCCATGGTATCGGCCTTCCAGGCGCGGATCAGCGCGAAGTCGGCGGTCAGTGCCTCTTCCAGCACATAGTGGCGGCCATTGATTTCGCGGGTCTCTTTGCCATCGGCCACCGGGGTGCCGTAGCCGGTGGCGGTAAAGAAGGCGGGGATCCCGGCGCCGCCGGCGCGGATCTTCTCCGCCAGAGTGCCTTGCGGGGTAAGGATCACATTGAGCTCGCCGCTGAGCATCTGCCGCTCAAAGGTGGCGTTTTCACCCACATAGGAGGCGATCATTGTGCTTATCTGCTTATGTTGCAGCAGCAGCCCCAGCCCGAAGTCGTCCACCCCGGCGTTATTGGAGATGGCGGTCAGGCCGCTAACGCTCAGTTTGACCATTTGATTGATAAGGCCTTCGGGAATGCCGCAAAGGCCAAAACCGCCCACCATGACTGTCATATCATTGGTGAGACCTGCGAGCGCTTCGTCGTAGCTGCCGACGACTTTATTGAGTCCTGCCATAGTGATGTCCTTGCTGTTTATTATCTGTCGTTATACTGCTTATCTGTTGTGCCACCTGGAGGCCTTAAGCTCCCAGGGCTCTGGCTACTTTTGAACCGGTTTGCCGTCCAAGCTGCTGGCTTATCTGCCGTCCGGCCTGGGCCAGTTTGTTGAGATCTATGCCTGTGTCTATACCCATACCATGCAGCATGTAGACAAGATCTTCACTGGCCAGATTACCGGATGCGCCTTTGGCATAGGGGCAGCCACCGAGTCCGGCGACCGAGGTATCTATTACACTGACGCCGGTTTCCAGGCAGGCGAGAATGTTGGCCAGCGCCTGACCGTAGGTATCATGGAAGTGTAGCGCCAAGCGCTCTACCGGCACGCGCTCGGCCACGGTTTCCAACATTTTGCGGGCCTTGAGCGGTGTACCTACGCCTATAGTGTCGCCGAGGGATATCTCATAGCAGCCCAATTGATGCAGAATGTCGGCGACCCGAGCCACTTCTGCCGGGGCGATTTCACCATCATAGGGGCAACCCAGTACGCAGGAAACATAGCCACGAACCCGAATGCCTTGCTCCTTGGCCCGGCTCAGCAGGGGCTCGAAGCGGGCGATGGACTCTTCGATGGAGCAGTTGATGTTCTTCTGGCTGAAGCCTTCGGAGGCGGCGGCAAATACCGCCACTTCATCGGCGCCGGCATCCAGCGCCAACTCCAGGCCCTTGAGATTGGGAGTCAGGGCGCTGTAGCAGACGCCAGCGCGGCGTGAAATGCCGCGTAGCACCTCGCCCGAGTCTGCCATTTGCGGCACCCACTTGGGTGACACAAAGCTGGCGGCTTCGATGCGCTTCACCCCGGCATCGGCCAAGGCTTCAATCAGGGCTATCTTGGCCTGAGTGCTGACCGAGGTTTCATTTTGCAGGCCGTCTCTTGGGCCCACTTCAAACAGGCTTACCTTGGGAGGCAGCATTTTTAAGCCTCCTTGAGTTGTTCGCTGAGCTCCAGCAACTGGGCGCCATCGCTGACTAGTTCGCCGGGCTGGAAGAAAAACTCACTCACAGTGCCATCGAAAGGCGCGGCTATGGTGTATTCCATCTTCATCGCTTCCATCACCATCAGCCCTTGGCCGGCCTTAACGCTGTCGCCCACAGCCACCAGATGGGTGACTATGGTGCCATTCATCGGCGCCTTGAGCAGATCGGCGTGGTTGGCCTGCTCCTCTTCCAGCTCATTCTGAATGGCGCGAAAATGACAGGCGCTAAGCTCGCCGGAGCGGCCAAGTAGGGTAAAGTCCATGCCCTGGCGGCTGATTCGCTGGCTGCTGATATGCCCATCGACCACACAGCGAAGCGTGTCACCACCGGCTTCATCTGTGCTCAGCTCGCCTTCGATAACCAGGGTTTGGCCATCCAGTGTCAGTTGCCAGCTATCGGCCTTGGCCAGCTCAGTCAGCTGCAGGTGATGAATATGGTGTTCATCGTCCATCAGGGCAATATCGTGGCGCTTGGCGCTGTTGAGTCTAAAGCCACTGGCGCTGCCCCAGGGCGAGGAAGGGTCCTGACTGTTTGCCTGTTTGGCCCGGGAGTCGCGTTTGCGCCACAGCATTTCATACAGGGCGGCTTTGGCCAGCAGTGGCAAGGGCAGGGCGCTGTCTTTCGCTTGAGGCAGCAGCTGTGCTTGATAACGCTCAATAAAATCTGTGCTGAAGTCGGCGCCGGCAAAGGCCGGGTGAGCGGCGATTTTACCCAGGAAACCGATATTGTGTTTCAGGCCGGTGAGCTGGAACTCATCCAGAGCCCTTTGCAGGCGCTGCAGCGCTCTTGGGCGTGACTCATCCCAAACAATCAGCTTGGCTATCATGGGATCGTAGAAGTTGGAGATTTCATCGCCTTCACGGACCCCTGAGTCGATACGCACATGGCGCGATGGTTTGGGCTCGCGCAGGAAGTTGAGCTTGCCGCTGGCGGGCAGGAAGTCGTTATCCGGATCTTCGGCATAAATTCGCACTTCAAAGGCATGGCCATTAATGGCAACTTGCTCCTGAGTGAGGGGCAGAGGCTCTCCGGCGGCGACCAGCAGTTGCCAGTGCACCAGATCTGTCTCTGTCACCAGCTCGGTAACAGGATGCTCTACCTGCAAACGGGTATTCATCTCCATAAAGAAGAAGCTGCCGTCTTCCTCTGTGGCATGGGTGTCCAGCAGAAACTCGACCGTGCCTGCGCCCACATAGTCGATGGCGCGGGCGGCCGCCACGGCGGCTTCACCCATGCGGCGACGCAGGGCGTCGCTGAGGCCGGGGGCCGGCGCTTCTTCCACCACTTTTTGGTGGCGGCGCTGAATCGAGCAGTCCCTGTCTGACAGATAGATGGCATTGCCCTGGGTGTCGGCAAATACCTGCACTTCCACATGGCGCGGCTGCTCCAGGTAACGCTCCATCAACAGCTTGTCATTGCCAAAACTGGAGGCGGCTTCACGGCGGGCCGAGTCGATGGCCGACTTGACTTCCGTGAGGCTGCGGACAATCCGCATTCCCTTGCCGCCGCCACCGAAGGCGGCCTTGATCAGCAGCGGGAAACCAATTTTTTCGGCTTCACTGAACAGCAGCTCATCGCTCTGGTCATCACCGTGATAGCCGGGCACCAGCGGCACTCCGGCGCGGCCCATGATGAGTTTGGCCGCGCTCTTGCTGCCCATGGCTTCTATGGAATCGGCCTTGGGGCCGATAAAGGCGATATTGGCCCGTTCACAGGCGGCGGCAAAAGCGGCGTTTTCCGACAGAAAACCATAACCCGGGTGGATCGCCTCGGCGCCACAGGCCTTGGCGATATCGATAATGGCATCGCCCTTGAGGTAGGAGTCGGCCGGCGCCGCCCCCCCCAGATAAAAGGCTTCATCGGCCATGGCCACGTGGGCGGCATGGCGATCGGCATCCGAGAACAGTGCGACAGTGCGCACACCCAATGACCTGGCGGTACGTATGATGCGACAGGCAATTTCGCCGCGGTTGGCAATCAGAATCTTGTTGAACATCTTACATCCTTCCTTAGTCACGGCGCTCTGGCGGGTTCGAGCTATTGCCTGGATTGCAACTGGAGTTGTTGGCCGGGTTGTTACTTGTGCCTTGCCAGTTCGGCGGGCGTTTTTCGAAAAAGGCGTTCAGCCCTTCCTGGCCTTCAGCAGACACCCGGATCCGGGCGATGGCCTCGCCGGTGAGCGCCAGCGTCTGTTCATCTATCAGTCCGTGGCGGATATCGCTTATCAGCTGTTTGCACCAGTTGAGCGCCTGCGGACTGTTGCCTAGCAGCGACTCGATATGGGGCGCGGCGGCGGCCTCGAGATCGTCTGCTACCTGATGCACCAGTTGTAAAGTCATGGCGGCTTCGGCATCGAAACGCTCTGCGGTCAACATATAACGTCTCGCCTGACGCTCGCCCATGGCGCGGCGCACATAGGGGCTGATAACCGCCGGGATCAGGCCAAGCTTCACCTCGGACAGGCAAAAGCTGGCCTTGGGCGTCGCAATGGCGATATCGCAGCAACACACCAGCCCCAGCGCCCCACCAAAGGCCGCGCCCTGCACCAGGGCCAACGACGGCTTGGGGAATTGATCCAGAGTGGCCATCAACCGGGCCAACTCGGCGGCGTCTTTGAGGTTGTCGTCAAAGTCCATCGCCGCCTGTTTGCGCATCCAGTTCAGGTCGGCGCCGGCGCTGAAATGTTTGCCGTTGGCTTTCAGCAGCAGCACCCGGCAGGCGGGATCCCGGGCCAGGGACTCCAGCGCATGAATGAGCTCGGCAATCATCACCTCATCGAAGGCGTTGGCCAGCTGAGGGCGATTCATCACCAGGGATGAAACGCCGCGGGAGTCGGTGGTTAAGGTCAGATATTGATAATCCATTCCGGCCTCCATTACATGCGGAACACGCCGAAACGTGTGTCCTCTATGGGCGCATTCAGCGCCGCCGACAATGCCAGGCCGACCACATCCCGGGTCTGGGCCGGGTCGATAATGCCGTCGTCCCACAAACGGGCGCTGGCATGGTAGGGGTGCCCCTCTTTATCGTATTGGGCTATCACCGGAGCCTTGAAGGCGGCTTCTTCCTCGGCGCTCATGGTCTGCCCCTTGCGGGCCAGGCCGTCTTTACGCACTGTGGCCAGCACTCCGGCGGCTTGTTCGCCCCCCATGACTGAGATGCGGGCGTTGGGCCACATCCACATCATGGTGGGTTCAAAGGCGCGACCGCACATGCCGTAGTTACCGGCGCCGTAGGAACCGCCGATGATCACGGTAAACTTGGGCACAGTGGCGCAGGATACAGCGGTCACCATCTTGGCGCCGTGTTTGGCTATGCCTTCATGCTCATATTTCTTGCCGACCATAAAGCCGGTGATGTTTTGCAAAAACAGCAGCGGGATCTTGCGCTGGCAGCAAAGCTCGATGAAGTGCGCGCCTTTTTGCGCCGACTCGGAAAACAGAATGCCGTTGTTGGCCACTATGCCTACCGGGTAGCCATGAATACGGGCAAAACCGCACACCAGAGTGGCACCGTAACCGGCCTTGAACTCGTCGAAGTCCGAGTCATCGACGATGCGGGCAATCACTTCTTTGACATCGAAGGGCTTTTTCAAGTCGGTGCCGACTATGCCGTAGAGCTCATGAATATCGTACTTGGGTGGCTTTACCTGGCTCAGAGTCTGGGCAATCTGTTTTTGGTGATTGAGGCGGGAGACGGCATTGCGGGCCAACTCCAGCGCGTGGTCGTCGTTTTGCGCCAGATGATCGGCCACACCGCTTATCTTGGTGTGTACCTCGGCGCCGCCGAGCTCTTCGGCACTGACCTCTTCACCCGTGGCGGCTTTCACCAGCGGCGGGCCGGCCAAAAAGATGGTGCCCTGTTCACGGACAATAATCGATTCATCGGCCATCGCCGGCACATAGGCGCCACCTGCGGTACACAGGCCCATGACCACGGCGATTTGCGGGATCCCTTTGGAGGACATGCGGGCCTGATTGAAGAAGATACGGCCGAAGTGATCCCTGTCCGGGAACACTTCATCCTGGCGTGGCAGGTTGGCACCGCCCGAGTCCACCAGATAGATGCAGGGCAGGTGACAGCGCTCGGCTATCTCCTGAGCCCGCAGGTGTTTTTTCACCGTCAGCGGGTAGTAAGTGCCACCTTTGACCGTGGCGTCGTTGGCGATAATCATGCACTCGACTCCGCTGACCCGGCCGATCCCGGCTATGATGCCGGCGGCAGGCACTTCTTCGTCATAGACTTCGAAGGCAGCGAACTGGCTCAGTTCCAGAAATGGCGAGCCGGGATCCAGAAGTTTCTCTACCCGGGTGCGCGGCGCCAGTTTACCGCGAGACAGATGGCGCTCCATGGCCACAGGGCCACCGCCTTCGACTATCTTGTTGAGCTTTTGTTGGACATCGACCACCAGGTGGGACATGGCGGCTTGTTTTTCCCTGAATTCATCGCTGCGGGCGTTGATTCTACTGCTGATTTGAGGCACGGCTTGTCATCCTTTTCGACTGAATGGGGGAGCGTGAAGGGCCGCTTGAACGGCCCAGGCATTCGCCATTACTTGGTTTCGTTGAACAGCTCGCGGCCGATGAGCATGCGGCGGATTTCCGAAGTGCCGGCGCCGATTTCATAGAGCTTGGCATCGCGCAGCAGGCGACCTGTAGCGTATTCGTTGATATAGCCGTTGCCGCCCAGTAACTGAATGGCGTCCAGTGCCATCTTGGTGGCGAGCTCGGCGCTGTAGAGAATGGCACCGGCGGCATCTTTACGTGTGGTTTCGCCGCGATCGCAGGACTTGGCGACGTTATAGATATAGGACTTGGCGGCATTCATGCCTGTGTACATGTCGGCCAGTTTGCCCTGCACCAGTTGGAATTCGCCGATGGATTTGCCGAACTGCACCCGCTCGTGCATATAGGGCATCACTATGTCCATGCAGGCGGTCATTATCCCAAGAGGGCCGCCGCTGAGCACCACCCGCTCGTAATCCAGGCCGCTCATCAGTACCTTTACACCCTGGTTGAGGCCGCCGAGAATATTTTCTTCCGGGACTTCGCAGTCTTCGAATACCAGTTCACAGGTGTTGGAGCCGCGCATTCCCAGCTTGTCGAGCTTCTGCGCCTGGGAGAAGCCTTTGAAGCCGCGCTCGACGATAAAGGCGGTAATCCCGTGCGGGCCCTTGTCCAAGTCGGTTTTGGCGTAAATCACATAGGTGTGGGCATCCGGGCCATTGGTGATCCACATTTTATTGCCGTTGAGAATGTAACGGTCGCCTTCCTTGCGGGCATGCAGCTTCATGGAAACCACGTCCGAACCTGCGTTGGGTTCACTCATCGCCAGTGCGCCTATATGCTCGCCGTTGACCAGTTTGGGCAGGTATTTTTCCTTCTGGGCCTGATTGCCGTTGCGGTTGATCTGGTTGACGCACAGGTTGGAGTGGGCGCCGTAGGATAAACCTATGGACGCCGAAGCGCGGGATATCTCTTCCATGGCCACTACGTGCGCCAGATAACCCATGTTGGCACCGCCGAACTCTTCTGGGACTGTTATCCCAAGCAGCCCCATGTCGCCGAACTGAGGCCAAAGCTCGTTGGGGAAGGCGTTGTCCTGATCCACCTTGGCGGCAATGGGGGCGATTTCATTGGCGGCGAAACCGTTGACTGCATCCCGCAGCATATCGATTTCTTCACCGAGTCCAAAGTTGAGGCTTGAGTAGAGAGAGTTCATTGGCTTGATGTCCTGTAAGTTAATATTTTTATTTTATTATTATGGTGTTTGGTCAATGGCTCAGGCTTTTTCCTGCTCCATGTCATCCAGCGCCTGACGGCACTGAAGTTCGGCAGAATTGAGTTCCATCAACACCACCTTGATATCGTCCATCTGCTGTTGCAGTGAGGTTTTCTTCTCTTCGATCAGGGCCAACATGGTATTGAGCTGTGCATGGCTGCTCTTGTCGGCATCGTAGAGTTCAAACAGTCGGCGGGTTTCCGCTAGGGAAAAGCCCAGACGCTTGCCGCGCAGAATAAGTTTCAGTCTGACTCTGTCCTTGAGACTGTAGATACGGGTCTGACCACGACGCCTGGGTTTGAGCAGTCCCTGATCTTCATAGAAGCGGATGCTGCGGGTGGTGATATCAAATTCCTTTGACAGATCACTGATGGAGTAAGTGGTTTGTGGATTGTGGTTTGCGCTCATCGATAACACCATAAAATGGAACTTGTTTGGCAAGATATATGAAGTTTACGTAAAGGTAAAGTTTGTTGTGGCATTTTGCGAACTGTGAGGTGTCAATCCCTGCTGCCATCGGCCTTTGCCCGTATTGAAACACTCGTTTCAGTTGGCTGTTCATTTATCTCACAGCAGCAGATAGCAATGCATGCTGCCCTTCGCTATGCCTATGTTTGCATTCCAATCGTTTTGAAGGCCGGAGCGGATAAACAGCAAAATGCCCTGAGGCCAAAAGGCGCAGTTAGAGCAGGGTTTTAGGCTAACGTCTAATTGGGGAAAGGGCCAAAAAAGACTATTAATTGTCCCAGGAAGGAAGGGAACGCAGTGCCGTCGCAGAACGGCGTCCTTTGGGAGGACAGATAATGATAGATCCGGGTTTAGCCCTGCATAAGGCGTCACTCGAGGACAAGACACAGTTTTGGGGCGAGTGTGCCCGTGCCATAGATTGGCAACAGCCCTGGGAGCAGGTGCTGGATGAGAGTGAGGCGCCATTTTACCGCTGGTTTCGCGGTGGCATGCTCAACACCTGCTACAACGCGGTGGATAGGCATGTGGCCGCAGGGCGTGGCGAACAGATCGCCATTCAATATGTCAGCCCGGTAACAGATACCGAGTATGGCATCAGCTATAACGAATTGCAGCAGCAGGTGAGCCGCCTGGCGGGCTGGATGCAATCTGTCGGTATCAATAAGGGCGATAGAGTCGTTATCTATATGCCCATGGTGCCGGAAACCGTGTTTGCCATGCTGGCCTGTGCCCGAATAGGCGCGATACATTCAGTGGTGTTCGGCGGCTTTGCCGCCAATGAGTTGGCAACCCGGATCAACGATGCCAAACCCAGACTGGTGTTGTCTGCCTCCTGCGGTATAGAACCCTCAGGCGTTGTGCCTTATAAGCCATTGCTGGACAAGGCGCTGGAACTGTCCGAGCACAAGGTGGAAAATTGCCTTATTCTCGGCCGCAGTCAGTATCAGGCCGAGTTACAACCCGGGCGGGATCATGACTGGCAGAATGCCATCTGTCAGGCGAGCCCGGCCGATTGTGTGGCGCTCGAAGCCACTCATCCCCTGTATATTCTCTACACCTCCGGCACCACAGGGCAGCCAAAAGGTGTGGTGCGCGACAATGGCGGCCACGCCGTGGCTCTGGCCTGGTCGATGAAGGCTATTTACGACATAGACGCAGGCGATGTCTTCTGGGCAGCCTCGGATGTGGGGTGGGTAGTGGGTCACTCCTATATTGTCTACGCACCGCTGCTGGTAGGCGCCACCACCTTGCTGTTTGAAGGCAAACCTGTGGGCACCCCGGATCCCGGCACTTTCTGGCGCACCATATCCAAGTACAAGGTCAAGAGTTTCTTCACCGCACCGACTGCGATTCGTGCCATCAAACGTGAGGACCCGGAGGCAAGCTATGTAGCTCAAAGCGATCTCTCTTGCCTGAAAAATGTGTTTCTGGCCGGCGAACGTTGTGATCCGGATACCCTCAACTGGGCGGCCGAGAAGTTGGCCAAGCCAGTAATAGATCACTGGTGGCAAACCGAAACAGGATGGGCGATTGCCGCCAACCTGATGGGGGTTGCCCCTATTCAGGTCAAAGCCGGGTCACCGGCCAGAGCCGTGCCCGGTTATCAGGTGGAAGTATTGGACGAAATGGGTGAGCAGGTGGCTCCCGGGCAGTCGGGCAATGTGGTGATCAAATTGCCTCTGCCGCCTGGAACCCTGACCACGCTGTGGCAAAACGATAAGCGCTACCATGACAGCTATCTGGCCATGTATCCCGGCTATTATCTCACCGGAGATGCCGGCTATATGGATGAAGAGGGCTATCTTTACATCATGAGTCGCATCGATGACATCATTAATGTGGCCGGTCACAGATTATCGACCGGACGTTTTGAAGAGGTGCTTTGTCAGCATCCGGCAGTGGCTGAAGCAGCGGTTATCGGTGTGGAAGATAAGCTCAAGGGCCAGGTGCCGCTGGGGTTGGTGGTGCTCAAGATGGGTAATACCCTGAGCGAAGAGCAGCTACACAAGGAGCTGGTGGCTCTGGTGCGCCAGGAAATAGGCCCGGTGGCGGCATTCCGTTTGGTGAGCGCCGTGCCCAAGTTGCCCAAGACCCGCTCCGGCAAGATACTGCGTGGCACCATGCGTAAAATTGCCGACAACCAGGAGTTCAAGGCGCCGGCAACCATAGAGGATCCCGCTACTCTGGATCTGGTACGCACCGCGCTGACCCGCATGGGTTATGCCGATTCTCTGGTGAAAGAGCACGCCTGAGGTTGACTTTCTCCTTTTGCGCCTGCCGTCGGCAGGCGTTTTTTTAGTTGTTTTCATGTTGCAAAGGCGCGCATCTTACACTTTGCCCTTTTAGTCGGCCTTTGCTAAGATGCCGCTGCTCCGTTTGGAACACTCTTAAAGTTTAAGCTTATCATTCCGGCCGCAGGGACGACCCTGCAAGCGCCTTATCTATTACCGGGGACGACCCCTTTTTAAAAAGGGAAGGGTCCATGAACTGGATACTCTTAATCCTCGCTGGTTTGTTCGAAATCGGTTGGGCCATAGGCCTTAAATATACCCAGGGCTTTACCAAGTTAACTCCGAGTCTGTTGACCTTGGGCGCCATGGCCATCAGTGTCGGTTTGCTTGGGCTGGCGACCAAGTCATTGCCAATAGGCACGGCTTACGGTGTTTGGGTTGGCATAGGTGCCATGGGCACGGCATTGGTGGGTATCTGGCTGTTCGGCGAGAGCGCCAGCCTGATGAAAATCGGCAGTTTACTGTTGATTTTTATTGGTGTCTTGGGGCTGAAACTGGCCAGCTGAACCCGGAGGTTTGCCTGTTAATCGTGTTTTTCAAACAAGGTTATCGCCAAGGGTGACTGGTAATTAACTTTCGTTAATCAGTATAATTAATCCACTCAAGGCCGGCTGTTTGCTCACAAAATGGCCGGCTCCTCTGCTACCCGTGGAATTAACAACAATGCAAACCCACAAGCATCTTTCTGACATCGGGGTCATAGGCCTGGGTGTTATGGGCAAGAATCTCGCTCTCAATATCATAGATAACGGCTATCGGGTCGCGGCGTTCGATCTGGACAGTCGCAAAGTGACAGCTGCCGAAAACCAGGCCAAGGTGGAAGTGACCGAGAGGGAACAATTGCTGTTTGGCTGTAATAATCTTACTGATTTGATGGCAAATTTAGCAACACCGCGCATCCTGCTGTTGTCCATTCCGGCCGGTACGGCGGTTGACGCCGTATGCCAATCCCTGCTCGATGCCGGGATTGAGCGCGAGGATATAGTCATAGACACGGGCAATAGCCTGTGGACAGACACCATAGCGCGGGAGCAGAGCTATCGCGATCAGTTTATCTTCTTCAGCTCAGCCGTATCCGGCGGTGAGGTGGGGGCCAGATTCGGGCCCTCGCTGATGCCAAGTGGTGACATCAAGGCCTGGGAGCGGGTTGCTCCCATTTGGCGGGCGATAGCTGCCAAGGTGGATGGTGACACCGGATTGCCGCTGGAGCGATTCGAGCCCGGCAACCCGGTTACCCAAGGGGAGCCCTGCACGGCTTACATAGGCCCGGCCGGTAGCGGTCACTATGTGAAGATGGTGCACAACGGCATTGAATATGCCGACATGCAGTTGATTTGCGAGGCTTATCATTTGCTAAGCCAAGTGCTGGGCCTTGATGCCTACGCCATTGCCCAGGTATTCGAGCGCTGGAATACAGGTGTGCTCTCCAGTTATCTGATGGAAATCAGCGCCGAGGTCTTGCGGCAACAGGACCCATTGAGCGGCAAGCCTCTGGTTGAGATGATCCTCGATAAGGCGGGGCAGAAGGGAACAGGCCTGTGGACGGCTGTCAGCAGCCTGCAGATAGGTTGCCCGGCGCCCACTATCGCGGAAGCGGTTTATGCCCGCGCCATCAGCACTCAAAAGGTTCTGCGCCAGAGTTTGGCCAGCAAGTTGGCTGGTCCCGAAGCGCGAGACACTCAATCGGCGGCCTCGGACGAGCAACAAAGCTTTATTGATGGCCTGGAGAGTGCACTCTATTGCGCCAAGGTGAGCTGTTATGCCCAGGGGTTCCAGTTGATGGCGATGCAGGCTCAGGAGCAGGGATGGCAGTTGGATTTTGCCGCCATCGCCAGGATCTGGCGCGCCGGCTGTATTATTCGCGCCAGATTCCTGCAATCCATAGCCGCAGCCTACGACAGCGAGCCGGAATTGGCCAATTTGCTGTTGGCCGATGGCTTTGCTTCAACGCTTTCGGCGCGCCAGCAGGCATGGCGGCAAACGGTTGCCAAGGCGGTACTTGCTGGTGTGCCTGTGCCCTGCATCTCATCGGCGCTTTCTTACTACGACAGTTATCGCAGTGAGACGCTGCCGGCCAATCTGTTGCAGGGACAACGGGACTTTTTCGGAGCGCATAGTTTTGAGCGCATAGACCAAGCTGCCAACGAGCATTATCACCTGGATTGGAGTGACCCCAAGCGGCCGCTGATTAAGCTGGATTGAGGTAAAACCGGGTCGGGCAGAACATAATCGCCGGGCAACAAAAAGGCTTCCAACTGCATGGCAGTGGAAGCCTTTGTTATTGCTTCCCTGGGTTAAATGGTAAACACCAAGCCTAAGCTGAACAGGGCACTGAACATCATGGTCAGTTTGGCTGTACGTCCCAGCAGGGGATTCAGCGCCGCGCCCGATACTTGCGTGAAATCGCTGGACAGCCTGCGGGCCATCAGCAGCGCGAGGCCGGTCAGCAGCACAGGCAGCCCAGGCAGCAAACCCAGCAGGAAGCCTGCGATAATCAGGCCGAAGGGTAAGTAAACCAACGCCTGATACAGCACCTTGGACTGGGCCTCACCTATGCGTACCGCCAAAGTGCGCTTGCCGGCTTTCTCGTCGGTATAGATATCACGGGTGTTGTTAACCAGGCAGATGGCGGCATTGAGCAGGCCCACGGCGCTACCCAAAATCCAGGCTGCGGTGCTGGTATCACCGGCCTGCAGGTAGTAACTGCCGACAACGGCTACCAAGCCAAAGAAGATAAAGGCCGCCACTTCGCCAAGGCCGTGTGAGGCCAGCGGGTATGGGCCGCCGCTGTAACCCAGGGCACCCATAATGGAAGCCGCCGCCAGGATGGCAATCGGCCAGCCTCCGTGCCAAATGAGGAAAGACCCCACTACCAATGCCAGCAAGAGGCAAAAAATCATCGCGTTGCGTACTTTCTGCGGATCGAGCAAGCCACTCTGGGTGACCCTTATCGGCCCCAGTCGCTCCTCGGTATCTATACCGTTTTTAAAATCAAAATAGTCATTGGCCAGATTAACTGCAATCTGCAGTAACAGGGCACAGACCATGGACGCCACTGCAATGGCCCAACTGAAGCTCTCCAGTTGCAGAGCCAGTATGTTGCCTATCAGCAAGGGTCCTATCGCCGCAGGCAAGGTGCGCGGCCGTGAGGCTAAAATCCAGGGGTTCATCTTGTCCTTTCTTCAGAGTTAAAGACGGAAAAACAAGCTAAGGATACCAATTTTCCACTTGAAAGTTAGCACAATCGGATAAATGCATTTAACAGAGTTTGAGTCAGCGCACATTTGTACCCGTGCGGATTAAAAAAATGCAGCCATAATCAAATTACCCTTGGGTTTTATGTGTTCTTATTGTTAAAGAATACCCGGTATTTCATGGGCTTAATGCTAATGCAGAGGTTAATATGATGGGGTTTGGGGGCAGGACAGCCCTTATCAGCGGTGCCGCCTCGGGCTTGGGGCGGGCTTTTGCCATAGGATTGGCACAAAGGGGCGCCAGCCTGGCGCTGCTGGATATCGACAGCTGTAAAGATACCTTGAATGCGCTTTCTGCTTTGGGGGCCGATGCCAAAGCCTGGCAATGTGATGTTGCCGACGAACAGCGGGTCGCCAAGGTGTTGCAGGAAGCCTGCGACCACTTTGGTACCATAGAGCTGCTGGTGGCCTGCGCCGGGATCCACCATCCCTGCTCATTTGAAAAGTTGACTGCCAAACAGTGGCGACGGCAGTTGCAGGTGGATCTCGATGGCAGTTTCTTCCTTTGTCACGGCCTCTGGTCACGAATGAAGGCACAGGAGTATGGCCGGATCCTGCTGCTCGGCGGTGTCAGCGGTGTTTTCGGCGATCTGTTCGAAAGTGCCTGGGCCAGTGCCAAGATGGCTTTGCTTGGATTAACCAATAGTCTCAGTCGTGAAGGCAGTATTCACAATATCCGCGTGAACAGCCTCTGCCCCATGGTCACCACTCCCATGACGGAAAAACATCTGGCACTGCCGGTGCAACCCCTGTTTGGGGGGAATGCACCTTTGGCAGCCGGGTTGTTTCTGCTCAGTGAACAGGCGCCTAATGGCCAGCATCTTTTGGCGGCGGCCGGCAGTATCAGCCGAGTGAGAATGGCTGAAACCGAGCCGGGTTATTTTCATGCCGGCGCCTGTACGCCTGAGCTTTTGGCCAGAGCATGGCCGGAGCTGAGTGTGGCCACTCCGCTGGGATTCAGCGACAGCGGAGAGGCACAAATCGTCAAATGGGCCAGGCAGGCCGCAGCCGAGCATGATATAGAGATAGAATAAAGGCTTCTGGTCACGAAGGGCGGTTCTGGGTTAATCTTTGCGGTATATGTCAGCCAGTTAACAGAATTTTATGAGCCAGGTTTTAGATGATCTCTTGTCACTGCTCGCGCTTGAACAGATAGAAATTGGACTTTATCGGGGCCAGAGCCAGGATCTGGGTTTTGGTCATGTGTTTGGCGGTCAGGTCATGGGCCAAGCCCTCAGCGCTGCCCGTCGCACTGTGCCGCAAGAGCGCCAGGTGCATTCACTGCATTCCTATTTTTTACGGGCAGGCGATGAAAAGTTGCCGATAGTCTACGAAGTCGAAAACATGCGTGATGGCGGCAGTTTCAGTGCCCGTCAGGTGAAGGCGATTCAGAAAGGGCGGCCGATTTTCTACATGACCTGTTCCTTCCAGGAGCCGGAGGAGGGTTTCAGCCACCAGGCAGAAATGCCGGAGGTTCCCGGCCCTGAAGGGATACTCAATCAGCAGGAATTGGCGATGACCATGAGGGACAAGGTGCCCGCCAGAATGCTGGAGAAGTTCATGGCCGATGCCCCCATAGAGATGCGCCTGGTCAATCCGCTCAACCCTGTGGCACCTGCGGCGACTGAACCTGTACGCCATGTTTGGCTGCGGGCCAATGGCGCCTTGCCGCCTGAGCATGAAATGCACGATTACCTGCTGGCGTACGCTTCGGATTTCAACTTTTTGGTGACGGCAGCTCAGCCTCATGGGGTGTCATTTCTGACCCCAGGGATGCGGATGGCCACCATAGATCATTCACTCTGGTTCCATCGTCCGGTCAATATGGGCGAGTGGTTGCTGTATGCCATAGAGAGCCCCAATGCCAGTGGTGGCCGGGGTTATGTGAGAGGGCAGTTCTTCAACCAACAGGGAGAACTGGTGGCTTCGGCCACTCAGGAAGGCCTGATACGTATGACTGCCAAATAAGGGAATGAAAGATGATTAAATATGTAAAAGGGCTGGTCGTTGCCGCCGGGATAGTCTTTCTCGGTGCCTGTGTTACGGTTGACCCCAAGGCACCGGTTATCGTCAACGGGGCGGCGGGCTACCTGGAAAGAGTGGCCTTGCCTCAAGGCTCAAGTATCACAATTGCCATCATAGATTTGGATACCCCAGGGGTAATCGTGGCGCAAAAGAGCTTTGATATTGCCAGGGCGCCGGTGCCGTTCAAATTCATTTTGCCGGCGGAAACCGTTGAGTCCAATGTCAACTATGGTGTGGTGGCCATGATCCAGTATCAGGGGCGAGTGATATTCCAGACCTATGACAGATACCCTGTGATCAACAATGACAAATTTACCACCGAAGTGCTGATGAAGGCGGTGCCTTTACCGCAATTGGATCAGCGTTAAGCGTTGCCGCAGGATATGAAAAGGCGCCACTTGGGCGCCTTTTTACTTGTTACACTCTGAAAATACTTATCTGTTTCTTCAAGGCGGCGGCCAGCTCGGTCAACTCTCTGGCGGAGTTGACGGTTTCTGTGGCGCGGATATCGCCTTCGCGGGCCAGATCTGTTATCTGGTGCAGATTACGGGTGACTTCATCGGCCACCGCGCTTTGCTGCTCTGTGGCACTGGCAATACTGCTGACAGATACCGCCAGATCGGCAATCCGCTGGGCAATGGCGGTCAACTGATTGTTGGCTTCCTCTCCCTGCTCGGCGGAGCGATTACCCAACTGATGACTCTGATCCATGCGTGTAGCCGTGTCCTTGACCTTGGCCTGCAGCGAGGTGATGGTCTGGCCGATTTCCGAAATCGATGCCTGAGTGCGGCTTGCCAGAGTGCGCACTTCATCGGCCACCACGGCAAAACCGCGCCCTTGTTCGCCGGCGCGGGCGGCTTCGATGGCGGCGTTCAGTGCCAGCAGGTTGGTTTGCTCGGCGATGCCATTGATAACTTCAGTGATGGTGTTGATGGCTTCACTCTCTTTGGCTACCCCTTCGACGGCGGTATGGCTCTCGCTTAACTGTCTGCTGAGGGTTTCCAGCCCTTGCACCACCTGGGTCAGTTGCTGGTGTCCGGCGCGGGAGGCTTCATCTACCTGCTGGCTCTGGTTGGCGCTTTCACCGGCGTGGTTGGCCACATCGCGTATCGAAGTGGACATCTCCTCAATGGCAGTCGCTATCTGATCGGTTTGAGCCATTAGCGCCTGGGCTTCATCGCCGTTGAGACGGGCAACTTCCTGGGCCTGTTCGGCCTGGTATTCCAGAGTTTGTACTGAGCCCTGCAATGCCTGGATCAGCTGTTTCAGTCCCTGGGTCATTTCGGTGACGCTGTTGCTTATCCGTACCACTTCGTTTTCGCTGCGGCTGTCTAGCTTGGGCAGATCATTGCTGAAGTCGCCTTTGCCCAGGTTTTCCATGTGGCGCTGCAAGGTTTGCAGTGGTCTGACAGTGCGTACCAGCACGACAGAGAGCAGGGCGGTGATCACCAGAATACCAATCACGGCAACCAGGGCGTTGATCAGTAAAAGAGTCTGGCTTTCCTCATTTAACTCGGCGGCTTTGACCTGACCGATAAGCTCCCAGTTCCAGCCGGGAATGGTAGCGCTGTAGGCAATCATCTCCACGCCTTTGCTGTTGTGATAGCTCTTGACCCCTTCACTGTTCATTAGCTCATCGAGTGGCAAGCCATCGAGCTCTGCCTCTGTCACGGTTTGTCCCTGAGCCAGGCTGGGGTGAGCCACCACCACCTTGTCGGCGCGGCGCAGCAGCAGGTAGTTGCCGCTTTCTTCCAGGCGCAGCTGTTTGACCGACTGCTGCAACTGCACCAGAGAGTCACTGATGTCGAAGCCTATATAGAGAATACCTATCACTGACCCTTGAGCATCCTTGACCGGACGGTAAACCGTCATATAGTCGCGGCCGAATAGCTTGGCATAGCCCTCATAGACCTGGCCCTGAATAAGTTTTTGATAGCCCGGGTGTTTTGTTCCCAAATAAGTCCCCAGAGCGCGGCTGCCATCGGCCTTTTTCAGTGAGGTGGCAATACGTAGAAAGTCATCGCCGTCACGAACGAACACAGTGGCATTCCCGCCTGTGAGGTTGGCATATCTGTCGACTTTACTGCGGGAGGAGTTGAGCTGTTCCTTTTCATGCATCAATGCCGGGGTATCTATCCCCAGGACTCTGACAGTTTTGTTTTCCGGTTTATGGAATTGGCCTGGATACATGGCCCTGAATACATCGGCATTGCGACGGGCCAGGGACAACAGGCTCTCGTATTGCAATGCCAGCAGATCATCGACCCCATGGATCTGTTGCTCCATGGCGGTTATCGCTTTCTCTTTCAAGGTCGATGAGGCTGTCAGGTAGGAGATGCTACTCAGGATGCCAAACACCAAAATCGTCAGCACAAAAGCCAGTGTGCCGATCTGTTTGGCGATAGGCCAGTTGCGGTAATTCATTATCGTTATTCCTGTATGACCGGTTTGTTGAACTTTATCTCATTCACGTTAAACAAGTTTTGACCTGAATCTAACTATGGGCTCGCCCCTTTATTTTAGAGGAAGCTTGATTACAGCAGTACAGTTTGGGCAAGTTTTTAGTTCTTTATATTGTATACAAAATAAAGTATGTGATATAAAAGTTGCGGTTTTGTTACCGCTACAGGTTAAAACAAAAGTGGGGCAAGCCAGGGAGTAGAAGGATAAATAGAGCTAACTGATTGATTAATATTAGAGGAAGGGAGAACGAGTATGAGAATGCAGCCATTGGCTATCGCCATTTCCTGCCTGTTGGGGGCTTCGGCATCGGCTTGGGCCGAACAGAGCGCGGCGGAACAGGTGGAACGGATTGAAGTCACAGGGTCGAGGATTAAGCGTGTCGATATGGAAGGCGCGACCCCGATCACCACTATTACCGCCGATGAGCTGGCCAAGTCCGGGTTTGCCACGGTCGGCGATGCCTTGCGTTCCTCCAACCTCAACGCCTTCGGTTCCTGGGGCGGTGGTTCCAACAATGGTTGGGGTTCCCAGGCTACGGTACAACTCAAAGGGGCTTCGGCCTTCAATACGTTGACGCTGCTGGATGGCAAACGTATGGCCAAGTCCCCCGTGCTGGATGGAGGCGCGGCCAACATCAATACTATTCCGATGGCGGCGGTCGAGCGGATTGAGATACTGACAGACGGCGCCTCGGCGATTTACGGTACAGACGCCATTGCCGGTGTGGTCAATATTATTCTCAAGAAGGACTTCGAGGGTATCCAGCTGGACGGTCGTATGGACAGGCCCAGCAATGAAGGCGGTGAGTCCTCCAATCTGTCGTTCACCGGTGGACTCAATTCCGATAAGGGCCACCTGGTGTTCACCTTTGAACACTATGAGCAGAAACCCATCATGCAGTCGCAGCGCTGGTTTACCCAACCCTTTGTGGTACCGGGTGGCGATGCATCCGACTATCAGGATTGGGTCAATATTTCGCCCACCGGCAGGGTGCTGACCCAAGGGGCGGCAGGAAACTGGGTTTATTCGGCTCCCTTTGCCAACAGTGACAGAGACTGCGCCGATGTTTATGGTGACAAGTTTGTCGGTGTGCTGAACGACAGCGATTATCCCGGCGATACTCTGTGTGCCTATGACTATACCAAGGCCGCAGCCACTACAGTGGATCAGAGCCGCAACAATACCCTGTTGCACTATACCTATGAGCTGAGTGATTCACTGCAACTGACGGCCAGAGCCTATTGGGCCGCCAATGAAACCCGGGATATTTCGGCGCCGGTCCCGGCCTGGATCAGCATTCCCAATGGTTTACCCGTCTATACCACGGCCGAGGGGCTCGAGTTGGTTGAGCTGATGGCCGACCCTTCTGCCGGAATGAACTTTCGCTTCGATACCGCGGGTGACAGGGTCGCCGAGCATCATGACAACATCTTTGACTATCTGCTGGCGCTCAACGGCACTGCCGACTTTATCAGTTGGGATCTTGCATTCAACTACAATAAATACAGCAACTTCACTTGGGGGACTGGCTATCAACTCAAGGGCGCCAGCTCAGATCTTATCGGCCATTGGGACACAAACAGCAACAGCTTTGTCGGCTGGGACCCCAGAGACCCGAATTCCCCTATGCCCGGTGGCGCTACCGCCAACTATGATAAGCGCATGACGGCTACCTATCTGGATATCAATGGCGGCGCTTCCATGGATTTGTTTGAGTTGCCCGGTGGCTTCAGTGCCTTGTATGTCGGCGCTTCCTATCGTGAAGAATCACTGGATTCCAAGGTGGATGCCTTGGCTGAGGCCGGCATGATAACCGGCGGCAACGGTGGCAGTGGCGGCGAGGGTGAGCGTGAAGTTTGGGCTACCTACTTCGAGCTTATGCTGCCATTATTTGACTCGCTGGAGTTGAATCTGGCCGGGCGCTACGATGATTACTCGGATTTCGGCGGTACCTTCAACCCCCAGTTGTCGCTGCGTTATCGGCCGCTGGAGTCCTTGATGTTGAGGGCATCCTGGGGCACAGGATTCAGAGCGCCGACTCTGTCGGATCTCTATCAGGGCACCAGCGAAAGCTATGGCGATATTACCAACTACCTGAGTTGTTACGATAATCAGGAAGATATCGACTCTTGCAGCCGCACCGACAATGCACCGACCTTGACAGGCGGCAATCTGGAACTCAAAGCCGAAGAGTCTGAATCCTACAACCTGGGGCTGGTATGGGATATCAATGACAATTTCAATGTCTCGGTAGATTATTGGTCGCTGGAGATCACCAATATGATCGAAGAGTTGTCGGCCAGTGAAATCGTCCGCACCCAGGCAAGACTCTGGCAGGCGGCAGATGCCCAGGGGCAGCCCAGACCCGATGTCAGCGATATCTATCCTGGCACTGCGATTTCCCGTTTGGGTAATGGCCGTATCGATTATGTGCAGAGTCAGAAACTCAATCTCGGCCGCAGTGAGCGTGAGGGGCTGGATCTCAGCTTCAGTGGCACCCTGGAAACAGAGTTTGGTGACTGGAAGTTGGGCCTCGGCTGGTCACACTACTTCAAGTATACCTATACCTATGCCAGCGCCGGAGAACAGGTGCTGGGGGATGATGTCGCCGGGCGAGAGGGCACCCCGGAGGATAGATTGAATCTGACGCTGGACTGGAACTATGGCGACCATGCCGTCAGCTATTTCAGTAATTTTATCGGTAGTCAAACCAGCTGGGATGTTCTTGATGACAGTTGGGATCCGGCGACGGGGCAAACTATTGATGACGGCAAGCTCTATGAACTCGACAGTATCTGGTATCACAACCTCAGTTACACCTATACCTTACCCTGGAACAACAGCTTGTCGCTGGGGGTAACCAACCTCACCGATGAGGGCCCAGTGCTGGCCTACGACGGCAGCTATAACTCCAACCTGTACGATATCCGGGGTCGAACCTACTGGGCCGGCTTCCGTCAGGCGTTTTAACGCCGCTCCCTTGATCCTCGTTGGATCTTCAGGCACACCCGTTTGGGTGTGCCTTTTTTGATCAAAATTGGTTCGCCATTGCCAAATCGCGGGAGCATTCTGGCCGAGGTTTCAGCCATAGAGAGTAGACCACAGGTACCCAAACCAGAGACAAGAGGGTGGTCAGTGCCGTGCCTCCGGCAATGGCTATGGCAAAGGGGGGCCAAAAACCGCCGCCGCCCAGAATAAGTGGCAGAAAGCCGCCTACTGTAGTGATGGTGGTTGAACCTATATGACGACTGCAACTCATCACCCCGGCGAGAATGACTTCGGTGTCGCCGGCGCGTGCCATAGGCTCGGACTCGAGTTCGGCCAGGATCACTATCGCGGCATTGATAGCCAGGCCCATCAAGCCCAGCAGACCTATTATCACGGTAAAGCCAAAGGGATAACCCAAAGCCCAGACCGCCAGCAGCCCGAGCCCCGCCGATTGCAGGGCGCTGAGCAGAATGATTCCCGTCAGCCTGAAGGAGTTGAAAGAGAGTACCAGCACTGTCAGCAATGCGGTGATCACCAAGACGATATTGGAGAGCAGATTACCCACGGCTTCATCACGCTTGGCACTCTCACCGCCTATCTCTATTCGGTAGGAGGCGGGCAGTTTAAGCTCGGCCAGTTTGGGTTTGACTCGCTCCAGCACTTTTTGCGGCAGCACGCCAGAGGCGATATAGGCTTCGAGAATATTGACCCGCTGGCCATTATAGTGAGGAATGGCGCCGCGACTGGCATTGACATGGCTTTGACTCACGGCCGAAAGTGGAATCGACTCACCATTGGGCGACAGCAGACTTATCTGTGACAGCCTGGATTGCTGCTCGCCGACACCGGCACCCAGCTTGACTCTCACCGGCAGCGATTCGGTTTGCTCCAGCAGGCTACCGCCTGTGATGCCTGTGGTGGACATCTGAATCTGCGAGGCGATTTCTCCCAGATTCAGGCCGGCCATCAGGCTGGCATCTTCATCGAGCTGCAGCCACACCTTGGGCGCCCCCGGGCTCAGGGTTGCCCGGGTGTGGATCACATCCCGGGTCTCGGCCAACATTCGCCGCACCTCATCCCCAAGCTCGGCCAACCTGTCGAGGTTGGGGCCATAAAGCCTCAACTCCACAGGGGCGTTGAAAGGAGGGCCCTGCTCCAGTTTACGCACCAGGATCTGCGCATCCGGATAGTCCTTATCCAGCCGCTGTTGCAACTCGGGGATTAAGCGATTGGCGGTGCGAAAGTCGCGGGTTCTTACCATTGCCTGGGCGTATTGGCTGGCGCCTTGCTGCTTTTGAGTCAGGTTGTAGTAGAAGGAGGGCACGTTCCCGCCTATGACCCAATTGACGCTTTCTATGCCGTCAGTACTGCGCAGCTCACTATCGAGTTGTTTGACTCTCTGCTCTGTTCTCGCCAGGCTGGCATGGGGCGAGAGGTAGAGCTCCAGCTGGAACATGTTTCTGTCCGATGGCGGGAAAAACTGCTCTGTCATCTGCCCGGAGGCCACAAAGCCTGTCAGCGGCAAGATACCAATCAGCAGCGCGGCAGTTTTCGGGTAATCAAGCGCCAGTTGCAGAGTCTGGCGATAGGCTCTGGCAAGCCTTGGCAGATTCACTCCGTGGTGGTACCAGCGGTTGTTGTCCCTGGCGCGGCTAAAGCGCCCGGCGAGACCGGCTATCAGGGTGTGGGAGATGAGGTAGGAGCCGAGCAGGGCAAAGATCACCGAAATGGCAATGCCACCGACAAACTCGCCGGCGGCGCCCGGCATCAGCACTATCGGTGCGAATGCCAGCATGGTGGTGATGGTAGAGCCGGCGAGCGGCAGCCACAGGTGCCTGATGGTGGCATTGACCGCCTGCAGCTTGCTCATGCCTTCGCGGCGACGCTGGGCAATGGCATCGACAATCACAATGGCGTTATCCACCATGATCCCCAGGGCCACCACCAGGCCGGTGACCGACATCTGATGAATGGGCAGGCCGGTAAACTTCATGCAGGCCAGAGTAAACAGTGCTGTCAGTGGCAGCGACAAGGCGACAATAAGCGCATTGCGCATGCCGACAGTCACCAGTAGCACCAGGAGAATGAGCACAAACCCCTGCAGCAGGTTGACGAGCAACTCCTGCAGACGCTCATTGGTATACCCCTCTTGCTCAAACAGCCATTGCATGCGGATATTGGCGGGGAAGCCCTGTTCCAGCTCGGCAGCAACCTGGCGGACTTGTTCACTCCAGATATCCACCCGAGTGTTGTTGAGCATGCGGGCGGCCACCATGATGCCGGGCTCACCGTCCAGCAGCGCCAGATTATCCGGCGGATCCTTGGGCTGGCGGCTGATAACGGCGATATCGCCAAGGCGGATCAGTTGCCCGAAACTGTCGGTCTTCAGCGGCACCTGGCGGATACGCTCCAGCGAGTCCAGTTCACCGGAAACTTCCACCAATGCCCGGAAGCTCTGGTTGTTGATTTCACCGGCCGACACCTTGGTATCGGCCTGATTGAGAATTCCGGCAACGGCTCCCGGTGTCAGTCCGAGACGATTAATACGCTCGCCATCCAGCGTTACCAGAATTTCCTCCGTCGGCGCGCCATAGAGTTTGACAAAGTCTGTACCGCTCAAGAGCCGCAGTTTGCTTTGCAACTCTTTGGCGTAACGGCTGATAATGTCGGGGCGCGCTTCACCGCCGCCGTGCCATCCCAGGCCTATGATGGCGGTGTAGGCGTAACCCAGCTGATCGTCCAGTACCGGCGGATTGACACTCTGTGGCAGGCGGCCGCTGCTATCGGCCAGCAGATCTCTGGCTCTCGACCAGACCGGCTCGGTTTCTATGACGTTATCTTTGAGCTCGAGTTGAATCACCGAGACCCCGGGTCTTGAGGTAGACTGGATAAGCTTGAGTTCCTCAAGTCGCCTAAGCTCATTTTCCAGTACTTCAGTCACCAGTGCCTCGACCCGTTCGGCGGAAGCGCCCGGATAGCTGGTGATCACAGAGGCAAAGCGGTTGGTGATATGGGGGTCTTCGGTGCGTGGCAGGCTGGAAATGGCGCCGAGTCCGGCAACCAACAACAGGGCTATCAACAGGCTGGCGAGGCGGCCATTCTCGACAAAAGCCTTGATAACAGCGTTCATTGTCCACCTCTTGCGGTCAATGCCGCTCCCGGTGAGACCCTTTGCCCGGCAACCAGTTTATGCAGGCCTGTGGTGACAAACTGCTCTCCCGGGCTGATGGCACCGGTAATAAAGGCGTTGTCGCCTTCGGTATAGAGAATTTCCACATCGCGGCGCTGCAGTTTAAACCCTTCGACATCTTGCTTGAGCACGTACAGATTCCACAGACCGCGAATACCGTCGGTGAGCGCCGATACAGGAACCCAGTAGCCTTCACGGGGAACTTCACGGCGGTACTGCAAATAAGCCAATTCGCCATTGATAGGTGTCGTTTCCGATGTGGGGGTGATGCTGAACCTGAGCTGCACTGTGCGGGTGACGGGGTTGATTTGGCCGCTGATCCCTTGCAGTTTGGCCTGATAGTAGTGTTCGGCGACTCTGAGACTGAGAATGGCTCCCGGTTGCAACTGCTCGGCAATATTCAACGGTACACCTATCAGTGCCTGCAGATTGTCGCTCTGCACCAGGGTAAAGACCGGGCTGCCCAGGGCGATGACTTCGCCGAGATTATGCTCTCTTGCGGCTATCACACCGGCAAAGGGGGCGATGAGAAGCGATTTCTGCCGCTTAAGCTCATTGGCCTTCAGTGAGGCTTCCAGCCTGGCGTGCCCGGCTTCCAGGCTGGCTAGCTTGCCTTTGAGCTCGTCGAGTTGCTGCTCGGAAAGATATTGTTTGGCACTGAGCTCCAGTGAGCGTTTCAAGGTTGCCCGGGCCAGCGAGATATCGGCCTGATTCTGATCCAGTGCCGCCTGTAATTCGGTCTGCTCGGCTTCCAGCAAGCTGGTATCCAGCTGTGCCAACAATTGTCCGGGTTTAACTCTGTCACCTGTATCTACCAGGAGTTTTTGCAACTTGCCTGCGAGTTCGAAACCTATGCCTGTGGTATTGCCGGCCCGCACGCTGCCACTGAATTGCTGCAGCTTGGTGTAACCTGGCTTTAACACAAGATTGGCACTGTTGACCACTGGGGGTTTGGTTTCACTGTGCTCAGATGGCTGTGGTTGGCAAGCGGATAGGGATAATAACAAAGTGAGGGTGGCAACCAGCGCACCTTTGCCCAGGCTCCTGTGGCTGACGTATTTGGTTTCAGGCCGGGGTACCTTGGGTTTTCCGGCGTCCTTGATGGTCTGTTGCAACGTCCTCTCCCTGCTTTGACTGATAATTGTTATTGATAGGTTAAACTGGACTTACTAGTCTAGTTTGGTGGAACTGGACTGTCTAGTCTATTTTGTGGTCTAATGCATGCCAAGGCGTTGCCGAATTAGGTACTAGTTATAACGATATGAATACTCAGCAATTAAGTCGTAGTGAACAGAAGAGGGCTCAGATACTGGAAGCCGCAATCGAGCTCTTCTGCGCTCAAGGGTTTCCCAATACCAGCATGGATGAAGTGGCTAAAACCGCCGGGGTGTCGAAGCAAACGGTTTACGCTCATTTTGGTTGTAAGGATGAGCTGTTTGTGGCGGCCATTGAATCCAAGTGCGTGGTTCGCCAGATTGCTGAAGTGCTGTTGGCCGACGCAGCCCGGCCGGAGCAGGCGCTGGCGGTGTTTGCTGAGTATTTCGGCGAGCTGATCGTCAGTGAGGATGCCATTACGGTTTATCGCGCTTGTGTTTCCCAGGTGGATACTCATCCAGAACCGGCGCAGCTTTATTTCGATGCCGGACCCGAGTACATGTTGGGTCTGTTGGTGGATTTCTTTACCCAGGTTGAGCGTCATGGCGGGTATCACTTCGGCAACAAGCGTCAGGCCGCGGTGAGGCTGAGCCTAATGTTGTTTGGTGAGCTGCGGCTCAGAAAAGAGTTGGGGCTGGATACAGGGCAACTCGAGGCACAGCACAGGGATTATTGCATTGAGACGGCGAGATTGTTTCTCAAAGCGCACAGCTTGGAATAGCCTACGGTTATGGTGACTTTTCTTCAACGGCAAAAGGATATGAGATGAAAAAAACGGTCGCACTTATCATACTGGGCGCTATCAGTGCCAGCACCGGATTGTTGGCGGCAGAAGCACCAACCTCCCGCTATACCCTGAGCCTGGCGGCCATTGAAAATGCCGATTCGGATATTGACGGTGGTGGAGAGTTGGGGCGCCGCAGTTATCTTCTGGGGGTGCGGGGAGACTGGCAACTGGATCAACGTTGGGGACTGGGTGTCAATCTCAGCTATGACAAACTGGACTGGGATTTCTCTGCCTTGCCAACCAGTGGCGCTGCGGATATTGCCTTTGCCGCCAGCCGGTTTGATTCGGCCCAGCGTTACTCGGCTTCTGTCAGCCTGAGATACAGCCTGAATCGACATTGGAGTTTGATGCTGGCGCCTCAGTTGCAGTACGCCTACAGTGATGAGGTCTCCTCTTCAGACGCCAGGAGCTATGGTGTCATCGCCGGTGCGGTTCACAGGTTTGATTCGGGTAACATGTTGGGTTTTGGGGTTGCTTATCTCAATGATATCAATGAGGTACGTACAGTTCCTTACCTGCTTGTCGATTGGCAACTCAGTGACAGATGGCGAGTGGGTAACCCCTTCCAGGCCGGATTTACCGGTCCGGCAGGAATAGAGTTCAGTTATCGGATATCGCCGGAGATGGAGTTGGGATTGGGTACCTCCCAACGCACCGAGCGATTTTTGGTCGGGGAAGATGAGCAGACAATGGAACTGACCCAGATCAGCAGCTTTGTCCGTTTGGGCTGGCGGTTGGGGCAGGGGCTCAATCTCAATGCCTATGTGGGCTACTTCATCAACCCCGAGCTTGAGTTGAGTGAGCCTGAGATCAAGCGAGAGCTGGATAACTATCCGGCCGGGGCGATCCACCTCAGCTATCGTTTTTGATTGACCTGCCCGCGGTGGCGGGCAAGTTGTATTTCTCAGCTTATTGGTTTGAGGCGTTCAGGAGGCTCAGTTAGCCAACATCGCCTTTTTCAGGCTGCTCTGGGCCGGTTCATCGCCGAGCCAGATATTCAGCAGTGCGCGGCGAAAGTTCTCTCCGGCGATAGTGTCTTGCAGTTCGCCGTTCTTGTAGGCGCTGACGCCGTTTTTCTGGCTGGTATACAGGAGGAAGCTGTCACCCTCTTTGATCTCTTCCTGAAACAGGCTCATAAAGCGGTCGATATCGGCCTGTATGGCTTCGGTTTTACCGCCTGTGGCGTCATGAAAACCTTCGGTGATGGCCGAGCGCATCTTATCTGCAGTGATTAGACCCGAGACTATCTTCAAGCTGACCGCCGCCTGCGGCTGCTCCAATACTGCGGCTGTGGTCTTGGCTTGGGTTGGCAGATAGAGTCCCCCTATGTAGAGATCCATAAAGAACTTGCTGCGTACCCCGGCACCATTGAGCTTAAGCGGCGCGGCAGCTTGAATGCTGAGGGTTTCCGGGATATTTTCACCGGCAATTTCACGGGCATCGATTGTGGTGGATAGGGACAATCCCAACAGCAGGGCGGTTAAGGTTATTTTTTTCATCTTGTTCTCTTTGGTATTGGTCGTTTGTAAGTCAATGGTTCGACAACGGTTTATTCGAACATAGACGGCTGGTTGTTAGCTCCGCAGGCCCATTTTGAAATTGCCATCCTGACTGAACCAGACGGCTTGCTTGTGTTTCGGGCTTATCAGTAATGGGCCATCGTCGAAAAACAGAAAGCATTTCCAGTTACGGGCGAAGACTTCCCAGCGTGTTTGGATCACCTGATACTTTTCATAACAGAAATACACAGGGGCATCCGCCGGCCAATTGATAAATTCGGCCAGGGTTTCCGGTAGGCTGTTGTCTTCGCTGTCCCAATGGCTTTGCCAGTATTCCGTTTGGTGCCAGGTGGAACTACGGCTGGCCCAGTCTCCTTTGGTAAAATCCTCGGCACAGCTGCTTTTATTGCTTATCCAGCGATTCCACACTTCCATGGCACTCTTCTGATCCAGCGGCAATATGGCTGTCTTGTCCTGCTCACTCACTGGCAGGTCCTTATGATTGAAGATCCATTTACGGCGATACTGTTCGAGTGGAATATAGCTGTGATTCAAGTTCTGTCCTCCGGGACTGCGCTTATTTGCCGGGGCATTATAACGGGGGTGAAAGAGGAAAATAAAGGCCGCTTGCAGCGGCCTTTGGAGACTACTGACTGGTTTGCAATTCGCTCAAGCCTTGCTTGGCACCGAGATTGTCCGGATCGAGTTCCAGTACTTTGCGAAATGCTGTGACCGCCGCCTCATTTTGCTGCACTGCCCGCATAAACAGTGCCAATTTCAGCCATACCTGTTGGTCTTGCGGGTATTTACCGAGGTAATCCAGATAGATGTCCAGTGCCAGTTGCCCTTTACCGGCGAGGCGCAAAACATGGGCGTATTGCGGCAGAAAACTATCATTCAGCTGGCTGATTTCCGCCAGCGTGGTTTCGGCCAGTGGCAGCATGTTGAGCTGCAGCGCCAGCACTGAAATCATTCTGAGCTCGGTTTCGGTTATTTGTTGCTGATCTATCTGTTGCAGCGCATGCAGTGCTTGTTCAGGGGCTTGTTTAAGCACCTCCAAATTGGCTTTGGCCAGCCAATAGAGGCGTTTGAGCTCGGGTTTTTCCGGCAGTACGAATTCGAGGTTATTCACCATTTGCTGCAGACCGTGTTGATGCCGTTGACTCTTAAACAGCATTATCTTGTCAAATACTCTTTCCTGAGTATTACCATCATTCAGCACCTGATGATAGGCCTGACGTGATTCAGTCAACATCCTGCGAAAACTTTTCTCAAGTTCATCTGCCAGTTTTTTTTCCTGAGGTAATAGTGGATGATTTTTTTGCCAAATCCGCACTCTGCCGGGGGTGTTGTCCTGCTGCCACTGCTTGGCAAGTGACTCGAGCCTGGCATCCGGGTTGAGTTCTTCCTGACGGGATTTCACTCTGGTCAAGGCGTTGCCAACAAGATCTCTCAAGTGCCTGGCGATGACACAATAAGCCTGATAGTAGTCCAGGTTCATCTGTTGCATCTGGGCTTGAGTCCATTCGTCGCTGCTGCGAGCGGTTAAAAATGCTGAAAATTCCCGGTAACCATAGAATTTGATCAGTTGCCCCATGTCACTGAAGTCTTTGTTGAGTTGGGCCTCAGTTGTTTGCAGCTGTTTAAGCAGTTTTTTTGACGGATTTGGTGAGTTGATTTCAACTTGGCAGGCCTTGAATGCCTTATGGGTGATAGTTTCAATCCGGGTCAGTTTTTGCTGTGCCTGTTGCAGTTGCCGGAAGCACAAACTCAGGTCGGTGCTTTTGTCTGCTTGCTTTAATTGTTGGCTTGAAAGTAACTCCGACAGGGGTTTTTTATCCTGCGGCAGCTTTATCTCTTCACTGGCACTAAAGCCAATCCCCTTTATTTTTGCGGCGTCCTCAGCCAGGTTGATGTATTCAAGCTGAGGATGAGCGGCGACTTCATCTTCAATTGCCTGTTTGGCATGGAGTAATTGAATGGGAGTTTCCGCCAGATAGCCGCTGTAGGTTTCTACCCATTCACAGATATGTCCCAAGCTGGGTCCCAGCTTGGCTTCCTGAGAACCGGCTGCGTGGGAAACCCCTTGTCTTGAGTAGCACAGATCCATACCGATAAACAGAATTCGGCGAAAGCCCATCTCTATTGCCAATAACAGCGAACTGTTGGTCACAGTGGGCCCTTGAGTGATGATATTGCTGTGCTGGGTTTGCCAAGGGAAACGGTCTCCCAGATAAAGGGTTTCTCCGGCCCATTGAGCCACTATCCACGGGTGGGCGTGGTAGGAATGAACCAGAAGAAAATCCCGATAATATGGCATCATCTCTTTACTGACATCGAAGCTGAATGCCTGTGGATCCACGGTCACGACTATGTCCGGTTTTATCCCATGAGATATGAGTTTGGCGGCAATGCGGGAAACCGCCAGTATGGTCATTTTTGACTGATTTGCCTTGAGCCAGTCGAGCTGTTGATCCATTGATGGGCCGCCGGCGACTATGATGGCGGTTTCCCCTTCAAATTGCCCCCTCAGCACCTTGGCCGGTGAGTGATTGTCGCAGATATTTTCCAATTGGCGCTGGACAAACTCTTTCTGGTTGTAGTTGACGCCTTGATTGAAATACTCATGCTCCAGTGCCTGAGCGATGGCACTTTTCAGCAAGGAGTACTCGGGAAGCGTCTCGGCGGCCGCAGCCTGAGAGTGATAATGACGGTATTGGCCTTTGGCGATACAGATATCGTTACCCGCCTGCTTGAGGATGTTCGGCAACTCAGCTTCAGTGATAACCCAAAGCTTGCCTTCGAGCGACTCAGGAAGGTCAATATTCAGCAGGGTTAATATTTCGGGCAGTTCGACGAAAATGAAACGACTTCCGGCTGGCATTTCCATGGATAATACATAGTTGGCCAGTAGACCTGAATCCATGCCGGTGAAAATGTACAGGGTATCTTCGGCGCTTAATAGGTTGGCGAACTTATTGCGATATTGGCTCGCCGAGTTGAGTTGCTCAAACATCTGCCGGTTGATTGCCGGCAGATAGGTTTCGTTGAAACGACTAACGGCAAAGGTATTGAGCATGGCTGAAGGAGTACTTTGCATCCGGGCTCCTGATGGCTTGAACGTCAATTGTCTGACGTTTTACTGTGCTTGAGTCCATAGTCTCAAGATATGTGCCAGTTTTCAAAGAGGTGAAGTGATCTCGGTATTGAAAGCCGCTTTTAGAGTTTATGTGCTAAGTTTTTGTTATACAATGAAACCTGCACTGTGCATACTTTAAGTTATCTGTTAATGGCTTGGTTTGGCTCAGATTTTGTATATTGACCGGGATAAGAGAATGACGTTAAGCCATTTAGGGAAAGGTGCGAACAAGTCCCATGTGTGCTCTGCGTCGGCTTACGGACCTGGATGCAAGGCGTGGTTCGCAGCAAATGGCCCTAGTCCTTTGCAAGAAGCACAACACAGCAGACAGGTCTGTAAGCCACGCCCTTTGGGGCTTGCACAGCAACCGGCTTTCTGTGTTATCCGACTTTGACAGGCCCCGGCATGCCTTCAGTCAGATGCTTTGAACGCCAATTGCTGTGCAAGCCAGAGTGCCACGAGGACTTATTAGCACCTTCCTTAGGTTTATCGTCAGTGTAAAAACAGAGGACTGGATAATATATGTTCAACAACCAAACAATACTCATTACCGGTGGAACCGGGTCTTTCGGGCAGAAGTACACCAGAACTCTGTTGTCTCGTTATAAACCCAAGCGTTTGATCATTTTTTCCCGTGATGAACTGAAGCAATTCGAGATGCAGCAGCAGTTCAACGATCCCTGCATGCGCTATTTTATCGGAGATGTGCGCGATAGTGACCGTTTGATGCAGGCGATGCAGGATGTGGATTATGTGATCCATGCTGCGGCAATGAAACAGGTCCCGGCCGCTGAATACAATCCGATGGAGTGTATCAAGACCAATATCCATGGCGCCGAGAATGTGATTAAGGCAGCGATCAGCAATAAAGTGAAAAAAGTGATTGCGTTGTCGACCGATAAGGCTGCCAGTCCTATCAACCTTTATGGTGCCACCAAATTGGCGTCCGATAAGTTATTTATTGCCGCCAACAACATAGTCGGTGGCAGCAAGACCCGCTTTGCGGCGGTGCGTTATGGCAATGTGGTGGGTTCCAGAGGCTCTGTGGTGCCTTTTTTCAAGAAGTTGATTGCCGATGGTGCCGAGTCCTTACCGATAACCCATCCCGAGATGACCCGTTTTTGGATAACCCTGCAGCAGGGAGTGGATTTCGTGCTGAAGAATTTTGAGCGGATGCAGGGCGGTGAAATCTTTGTGCCTAAAATCCCTTCTGTGCGTATTACCGATCTGGCCAAGGCATATGCTCCAAACCTTGAGCATGACATTATCGGCATTCGTCCGGGGGAGAAAATGCACGAAATCATGTGTCCAGCAGATGACTCCCATCATACAATTGAATTTACTGATCATTTTGTTATATCTCCAAGTATTAAATTTTTTGGTATGGATATGGATTTCCGTACCAATGCGCTTGGCGAAAAAGGGCAAGTTGTTGCGCCTGGATTTGAGTATCACTCGGGCAGCAATCCTAGATTTTTAACGGCAGATGAGATTTTAAAAATGGAATCTTCAGTATGATTCCCTATGGCCAACAAGATATTAACCAGGATGACATCAATGCTGTCATTGAAGTATTGCAATCTGATTGGTTGACACAGGGCCCCAAGGTACCGGCGTTTGAGCAGGCGATATGTGGCTATACTGGCGCCCAATTCGCCGTTGCGGTAAACAGTGCCACCTCGGCTTTGCATATTGCTTGCCTGGCACTCGATGTCGGGCCTGGCGACAGGGTTTGGACATCCCCCATTACCTTCGTGGCTTCTGCCAACTGTGCTTTGTATTGCGGCGCTAGAGTAGACTTTGTCGATGTTAATCCCGAGTCCGGTAACATGTGCCCCGGGGCATTGAGGGCCAAACTTGAGCAGGCCAAACTTCAGGGAACCTTGCCCAAGGTGGTTATTCCGGTTCACCTCTGTGGTCACAGCTGTGATATGGCTGCTATTGCCGAGCTTGGTAAAGCGTATGGATTCAAGATCATCGAAGATGCCTCCCATGGTATCGGTGGCAGTTATCAAGGCCATCAACTTGGGAGCTGCGTTTACTCGGATATCACGGTTTTCAGCTTTCATCCGGTCAAGATCATCACTTGTGCCGAGGGGGGCATTGCACAGACGAATGATCCCGAATTGGCGCTTAGGCTGGGATTGTACCGAAGCCATGGGATTACCAAAGATCCACTCAAAATGCTGCGCCCGGACGAAGGGGGGTGGTACTACGAGCAGCATGCACTGGGTTTCAATTACCGTATGACAGAGTTGCAGGCAGCGCTTGGGCTTTCGCAACTCCAGCGATTGGATGAATTTGTCTGTAAGCGCAATCAGTTGGCCGCTTATTACACTCAAGAACTGGCTCAGCAGCCGGTAGTGAGTGTTGAACCCTTACCCAATAGTGTCAGCGCCCGTCATCTATATATGATACGTCTCAAGCAAGCCGAGCGGCGCCGAGAAGTGTTCGATGCCATGCGAGAGCAGGGGGTGCAGGTGCATGTGCATTACTTCCCGGTACACTTGCAGCCCTATTACTTGTCTCTTGGCTTCAAAACAGGAGATTTCCCCAAGGCCGAGCAGTTTTATGGACAGATCCTGACGTTGCCGCTGTATCCATCTTTAGCAGGGAAAGAGCAGGATTATATTGTCAAAGTCTTGGTTCATTCATTGGCATAATAGGTATGAATATGGGTCGATAACCTCTACTTTCCAGTTCATTGATATTCGCTTCATTTTTTCTCTGGTAGGGCCATAGATTGGGAGTATGATAACGGGATATTTGACATATTTGATTTCTGAACTGGACAGTATCTCCGCACCGGCAAAAATATGTCCAGCTAACTCATAATCATAGAGAGTGACTCTGTTACATGTTATCCACTGGATAAGTTCTGGGTAGCTTTGAGTCAGTTGATAAAAATCTCCACCCACTCCCCATAGGCCTATTTTTTTATTATCAATCAGTGCCTGCTGGAGCTGTTTAAACAGTGATGTCTGATAACTTTGATAGTCGTTAAAGCGTTTAGTGACTGCTTTTGACGCATCATGCTCTATGGATGATATAGCTCTTGGGGAAGCTGAGTTTGATTGCTTAAGCAACAATAACAGTCTTGGGATATCCCCGGTTGTAAGTTGCTGCTGCTTTACTACGCTCAAGCCTGCCAATCTTACTATTTGTGCCAAAGACTCTTTAGAGTAATAGTGAATGTGTTGTCCATGAACCAGATTGGTAAATGCTAAATGATCTGTGTAAGCGTCAGGACTACAATCCGGGACTTCAATAAAAATATATCCATTTTCGGCCATCATTTTTGCAATTTGTGATAGAAAGTGGATCGGTTCGACCACATGTTCCAGCACATGAGTGCTGATTGCCAGTGAAATTGGCTTAGCATCAAATTTGCCCTGTATGGCTTCAAGTTTATTCAGATCGGCGCCTAGGTATTTTATTGTCTCCGATTGAATATGGTTGTGAAAATCAACACTTGCTAAAGTCAGTGAGTACGCCTTACAGGAATCCTCAATGTATTTGAGTGTTATACCGGCACCCGCCCCAAAATCAACAATATGAGCTCCCTCTTTGATACTGGGTCGAATAAATTCAAGCATCTCCTCATAGGGAGATTTCTCACCTAAAGGGGTGTCACACCACATGTCCGGTTCAACTTGATTGGAAAAGTAGAGTGCTGCGAAGATTTCCTGGGTGTAATTTATGCTGACTTGTACATGGTGGCAATATCTACATCTACCGATAGGGAAGTGAAGTACTTGTCTGCATAACGCTGTCTGGCTTTTATCCCATATACCGGACATCAAGGTTTCTATCTCTTGCCATGACGATTCTCCGCATACTTTACAGCTTGTCTGTTGTTGCGTTTGATGAGTTGGCATTTAGTTACTTCCGTTGTAAAAGGGATCTATGACATTGGACCAATAACGACTGATGGCTCGCATCTTAATCCTGGTTTCTGCAAGTTGGGGAACAATAAAGACCGGATGGGGGAAGTGGGGTATTTCATCACTGCATAGAATGGACTGATGCTGAAAAGCTTTGCCTTTGAGAGCATAGTCAAATAACACCAACTTACCATTCGTGATGAACTCACCTAAAAGAGGATGTTCGTTTAGCAGGTTATAAAAATCGGCACCAAGCCCCCAAAGTCCGACCCGATTGTTTTCTTTAAGTGAGGAGCAGACTCTCTGTGCCAACTGACTTCTCAGGCTCCGACAGCCACTCTGATAGTGACGAATAACCGCTGCTGCATCATATGTTGAATTGACTTGGGCGGTGGATAAAACTCTCTCTGGTTTTAGCAGCACCTGCAGCCTGGGAATATATCCTGTGGTAACTTGAGCTTGCTTGACAACCGCCAGACTTGCCTGTTTGGCGGCAAAGGTTAAAGTGTCGATTGTATAGTAGTGAATGTGCTGAAGGTTAACTAAGTTACTCATGCCTATTGATTTTTCATCATGGTGATGCGTGAAATCAGGCACTTCAATGAATATTGCGCCGTTATCGCTGAGTCTGGATTTCAGGTGGCTCAAAAAGCTGACGGGGTCAATAAGATGTTCAAGCACATGAGAGGCCAGAGCCAGGTCGATCCCCTCTGGCCAATGGTCATTGGATAGGCTGCTCAGTTGATTGAGATCTAAGGTAAGATAGGTTACGTCTTCTTGCGTGAATCTGTTATTGAAATCTATTCCAATCAAGCAACTGCCTGGGCTTTTAGCTTTTGCTGCCGCCAGTAGTTTGCCTTCTCCACAACCAAAATCGACTATGGTCTGTGGTTGTTCACCATTGAGGGCAAAGTTCATCATCTCCTCGTAAGGGAGCTCGCTGCCAAGAAGGGATTCATGCCACATCACGGCTTCTTGAGTAGAGTGAAAGTAGAGCTGTTCAAATAGCTCCGGCGTATAAACGACATTGACCTGTACGTGCCCGCAGTTTTGACACCTCCCAAGTGGGTAGTCAGAACTTTGCCGGGAAAGCTGCATGCTTTGTTTATCCCAGAGACCAAAGGAGATTGTTGAAAATGTGAGCCAGTCTTGTTGTCGGCAAAGTTGGCACAAAGCCTTTTCCATAATTCTTCCCTAAGTGGTTATCCCGCCGTCTATGGTGAGGGTCTGCCCTGTAATAAAAGCGGCATCATCCGAGAGTAGGAAGCTGATTGCGGGTGTAACATCTTCAACCCTGCCGAGCCGATGCATTGGAGTGCGGCGTATGATCTGGTCACGCTTCTTATCTGACAGGGTTGATGACATCTCAGTATCCAAATAACCAGGAGCAATTGAATTAACGGTAATGTTACGACGGCCATTTTCTCTGGCTAAGGCGCGAGTCAAGCCATCCAGCCCGGCCTTGGACGCTGAATAGGCTGCAAGACCAGTGTAGCCGCGGCTTCCTATGATTGAACTGATGTTGATGATTCTGCCGGCACTGTTTTGTCTAAGAAAAACACGGAGTGCTTCTCTGGCCATATAGAGAGCACCGTGTAAGTTTATTTGTAGTAGAGTGTCAGATTCAATGTTGGGAAAGGTCGCCAATACTCCCTCTTTTGCAATGCCCGCATTATTGACCAAGCCCCAAAGTGATGAATCACCAGCCCAAGCGCAGGCCTCTTTGACAAACCATGATGTATGCTCCGGATTACCGATTTCGCAGGGAAACCATTTAAAATGAGGATTGTCCCGTTCCAGAGCCTTTAATGCCGGTGTTTGAGTCCGGCTACAGGTTGAGACTTTGTACTCCAGAGTCAAAAGGTGGTTGACTATAGCCAAACCCAGTCCCCGACTCCCACCGGTGACAATGATGTGCTTCATTGGCGTGTTCTCACTTTTTTGCCACTTTCTGACAGCGTAATCTGTTCGCGGAAGATTACAATACGTGGTGTTGCGGCAGGTTCTCGATTTGCCGACCAAGCTTTGAGTGCGAGCCTGGCTTTTGTTTCATCTTTTGCACAACACTCCAAACAGACTAGGGTACCTGTTATGGGGTTGGCTTTCGCAAACACCCTGGCATCCATGATATCTTCAAGGGCCAGGATCTCCTGCTCCAGTGTTTCAAGATTGACTTTAACGCCACCCACATTGACTAAATGATCTTCTCGACCTGAAAACAGAACTCTATCCTGGGTCAATTCGACACTATCACCTGTATCTATCTCAATATCATCTCTGTTCAGGTGTAGCGTGTTATTTACCGATATTTGCCAACCATTGATGGGCTTGTCTAACCAATTCAGTGGAAAGCCCGCCAGACCATCCTTTACTGAAAAAACCACGCCGGCCTCGGTTGTTGCATAGATGTGCCTTAATTGCGCTTCGGGAAAAGCTTGCTTAATGGCATTCAAGGTTTGCTGATCGGCTATTTCGCCCCCAAGGCTAATGATGGCAAGCGGTGGCCGCGTATCGTTCCAGCTCATTAACATGGCGCGCATCATGGATGGCGTTGCGCTGATGGCATTGATATCCAGTTCAATTGCAAGTTGTGCTTTAACGCGTAAACTTGCCTTGACATCAGCTACCAGAATATCTGAGCAAACTATAGCTTGTAAGATTACCTGTAACCCGGCAAAGCTCATGGGATGATAACAAAGCAACCAACGAGAGACTTCCCTGGCCCGGCTTTTTACATTGTGGGGGAGTAATCTGTCGAGTCGATGAAAAACCAGTTTGGGTTTACCGGTTGTGCCTGAGGTGAGTAGCCCTATTGCAAAATGTTCCGGCAGCGTTGCAATATCAATCTCTTGTTGAGTACGATTGAATATCACGGGAATATTGGCCGCTTGTCCGGTTATTATTGCCTGGATCATATCTTTAACCAGATACTGCCGAACTTCGGTGGCTTGTGCGGTGATCTCGATGAATTTAGGTGCCTTGGGGCATTGCTGAGAGTGAAACTTCTTACTGTCGAAGCGAGTTCCTTTTTCAATTAATGTGAAATCACGGGGGATAGTAAACATTAAACACTCGCACTTTCATATAGGGCAATTAGTTCGGCGACACTGTGAAATTGCTTGAAACCATCCCGAAATGGATCGATTCCTGTATTGAGTTCCAGACTGACAATCAGGGTGGCCAGATCCAGCGAATCCATCGGCAGGTCGGAAAGAAATTTGGCACTCAAATCAAAGTCAGGACAGGTTTCTCCTTTATTTTCGATGAGCTGCCTGGTTTCATTCATTATGATATCTGCGATTTTACTCATGCTTTATTCCAATCGTTAAAGGCGGCTGATATTTTTTCCAGGCTAAAATGTTGCTTTTGGTTGAGCCAGTCTTGCTTTAGTTGTTCAAAAATATGGACATCCAGAAACTCGCCATTCTTATAGATATGCTGCTTCAGGTAACCAACGAATCTTGTCTTGTGTAAGGCTTGGAGCTTGACCACTTTCTCATTGGCATCGAGCACATAGTTCACTATCTTATTGAGTTTCAGTTGGTGAAACACGTAGTTGCAGATATAAGTGTGCATGGTAACGCCATACTTCAATCTGGCTTTTCGCTCGTAGATATAAGAGCCAGTGCTGCAACGCTGATGAAAACGGTCGATATCAGAGAAACACAGGAAGCCGATAGAAATACCGTCGTCTTGTATCATATATGCACGATAGTCATCACGGGTTTCCAAAGATCTAATCCAAGCACGTTGTTTTTCGATCGAGGGGGTTTCCAGATCGGTAAACATATGTTTGGTGATCTCGGGTGTCGTACGCCATTTCAATAGGAGTTCGGCATCATTGATGTCTAAACGTTTAAAATTTAATGCCATATTCTCTTCTTAGTTTGCTAAATATCCACCTTCTACTGGTAAGGTCACCGCATTTATCCATTTGGCGGCATCACTCAACAGAAAGGCTACTGCATTGGCTACATCTTCCGGCTGACCTAAGCCCATGGGATGTTGATCCAACATATGCTGAAACTGTTCTTCAGTCATGCTGACTTGAGTACGCTTGGCCATCTCTGTCGCCACCAATGCCGGTGCAACACAGTTGACTCTGATATTGTCTCTGAGCAGTTCCATCGCGAGTCCTCTGGTCAGGGACATCAGGCCTGCCTTGCTCGCTCCATAGAGGGTATTACCTGTTTGGCCTATTAGTCCGGCGATAGAGGAGACAAAAACAATCGCACCTTGTTTTGAACGATCACGTTTAAGTCTGAATCCTTTACTGATGGCCATGGCACTGGCGAGATTGATGCGCATGGTTTCGTCAAAGAAGGCTTGATCGAAAAGACGTATGGGTTTGGTAACTTGTATGCCGGCGCAGTGTACGAAGCCATCTAAATAGCCATGCTCTTTAGCCAGTGCTTTGACCCACTCGCTAAGCTTGTCAGTTGCTGCCATGTCAAAAGGTGCGCATACATGTCCGTCACCCGATAGTTCTGCAGCCGTCTGTTCAAGTGCTGCGAGGTTACGACCATTGAGAATAACCTTGGCCCCGAGTTGGGATAGAAGTACAGCACATGCCCGTCCTATGCCTGCTGATGCACCAGTGACAAGGACACGCTTGTCACTGAGATCCATTGGATTAACATTTATCACAATAGCGATACCTGTTTATGCCGTTAGATGTTCTTCGACCAGGCTGATCAGATCGCCAACGGTATTGATCTCTTCTAACTTATCGCCTTGGATCACAATGTCAAAATGCTCGTCAGCCATTGCTATGACACTCAGAAAAGCCAGTGAGTCCCATTGTTCAATGTCCATTAATACTTCATCGCCTTTGAGAGTATTTTCATCCAGCTCAAGGATTTCTTCCAGGGCATTTAAAAATTCTTGTCTGTTCATCTTAGTTACCTCAAGTTACTTGTATTTTTAATATGATATCAGCCGTTATCAGTGTATCGGCAGTCGGGGAAAATGGTTTACGTTAATGTGCAATGCGTTGTGCTACATGCTTGTTGATGTTGGCTAATTGCGGTTGTTCTATCAGTAAATTACAAATTTTTTCAGGCCCGGCAGTGAGCCAATCTTCTCCTAAAAGGTAAATAAGCTGCTCTACCAGCCTTAGATCGTCTATTTCATCGACACAAAGCCTGAATGCCCCCCAAGACGTTTGGCCTGTTTCGATTGGAACTATTTTTGCACCGGGTTGACTATACAGATAAAGCGTAACGTGTTCGCGCTGGGCTTGACAATGGGCTTGATGATATGCCCGTTTCAGGTTGGCCATGCTAAAAACCTCTACATCGAAGCCCCTTGGGTAATAGGCCAAACTGATGTGAGTATATTGTTCGGCATCCCCTGCCTGATGTTTGCGAACCGCTTGGTCGATTAGTTCCGGGCAAATGAGTGGACAGTCACCTGTGAGGCGGATGATGAGATCATCATCTTTGGCCCCCACCGACATTGCGGCTTGGTAGAAGCGCTTCAGGACATCCTGCTCATCCCCTCTAAAACAGGTTAACTGCTTGGCTCGACAATAATCCGCAATTGCCTGATCGCTCTCTTGTTCTGTGGTAGCAATGATATGAGTATCAATGAGGGTCGATTGGGCAACCCTCTCAACGTGATATTCAAGCATGGGCTTACCTGCAATAGGTGTCAGTACTTTGCCCGGTAAGCGACCGGAGTTCATTCGTGCTTGGGTGATACAGATTACGCGCATTCAATCCTCCCGTTTTACCAAAGGCGTGGAGAGATATGCTTCTCTCATTGGCTCACCAAAGGCGATATCCTGTGAAGCTTTTTGCCCCAGAACCTGAGGAAGATAACGGGTATGTAATCCGTGAGCGGGTCTGACGGAGCGAATATTATCGGTGCTGAAAACTTCACCTTTCTTAATGGCCCGACTAACGTAAAGGGAGCGGCGAAAATCACGTCCACCCACTTCGCTTGGTTTGATTTCATAACCAGCAGTACCCAAGGCCAGGTAAGCTTTGTCCGCTTCTTGCTTTAGCTTGCTAAAGGCATCCGGTTCTAAAGAGAAGGCTGCATCTACAGAGCCATCATTTCGATCCAGTGTGAAGTGTTTTTCAATAATACTGGCTCCCAATGCAACGGCGGCAATTGCCGCTGTCGTCTCCAGAGTATGGTCACTCAGACCAATTGGGAAATCGAAGCGTTGGCGAAGGTCTGCCAGTGTGCGCAGGTTACAATCTTCAATAGGGGTCGGATAACCACTAATACAGTGGAGCAATGCCAGTTGATACCCTCCTGCATTGGCAACTGTCTCTACCGCCTCTTCAATCTCGGCCAAGGTGGCTAGTCCTGTGGAGATTATTATCGGTTTACCTGTTTTGGCAGCCGCAGTGATAAGGCCTATATCATTGATCTCGAAAGAGGCAATTTTATAGGCCGGACAATTAAGGGATTCAAGCAAATCAATCGCAGTCAGATCGAATGGTGATGAAAATAGAGTGATGTTATTTTGCCTTGCCCTTTCAAATAACGCCTCGTGCCATTCCCATGGGGTATGCGCCTCTTGATAGAGGTCGTACAGGGTTCTGCCCGCCCATAATCCCCCTTGCAGCAAAAACTCAGGGCCGTCATGGTCAAGCGTAATAGTGTCAGCACTGTATGTTTGGATCTTGATGGCATCGACCCCCGTGGCCGCTGCAGCATCAATCATCTTCAACGCCCGGGGAAGGCTCCCCTTGTGGTTACCCGACAATTCAGCAATCACATAAGGCTTCTGCTGAGGGCCAATTGACCGTCCGTTAATTGAAATACTGGGCGTAAACATCTTAGTCCCTTATTGATAAGTGGGGTTGAACATCGCTGCGCCAAGCGTTGTGAAAGTGATGGATCCTTTCTTCGCATCTGCCTAAAACCCCCGGCTCATCAATGTATTGCATATTTGCCTGACAGGACTCGGCAACGATGCGATCCTCTTCTAAGATAGTGTGGTTAAATTCAGTAAAGTTTGCCTGAATGGCTGCTTTGACGGCATCGCTGATCCTGCTTCCGTCGCGTCTTTGCATCATTCGCAGTTGAAAATTCAATTGGGATTGGGTTGCACCTTTAGGCTCATAAGTTTGCAATGACATAAGGGAACCATTGGTCAACCCTATGGCCAAATTCGGATAGATAAAGAAATGGTTGTACTCAGTAAAAGATTTATGTTGTTCAATTTTTAAGTGTTTTCTGGCACCCGCCCACCATTTTTTTGGTGTATCCAGCAGTGGAGTATGGCCTGTTGTGTGGCCATTAAAATGTGCCATTTCGACTTCAGGCTTGGCAAATTTTGCAAAGGTTTCCGGGTGGGTGCCTGCCACGTGGTAAACTTCGAGTACGGTTTCGCAGGCTAATTTCCAATTGGTATTCCAGTGAAAACTACCTTGCTGAACCGGATCCAGAAATGCTTGGGAGATCTCTTCCAGGATATTGAAGTAAGGCCCCAAAAAATCCTCTAATGTTGGTCCTTGATGCTTGATACGAACGAATAGCAAGTTCCCACAATGGGCCAACTGAAACTGTTTTAAGGCCAGTTTTTTCTTGGCTTCATCGTCTAAACCAAAGTCGGTACGATTTTGTGGTACACCGCTAAGAGCGCCATTACTCTTGTAACTCCAGCAGTGATATGGGCAAAGCAAGGGCCGATTGCCTCTGGATGCTGACTGCAGTTTTGCCTTGCGATGGCTACAGACGTTGAGTAGTGCACTGAGTTCACCATTAAAGTTCTGCACTACCACAGGGGTGTTGCCTACTTGCAAAGTAATAAAATCATGGTGTTGAGAAAGCTGATCTTTAAAACCAACGAATATCCAGTTTTTTTCGAATACCTGGGTGTGCTCGATGTCCAGGATCGCCGTTTGGTAGTAATGCTCCGGATGTATGGATTGTTTTGCGATCATTGATGTTCCGATTTCTCTTTCAGGCCAATGACAAGTCTCTTTATTATTCTCTGGCATCCATGGCTGTCAATCAGTTGACGTGCCTGGTCACTCATCTGTTCTCTTAAGCATTTATTATGCCAAATACTCTTGGCCTTTAAGGCTATTGTGTTGATGATATCTTGATTACTCTGGGTATCCCCCTCTGCCGGTGCATAATGCCGACAATCTAGCGTTTGGTACCAGGTATTATTCAGTGGTGAGATCATGGCAGGTACCTGATTGTCGACCGTTACCAGTGATAATGTTGGAACGCCTTGGCTGGCCAATTCTCCCAGAGTTCCTCCGGCTGCGGATACGGCTAGACCCGTTTGCATCATGACTTCGGCAACTGATGGAGGATCACATACAAGTGTGAAATTCCCATATTGTCCGGAGAGCCTCTGTAAGGAAGCTTGATCTTGGTGGGTTGTACCCAAAAGTAGCTTAATCTGACACTGAGGGAGAACTCTTAGCAGTGCTTGGGATAGTGGTAGTGCCAGTGATTTTACATCTGTACCACCTAAAGTGAGCAATAGCTGAGGGCGTTGAAGTACCGGAATGAATTGAGGCAATGCAAACTCTTTTCTCAAATAGGTAAATTGCGGTCCCAGACAGTAATTGGCCTGGGGAGCCCTCAAGCGGTAATCGGCAGACGTACAATTTGGCGCAGGATTAACAATTAAATCGGCTATAATCGGTGAATCATCAAGGGCATCATCGAGCTTGACAAGATAGGTGTTAAGTTCAGAAAGCTGGTGCCACTCACAGGGCGTTAATTCATAGTCATCGATGATAATTGCTTTAAAATCATGATGTTTTATTTCATTCGCCGTTAAAGTGTTTGAGACTTGAATGCTATTGAAATTTGCTTGCTTAAGCTTGTTCAGTAAAGTTTCGCTGCAAGTTTTATAGAGAAAGTTGATTTCGAATCTGTCCTCAGCCGCCTGAGCCAAGGCATAGAGGCGCATGATATGACCAGCGCCAATTTTGTCCGAGTTATTACCATAGAAAGCAATTTGGGGTTTAGCCTGCAAGGAATCCACCATCTACGGCGAGCGTGATGCCTGTTGTATTACGACTCAAGTCACTCAAAAGGAAGTAAACACTGTTGGCTACATCTTGTGGTTTACTGAGCCCCAGAGGGTGTGCATCTTTTAGTTTCTGGCTCTGTTCTTCGCCCAATGTGGCAAACTGTTGTTCGGCTTTTTTGCCGCTGACGACGGCAGGAGCAACACAGTTAACCCGAATCTGTTTAGCCGCCAGCTCCAAGGCTGCCGATTGTACCATTGAGGATAGTGCTGCCTTTGATGCGGCATAAAGAGTACGTGCCTTTAGCCCCCTCTGTCCTGCCGCCGAACCAATAAAGACAAGGCTGGCTCCCGGATTAACATGTTTAGCCTTCGATACGGCAGCCGTCAGCATCACGGCGGCAGAGAAATTGATATCAAAATATTGATTAATCTGTTTGGGGCTAATGCTTCTGAGCGGGCTGTAACCTTGATAGCTGGCACTGTGTACCAAACCATCTAGGGCACCGTGTTGTTTTATCAGTTCTTTTACCCAAGCGGCGATATCTTGGAGATGACTCAGATCAAAAGGGCTTACCACATGGTCTGAACCCTTGAGCTGATTAAGCGTTTCATTTAAGGCCTGTTCCCGACGTCCGACGAGAATAAGCCTAGCGCCACATTCATCCAGTTTTTTGCAGATTGCCAAACCTATATCTGAATCTGCAGCGGCGCCGGTAATGAGATAGCGTTTATTGGCTACACTCATCACTGCTGCACCAAGGTTAGCGGGGCAAAGTCGTCCGGGATCTCTATGATCTCAGGCACTATGATAGGACCTATATCTGTTATGATTGCCCCCCAGGACCAGCCTACACCGAACCCGCCCAGCATCACCTTCTTGGGACCATTAACGAAAAAGTGGGTGAGTTTATGACAGATGGCCAAAGGAACCGACGCGCTTGAGGTGTTGCCAAAGTCGGTCATGTCAATCAAGTATTTATCCTCAGCAATTTTGGCTTTTTTCCGAAGGTGTTCGAGAATAAATTGGTTAGCCTGATGCATCACTACCATATCTAAACGATCAGCTTCGAGCTGAGCCAAGGCTAAGGTTTCCTTGATGAGTTTGGGAACAACTTTTAGGGTAAATGAGAATACCGCAGCACCATTGAGATATAGCCGGGATTCTTTGTAGAGTCGCTCTTCCTCTTCTTTTGAACGAGGTTGTAATTCGGGCATGGTAGGTACCCGGCGCCCCCCTGCTTTGACTGCAATATGCTGACCACCCGTACCGTCAGTGCCAAAGACGGCATAAGAATCTGGCCAGTTTTCATCGTATTGGAGTGCGGTGGCGACACCCGCATCTCCAAACAGGGGGAGGGTGCCGCGATCGTCCGGCAGTAAGTGACGACTGGAAGTATCGCCGCATAAAACCAAGGCTCGTTGGCCGTTGGAACCATTAAGAAGTTGACTGGCTATCCAGGTCGCATAAACAAACCCTGAACAGCCCAAACTGACATCCAGGCAGGCTGCTGTCTGTGGCAGTCCTAGTCTGTGTTGCATCAGGCAAGCTGTTGCCGGCAGGGCGTAATCAGCATCCTGCGAGACATAAATAAGCACATCGACGGATTCCGGTGCCCAATTGAGTCGTTCGAGTAATCTTTGTGCAGCAGCGATGCACATGTCGGATGCACAGAGGTGTTTGGGAAGTATGCGTCGACTGTGGATGCCGGTACTGGCGTAAATTTTATCCGCTTCTTCCTGGGTAAAAATATCGGGCGTTTCTACATATGAATGCCTATGGGGAGGGACAGCGGCTTGCATACCTGCAATTTTGACTGACTTAATCACAGCTTCCATAAATAACCCTGTTGAAATAACGAATAATGTTGGTTTTGACTATAACATTGAATAATATAGCTTGAAAGTGTCATCCTTATGTCTAATGTAAGCTAACCTTTTGCTATTATAGTGAAAAATCCGGGATAAGAAATGGCTGTAACTACCGTGAACAAGGTGTCTATCACAGGCATTGTTTCTGTCTTACCTGAAACCTGTTGTGAAAATGTCGATGAATCCTCGGTAAGCGCCGGAGAGGAAATGGCTCGAATTGTTGCTTCAACAGGGATACGCTCAAGACGTATTGCATCTATGCAGCAGACAGCGTTGGCCCTAGGCAACATAGCTTGTGCATCTTTAATTGAAGAGATTGGATGGCAGCCTACGGATATCGGCCTTATCGTCTTTGTGACTCAAACCCCGGATTATCCATTGCCTGGCAATGCGGTGCAGCTGCAGCATAAACTTGGCCTAAGCAAGGAAACTATCGCCTTTGACGTCAACCTTGGGTGTTCCGGTTTTGTTTATGGTTTATGGCAGGTATCGCAGTTATTGAGCGGGTTATCAAAGGGCCGAGCCCTCTTGGTCGTTGGCGATACGACGAGTCATCAGTACAGCAAAAACAATCGTGCCGTTTCTTCGCTTTTTGGTGATGCGGTAAGTGCCATAGGGATTGAAAAAGATCCTCACGGTGAAGAGATGGTTTTTTCGCTTGGCACTGATGGTGCCGGTGCCCCTTATCTGATCCAACCCCAGGGCGGGGCACTGGCTCCCGGTGTTGCGCCTGAACTCTTTATGGATGGCATGCAGGTTTTTGTCTTTACTCTGAGGGAAGTCCCTTCATCCATAATGGCTTGCTTGGCTGAAAAGGGATGGCAGATCCAAGATATAGATTACTGTGTGTTGCATCAAGCCAATGAAATGATGCTCAAACGACTAGGGGATAAACTCTGCCTGAGCCCGGAACAGCTAATCATCTCCATGGGAGAGGTGGGGAATACCAGCTCTGCCTCTATTCCCTTGGCTTTATGTCTTAGCCTCAGTAAAAGGCTTTCGAGCGACAGGACAAAGTTGGTGTTATCTGGGTTTGGTGTTGGCTGGTCATGGGGGACGGTTGCCCTGACTTTGCCAAAATTGAAAGTCTGTAAGGTTATTGATCTTAAATTAGCTTAGAAGGGCTTTCAGTTCATACTCCAGATAGTCAGCCAATCCCAGCCAGTCATGTCGTTCCTGTGCCGCCAGCATATGGGGAAGTAATTGAATTATTGCCTCTGAATGAGGAAGTTCGGTGAGCAAAGGCTCTAATTGATCTAAACATTCGCGTAGCAGTTGGGAGCCTTCCGCCTCATGGCCCAACCGAAAGGCGTGCGCTGCAGTGATGAATTGATCCGTTAAGGTGACAGAGGCTTTACGCGCGATCATTTTACCTCCTTGTATTGGGCACCTGATATTCTGGCACTCTCTAAACTTGATTGATAGAACTTTACGTTAGGGTTGGCACAGATATAGTGCTCCAAGTTGCGAAGGTAAGCCCTAAAATTCAGATCTGTAGCCACCCGTTCTCCATGACCATTGATCACCCAATGTTTTTTATCTAACTGAGTGGAAGGTCCTAACAGACCCTCTTGCCAATGAGCGTGAGTCTTGTTATTGGGATAGCAGAAGTCGCAGCCGAATAGAATTATTTCCCTGATCCCCAAATGTACGGCTAAATCTATAGCGGGATGAATGACGCTTCCATTGGTATATAGCCTCAATTTGGGGTGTTTACGGTTCAATTCGTCATAAATAGGACTGGAGGAATAAGCCATGAACCTTGGACCTGGCCAGGCCGTGATGACCTCGCTCGACAAGGTTGGAAAGTAAACCAAGGTGAGGTTATTTGGCAGATCTTCAGGGAAATGTGCCAATGTGATCTTGCTATCGATGGAAACGACTATATCCGGTACTATCCCCTGCGCGAATAATGCCCTTACCGCAGTGTCAACGGCGATCATTAAAGGAAGTTGCTTTAAAGGCTGGCTCTGCTGTTGCAACAGGTATGGGTAATGCTCTTCAAGACTCGGGCCCGCGCCTATGATGTGTGCTTGAGGTTGACTGTGAGTCATGCGTAAAGCTGCGGCATCTGGATCTTGCTCAATGAAGGTGAGGTTTTCATCCAATCTCTGTCTAATCTCAGGATTGTCGATACCATGATGTTTATTGGCATATTTACGATTGTTTTCCAACACCAAGAGGTCTCTTAACTTAGCATTCTCATCTTTAATCAAGAGTAAATCTGGGGTTATAGCGATATAATCTTGCGCCAGTTTATTTGGTTCAAGTCGGTGTACCAAGGTAACACGCTGATCGAGCAACCATTCACTCTGATCCGTGTAGGAGAGCAGCAGTGCAAACAAGTCTATATTCAGTGGACAGACCATAATTTTGCTAAATTGAGGTTTGTCGATGAGTAAACTGGGAACATCCCCCATTCCAATACCATACACAGTCACTTCTTTACAGTGCTCGGGGAGTTGAGTGATAAGGAGTCGAGCCTCTGCCAACCTGTCATATCGGCTACTGAGTTGAATGCCATTGACACTGATAGTCTGGTTTTGAGCGGTAACCAGACAGGCATCCAGATACTCAAAAGATGCATGTTTAAGCGCTGAAGCCACAATAGGCCATCTGGACTGGATAATTTGCAGATTGGCTGCAAACAGCTCTGTCATGGAGAATACCTCGTTGAAGAAATGTTTCAATTTTAAAAACGGGTTTGGTAACTCGTATCGGCATTGCCACTGAGCGTTTGGTTCGCCTCTAACCAGACTAGTGACTAAGACCATGATTTTAAAGTTTTACACTGAAGCTCAAAAAGCTTTTGGCCCCTAGGGCCATCATCCGGACAACAATAGCGTTAACCTGCCGCAAGGGTTGCAAAAATCCTCCCGCAAGCTGCCCAGCGACTGATTAACTTGGGTTCAAAGACTAAGCAAGTCGCGTTCCAGTTTCCACTTTGGTGGCCATTGGGTGGCTATGATGCTTGCAATGGGAAGGTGGATCATCTTGCCGCAACCTGCTGCAATCCCCCTGGGTATGGGGTTTTAAGGCTGTTATTCGGCGTCGGTGGGGAAGGGATTTTATCTGTGCGCCTTGCTGTGGCCGGCTAGAGTAAACGCCAAAAAGCTGGCGCTGTCCAGGGATGGGTGAACTAAGGAAGATACGAACAAGTCCCATACGCGCCTTTCGGGACTTTCACTGCAACCGGCTTTCGGCGTTATCCGACTCAGGCATGCCTTCAGTCAGATGCCTTGAACGCCAATGGCTGTGCAAACCACTCTCTACATTAAGAGAAGGCCACGAGGACTTATTCGCACCTTCCCTAATACATTTGAATGCTGCTTGGTTTTTGTTATAGGCCTTTCTTGGATTTCAAATAAATTTCGTGAATTTTTTCTTTTCCTTGGATTGTTTTAGCCTATTACTTTTTGAAGCGCTGGCGGGGGCGCAGACCTTTTTTGCGCACAATAGGGACAAGTTTGCTCGTTTGCTGAAGTATCAACATTACGGCCTCGATCTCCGTCATGAATTCGGTCGGCAGGGTGTTCAGGTCGAAGTCCCCGGTTGTCCTTAACTGCTTATGCAAGAATTTTCTGATCTTGGCTTTGGGATAGCGTAGCCGCGCGTTCGTGACTTGTTTCAGAAGTACCCTACGACTATCCTCGTCATTGATTTGATGAATCTCCATAGTGACCAGCTCCAGCTTGCGTTCTATGCTGTTTCTGTTGACCTCGGATTCGATGGCGGCGAGATCGTCCTGCTGCTTTAAAGTGTTCCGGAGGTTTTCTACGAGGTCGTCGAGTTGGTGCTGGCAGGTCAGACAGGAGCGCACGTCTTCGTCACCACTGTATTCCTTCTCATGGCCGTCCACGTCCGGGATACTCGGCCCTCCTTCATTCGCTGAGACCCAGAGTTCCGTGATGGACAACGGGGTCGAACCCTTGAGAGAGCTGACCTTGATTGCAGAATTGCCCAAGGCTTGGGGAGCGGCACATATGCCAGCCTTCATGCCCGACAAAAAACAGGACAGCCATATCTTTTTGATGTTTCGCCCAGCCTTGACTAGGCTTTGAAATACCCATCAAAACTCAGTCGAGGTTGGTTATGACCACAGCCCGCCGCCAGTTGATAGATGCTGAAAGTACGTAATGCCGTTCACTTAGTGTGAACGGCATTTTTCTTAGGCTTAATGGGATACTTGTTTTTACTCATTTTTAACGCACGTGGATAGGCTCTATCCCGTTTCCCATCAAGCTTGAACTGCCTCGCGTTACGCACTATATCCAAGACCTCTCTCGGAACATTCCCAGGCATTTGAGATGACAGCTGAGTCAGTTTAAAAATGATATAACTCGATGCATCTCTAAAGCTTAATTGGTTCGGATGTAACGACGGTAAGCTCTTAGCCATCAACACCATCTTGTATCTGATGAGGTTATAGGCCAATAGTACCCCCCACAATTCTTGGATAACCAGCTCTGGCAATTGACTGCGTAACGTAAAGCGACTCTCCAGAAGATGCTGCTTCATCTCCCGATAGCCCACTTCTATCTCCCATCGATGGGCATATAAATCCGCTATCTCTGCCCCCGGATAACGCAATGGGTCTGTTAATGAGGTCAAAATGGAAACCGACTTACCTTTTATCGTCTTTGTCAGTAAGCGAGCTTCAATATTGTCAGGTAGCATAGGCCACTT
>NZ_JBKORJ010000066.1:0-51839 GCF_047314585.1 Shewanella sp. BJSY2023SW005
GGGTAGCTGTGGGGGCTCAGGCTCAGTTTGTCCAGTGCATCGCACAGCACCAGGGTGTGTTTGTCGCTGCTGTGCTCGAAGTAGTAGAACAGTCCCGCTTCGCGGGTCAGGCGCTCGAAGAAGTCAAAGTCGCTCTCGCCATACTGCACGCAGTATTCCCGTTTGCGGCTTTCATGGCGCGGGTCACAGCGAAAGGCGTAGTCGGTAATGCCCATTTCGCCGAACAGCACCGCGATGATGTCGGTCAGGCTCTTTTCCTGGAAAATGCGGCTGTTGCGCCGCAGCTGCAGGCGGCTCAGGGCCGGCTCCAGTCTCAGCCGGTAGCGGGTCTGTCTATGGCCGCTGTCGCCGCGGCCAAAGCGGCTTACTATGCCGTGCAATTCTCGTTGGCATTCGCCGTCCTGCCACCAACTCAGTACCCCGCTCTGGTCCACCAAGTCGCTCGCCTTGATATCGTCCCGGCGACTCAGCAACTCAAGCTCTACCACATAAGGACTCGACAGCGATTCTTTCAGCTTGAACGACAGCACCGACAGGCTATCCTCTGCCAAACTGCCCGCCTTGAATCCAAAACGCATGCCGCTCCCTTGATGACTCATCTTCGCTGTCCTTATTGTCCCTGTCCTTTCGCGGTACTCTTGCTGTCTGAGCTCTTGCTGTCTGAGCTCTTGCTGTCTGAGCCCCGGCTTCTATCCCTGCTTTAGGGGAAGGCGTTGAGCTCCGCTCGCCGAGTGCCGTTTTGCTCTTGGTTTAAATGCGATTGACTCGAATGTCTGTTGAATGTCCGTTTAGCCGAATTGCACCAAAAGCCATTGGCCTGCTCTCTGGCTCTCAATCAACCGGTTACACTGTCAGTTGACGTCCTCGCCAGAAAACACCCCAATGGCAAACAGCCACCGCAAGGCGGTGGCTGACACACACTATCAGGCTTCGATGGGCTTGCGCCAGTCATCCGCACCTGAAGTACCGGCACTCACGTGGTCCCAGTCTATCTTGCGATAGGCCATTGACACCTCAACCAATTGAGTGAAATCCGCCTTGTTCGGGTCCTGGCAGTGTGGCATGTGGCAGTTGATGTCCACTATCGTCGCACCTTCAAGCTTGGTGGTGAAGAAGTGCTCCTGCTTGCCCTCGATAGAGGTGCGGTACCACTTCAGCTCAACCTTGTTCAGCTTCTCACCGGATGACAGCGAGTTGTACATCAAAGGCACCGCCTTGTTCAGCGCCACGGTGAACTTGAACGGCTTGTGCACCCGTTGACCCGAAGGCATACCTGACTGTGGGTCGGTCGGCACTGTCACCACATGGTTGAATTCCTGAACCAGCATCTCGTCTTCATGACCTTCCACAAAGATGTCGCCCACTGACTCGGCCGTAAACGCGCCTGCGGTGATGTTGCCCTGGGTTTGACCTTCGATGGAGATATAGCATGGTGTTGGCATGGTTAATTCCTTTTACTGTTGAATGAGTGATAAAACCTCATCACCCAATGCCAGAAGCATGCCAAATCGTAACCCACTGTTTTACAACAACATCCAAACCCACTCCCACTCACCGGGCAATTTCTTGCCCGAACCCGGGCAATTTTTTGCTCGCCGGGCAACTTCTTGCCCGAAGAGAGTTGCCTGAAAGAGTTGCCCGAAAGGGATGCTCGAAAAGAGTGGCCCAAGGAATAAGCGGAAGTCGATTGGATTTTGTGTACCAATAACGCGTAATTCGATAAGAAAATGAATGGATAAAAAAACAGCAAGCCTTAGCTTGCTGTCTCAATTATCTATCTCTATGAATCGCTTGAATGAGAGTCGCTTAAACGGAATTTCAAGCGGCGCAGGCGATACCGGGATCGGAAAGCAACATAACGGCGCTGCGTCCCAGGAGATCGTTGATCATCTGCTCGCCCTTTTCCCCCAGCTCTATCTGGGCATTTTCCCTGGCCATGGCCACGGCGCGAAACAGGGTAATCTCAGGATTGTTGTGTCCGCAGAGACTAAAGAAGAGTCTCAATACTGCCCTGTGCTCTGCTTGTTGCAGCGCTTGCATCCAGGATTTTTCGAGTGCTTCAACACTGGAAAAATCCAAAGCGGCCAAAAACAGCCGACCAATGCGCACATCCAACCTGGCAAGAAAATCGATTTTGCGCGGAAAATGGTGACTGATCCCCGTGCGGCTAATCCCCGTTGCTTCTGAAAGAGTTGTGTAAGACATAGCCTCAAAACCAATAGTTAAGATTTGTTTGAGAGCTTCGTCCATAATCTGATTGATAGTCAGCTCAGTCTGAGCCTTTGAACGCTTGGCCATTCTTGTCTGCCTCTTATCCCCGTTGTTTTTATTGCCAACGAGCTTATCAAAGGCATAGAGAGAATACTGCCAAAAAGAGGGGTGTTAACAGCGTTTTTCACTTTTGTTCAGCAAGGGTTCAGCTAGGACAGCTGAAAAAAAGCCTTATTCGTCACATTATTGCAACATTTTTTCTTTAACCAACCAACGATTGGCCATTTCAGTTCCCACCAACTGTTTCAGAGTGGGTTGTAGCACTTTGCCCAGTTGCTCACGACGCCAAAACATATAGCCAGGAAGGGTTTGCCGACCAGCCCGGTTAAAGAGATACTGCAGCAAGCTGGAAAACTCTGCCACTTCACCTGGAGAATAATGGCGGACCTCTGGATAAAAACTGAGCACAAATGTAGCAAAATCAGCAAATTCCGCGATTTGCTTCAGATCATACTTATTTAACACTTGTATCAGATAAAGTGGGCTCCAATGTGACAAATTGCCGATATCAGAAAATACTGCCAGGTTACGACGGTGGTATTGTTGCCACACAAGTTCCAGACTGTTCCATTCTTTAGCACAACGCCAAGCGAGATAAGTATCAGCCAACCACTCGTGGTCCAATTCAGACAACTCAGTAGGCAGAATGTTTCCCTGCAAGCGCTTTACTTCCAGATGCCCCAATTCATGCCACAGGGTTAGTTGCGGCTGATGCTGTAACAAGAGTTCATGGTTTTGGCCATTCCAGATAGCAGTTTGACTTTGTGGGAGATAGTGCGGCGCCCAGAGAACGATACCGGCAACGCTTTCATCTTCGACGGGCAGAGACATGGCGCCTCTCATTCCCAGTGCATCGAAGAAAGCCTTTTGAGACAGGGGCAGTTGTTGTTTGACTCTATCGGGGAGTTGTTGCAGACACAGTGACAGTTCCGATGGCGGGCATATCAAGGCTTGTTTTGGACCTACATCAGCCCAAAACAAGCTTCCCGATAGCAACACCGCCATCAACATCAGGGCTTGGCCATAATATTCTGAATAATGGCGGTAGTGGAGATACCATCTTCGAACCCCAGCACCTTGACACTGCCACCGGCGGCGATCACCTCTTCACCTCCGGCTATCTCCTCCACCCGGTAGTCGCCCCCCTTGACCAGGAGATCGGGCAGCAATCTAGAGATCACTCGCTGCGGTGTATCTTCACTGAAAGGCACCACCCAATCGACAGCGGCCAGCCCCGCCAGTACTGCCATTCGCCGCTCAAGACTATTGACCGGACGCCCCTCGCCCTTGAGCCGTTTAACCGAAGCGTCATCATTGACCGCCACAATCAATCTATCGCCCAAGGCACGGGCTTCTTTGAGGTAACTGACGTGCCCGGCATGGAGTATGTCAAAGCAACCATTGGTCATCACCACCCGCTCACCTCTGAGCTTGGCTTGCTGCATGGCGTACAGCAGTTGATCTTCGCTGACCACACCAAAGCCTGATTCTCCCTGATGTTGAGCCAGGGCCTCGATGAGTTCAATGCGGCTGACTGTGGAAGTGCCCAGTTTGCCAACCACCACACCGGCGGCGGTATTGGCAATGGCACAGGCTTGCGGCAGGTCGCTGCCGGCCGCCAAAGCTGTGGCGAGTGCCGAGATCACAGTATCTCCGGCGCCGGTCACATCATAGACTTCCCGTGCCACTGTAGGGATATGCAGCTCATCCCCTTCGCTGGTGATCAGTGTCATACCCTTTTCAGAGCGGGTAACCAGAATCGCTCCCAGTTGATGCTTGCTAATCAAAGCCTGGGCCTTGGCCACTAGATCGGCCTCAGAGCTGACAGTACCCACCACAGCCTCAAACTCACTCATGTTGGGAGTAATTAAACTGGCACCGGCATAACGGCCGAAATCGCTGCCCTTGGGGTCCACCAAGACACTGATCCCCTTGGCTCTAGCCTTGGCGATAAAGGCCTGAGGCTCAAAGATGGCACCCTTGGCATAGTCAGACAGCACCAGCACCTTGCAATCGTCCAGTAGAGCTTCGCTCTGCGCCAATAGCGCCTGGCTCTGCTCCTGGGCAAAGGTCTCTTCGAAATCCAAGCGAATAAGCTGTTGGTTACGACTCAGTACCCGCAGTTTGGTGATTGTGGGTTTATCTTCAACCGTCAGCCACTTAGGCTCCACTCCTAGAGTACTGACACCTGTATTCAGGGCCGATGCGGCTTCATCGGCTCCGACAATACCGGCCAGTTGCACCGAGCCGCCCAGCGCCGCGATATTCAGCGCCACGTTGGCTGCTCCGCCGGGCCTATCCTCTATCTGATTGATACGCACCACAGGTACAGGCGCCTCGGGTGAAATACGGCCGGTTGGGCCAACCCAGTAACGGTCGAGCATCACATCACCAACCACCAGAACCTTGGCTTTTTCAAATGGGGGCAGAGTTACCTTCATAACGGACTTGTCTTATTAGGCAAAATAAACCCCGATTGTACCTAATTTTCACACTGAATTGGGTTAGAATATGCGGTAATTTTTCCTGTAAACGGGTTTATCGTTTTGGTAGAGAAAGCACAATTTTCCGCTCACTTGTATCACCCTAAATTCTGGTTGCTGTGGCTGGCTGTCGGTCTGGCCAGGCTGACCCTCCTGCTGCCTCTCAAGTGGCAGATGAAGCTTGGCAGTGGCATAGGTCTGCTGGCAATGAAGCTGGCCGGAAGCCGGGTTAACACCGCCAAACGCAACCTGGAGTTGTGTTTTCCACAAATGAGTGAGGCCGAGCGAGAGACGCTGCTCAGACGTAATTTCCAGGAAACCGGCAAAGCAATTTTCGATACCATCAATGCCTGGTGGTGGAGCAACGACAAAGTGCAGAAGCACATGCAGATAAAGGGCCAGGAGCATGTGGAGCAGACACTGGCCGCCGGTCAGGGGGTTATTCTGTTTGCGGTTCACTGCTTGCCGCTGGAAATGGGTGCAAGAATATTTGGCCAATTTCAGCCCGGGGTTGGTGTGTACCGCCCCCACAACAACCCTGTAATGGAATATCTGCAGGTGAAGGGCCGTTTGCGTTCAAACAAGGCGCTGGTTCCCAAGCGGGATCTCAGGCAGATGGTGCGTTGCCTGCGTAACCCTGATGTCATTTGGTACACAGCAGATCAGGACTTTGGCCGCTCCAGCGCCATCTTTATCCCCTTCTTCGCCGTTCCCGATGCTGCCACCATTACCGGCGGCACCACCTTGGCCAAGCTGGGTAAAGCCAAAGTGCTGCCCTTCTTTGTTGAGCGCAACGCCGACGATACGGGTTACAACATAGAGATCCAGGCGCCGCTGGATAACTTCCCCGGCGAAAATGAGGTGGAAGACGCCAAACGCGGTAACGGCATTGTCGAGCAGTTGATCAGCCGTAACCCGGCGCAGTACATGTGGCTGCACCGCAGATTCAAGACCCGCCCCAATGAGAGCGATCCCTCGCTCTATTGAGAAAGTAGCCGTAAAAATGCCGACTCAAGGTCGGCAGTTCTTCGTTCTTCGCTTTTTTCAGTCTTCAGAGGGCAATCTCAAACCAACCCGGCTGACTGTCCCTTCCTGCACCTCGGCGACTATCCAGTCCAGCCCTTGCCAGAGGAATTGATCCCCCACTACAGGGTGACTACCGAGTTGCTGTAGCAGTAAGTCGGCAACCCGCATCTGCTCATATTCGGGTTCCAGCTGCATGCCGTAAATCGGTGCCATATCGGCCAGCATCACATCCACTGAAATAAAGAAGTCACCAAAGAAGCGGGGCGCCTCGCGTTTTTCTGGCGCCTCACTGAACAGCTGACTCAGAGGCTCTAAATCGTCCTCTTGCCCCAGCACACAAAGAATGTCATCGGCCATCAGCCTGGTACTCCCCGAAGGGTGCAACAGTTCGTTATTGCGAAATACGGCGGCAATCCGGGTTCCCGCCGGCATGGCAAGACGCCTCAGAGGCTCACCGATACACCATTTGTTTTCACTGAGGCGATAGACAAATATCTCCCATTCACTGGTGGGATAAATTTCCACCCCGGCGCGGGAAATAGGTGCCGGTTTGGGTGGCAACTCCACCTTGGCCAGCTGCGCCGCCTTGGACAAGGTACTGCCCTGCAGCAGCAAGGAAACCATCACCACGAAGAAGGCCAGGTTGAAGTAAAGCTGCGCTTGTGGCAGCCCCGCCATCATGGGAAATACCGCCAGAATAATGGGCACAGCGCCGCGCAGCCCGACCCAGGAGATAAACCATCTGTCTCTGTCATGGAAACTGCGAAACGGTAGCAAACTGAGCCAAACCGCAATCGGCCGCGCCAGAAAGATCATCCCGAACGCCAGTGCCAAACCCGGTAAGGCGATATCTTTCAGATCCGATGGCGTCAGCAAGAGTCCCAGTACCAGGAACATGCCTATTTGACTGAGCCAGGTCATACCATCGAGCACATTGAGAATCGAGTGTTTGCCACGGGTCGCCTTGTTACCGAGAAATAGACCCACCAGATAAATAGACAGAATACCACTGCCTCCCAGGGCATTGGAGATGGCGAAGATCATCAGTCCGCCACTCAGCACCAAAATGGAGTAGAGGCCTTCCGGCAATTGATTGCGATTGATGACCTGCCACAACAGCCAACCGCCGCCGACACCGAGGATCCCGCCCAGGCCAAACTGTTTGATAAAGCTCAGTGCCAGATAGCTGCCCGAGAGTTCATCGCCACTGCTGCCGAGAATGGCAATCAGAGTCACGGTCAAAAACACAGCCATGGGGTCGTTACAACCGGATTCGATTTCCAGTGTCGAACCGACACGCTCATTCACGTTTTTGCCTTTAAGCAGGCTAAATACCGCCGCGGCATCGGTCGAACCGACAATGGCTCCCACCAACATGCCCTGGAGTAAGTTGAGATCGAATAACCAGGCAGCCAACAAACCTGTCAGTGTGGTGGTTAACGCCACCCCAAAAGTGGCCAATGACAAGGCCGGCCACAATGCCACCCTGAAACTGGCAACCCGGGTACGCATGCCACCATCGAGCAGAATAACCGCCAGAGCCAGGTTACTGACCAGATAAGCAACTGAATAGTCATTGAATACTATGCCGCCTGGGCCATCTTCACCGGCAAAGATACCCACAGCCAGAAATACCACCAAAATAGGAATACCGAGTCGCGAAGACAATGGGCTGAGCAGCACGCTGACTGCAATAAGCAAGGCCCCGACAAGGAAAAAGCTGTTGATGATATCTGCGTTCAAATGACCCTCCAGTTGAAAATGCGGGGAAGCTAATAAAAGAGAAACCTGGCTCTAACGAGACTCCGGAAAACACGTGGGTTACAGACGGGATTATATCATTAATTCGGGTTATTTTTCAGTAGAAACAGTTGACTTATTTTTACTTCCAGCGAAAAAGACTAGTAAAAGAAGCCAGGTAAACCCTTAAAAAATGGAAAATTTACCTAGAAAACATCAAATCTTGACCCAAAGAAACATAAACTCAAATTAATGAAAAAAACTTTATTTTTTCAAATAACTAAAGAATTTGAAATCCAAGAATTCTCGTCAAGATATCAGCTATAGCTTTCTGGCAAACAGTCAGTGTCACAATGACAACCAACAATGTTAAAAAGACACTCTAAATGCAATCAAAATGACACCATCAAAAACACACAAACAAATAATGCACTGATTAAACACAAGAATAAAAGTTGGCACGTTCGCTGCTCTATGTAGGAAAACCTATCAAATAGACTTTGTCAGAGGGATGCCAATGAGCAGACAAAAATTCACCCTGATCGCACTGTTACTTGTGTTGGTCGCTTCTTTCACTGTACTTATCAGTATCGGCAGTGAAATCTATCGGGAAAAACCACCGATTGCCGATGTCTATAGCGACAGCCAGGGCCAAGTGGTTTTCAGCGGCAAGGACATAGAACAAGGGCAGCTGGTTTGGCGCTCCATGGGCGGACATCAACTTGGCTCAGTCTGGGGCCATGGCGCCTATGTGGCTCCGGATTGGACCGCAGACTGGCTACACCGTGAGGCCGAAGCCTGGCTGGATATTCGAGCCAAGGAGACATACAACAAGCCTTTCAATAGCCTGGACAAGAGTGCTCAGGCCGCATTGGAGCAAGCTTTAAGGGACGATTTGCGCCATAACACTGTCATTACAGACGAGAGAGGTCACACCCGGGTGGTGCTTTCCGACACCCGTATCGCCGCCATGGCGCAAGTGAGTCAGCACTATCAATCCTTGTTTGGTGACGATCCCGCGCTGAATGAGCTGCGGGAAGCCTATGCGATGAAAACCAATACCATAGGATCTGCCGAGCGCCGTCAGCAGCTCAATGCCTTCCTGTTTTGGGGCGCTTGGGCCGCAGTGACCGAGCGCCCAGATGCCAATTACAGCTACACCAATAATTGGCCCTACGATCCACAACTGGGTAACACACCGACATCAGACAATATCGTCTGGTCGATTCTGAGCATAGTGACTCTGCTGGCCGGTATCGGAGCCCTGGTTTGGTATCATGCCGCCGGCAAACATGAAGCCCTGCCGGCTCCCGCCACTGAAGATCCCCTGTTCAGACACAAACCCACCCCTTCACAAAAGGCCACGGGTAAATACTTCATTACCGCTATCGGCCTATTTCTGCTGCAAATACTGCTCGGTGGCGTCACGGCGCACTATGCGGTTGAAGGCCAGGAGTTTTACGGTATTCCCTTGAGTGAGGTCCTGCCTTATTCAGTGACCCGCACCTGGCATACTCAACTGGCAGTATTCTGGATAGCGACGGCCTGGCTCGGTACCGGGCTCTATATCGCACCGGCGCTTTCCGGCCACGAGCCCAAATATCAACGCTTCGGTGTCAACCTATTGTGGGTCGCTCTGCTGGTCGTGGTGCTGGGCTCCATGGCCGGTGAATGGCTGGGGGTACAACAATACTTCTCACTGGACAACAACTTCCTCTTCGGTCACCAGGGTTATGAATACATAGATCTCGGCCGGGTGTGGCAACTGCTGCTGTTGGCCGGATTGATGATCTGGCTGGCGCTGGTGAGCCGCGCCATGTTGCCCGCCCTGAAACAGGAGTCTGAGCTAAAGCCTGTGCTCTGGGTACTCTACGCCTCCTGTGTTGCTATCGGCCTCTTCTATGGTGCCGGGCTATTTATGGGTAAACACACTAACCTTGCCATCGCCGAATACTGGCGTTGGTGGGTAGTACATCTGTGGGTTGAAGGCTTCTTTGAAACCTTTGCTACCTCGGTTATCGCCCTGATGTTTGTGCGTCTTGGCCTTATCCGTGCCCGCAGTGCCAATGGTGCGGTACTCTTCTCTACCCTGATCTTCCTGACCGGAGGCCTGATAGGCACACTGCATCACCTCTATTTCACCGGCACACCCACTTCCGTCATCGCCTGGGGCGCTATCTTCTCGGCGCTGGAAGTGGTGCCTCTGGCCCTTATCGGTTTTGAAGCGGTGGAAAGCTATCGCCTGCGCCGGGCCGCTCCCTGGATGCAACGCTATCACTGGGCCATCATGTTCTTTGTTGCCACCGCTTTCTGGAATCTGGTGGGCGCCGGTGTACTGGGCTTCCTGATCAATCCACCGATTGCCCTCTATTACATTCAAGGGCTGAATACCACGGCCACCCACGCCCACGGCGCCTTTATGGGAGTCTACGGCATGTTGGGGATAGGCCTGATGTTGTTCTGCCTGTCAGGACTTGCCGGTAAACTGCGCTGGGAAGACAAGTGGCTCAAGGGGGCATTCTGGAGCCTGAATCTGGGGCTGGCCGCCATGCTATTCCTGTCATTGCTGCCGGTGGGCATAGTGCAGTTCTTTGCCGTGCTGGATCATGGCTACTGGTTTGCCCGCTCGGCAGAGGTGATCCACAGCCCGCTGGTAGAACGCCTGGTATGGATGCGGATGTTCGGTGACATCATCTTCTCCGTCGGTGGTTTATTGCTGGGCGCCTTCCTGCTGGGATTGTTGCGACAGGCGGTCAAGGCCAAACGCTTGGCCATTGCTACCAGTCACTAGCCACTCACACTGAAAAATAATGTCAAAATGACATTCCACTGTCCCTGGGGTAGACTCACCCCAGGGATTTTATTCAGGTCAGCTTATGCCACTCAGCCATTCCGATCTCACCCGTATCGCGCTGGATATCACCTCAGGTTTGCCAAACAGCGACAGATTCAGCCGTCTGCTGGCAACGGTACGGGACAATCTCCATTGTGATGCCGCCGCTCTGCTGCGATTTCAGGGCAATCGCTTTATCCCACTGGCAATCGACGGCCTCAGGGCCGATGTACTCGGTCGCAGCTTCAACATCACAGAGCACCCGAGACTGGAGGCCATCGCCCGCGCCGGCGATCTGGTGCGCTTTCCGGCAGACAGCCAATTGCCGGATCCCTACGATGGCCTGATAGCCGCCCACACAGATAAGCTCAAGGTGCATGCCTGTATCGGCCTGCCGCTGCTGGACAAGGAACAACTGATAGGCGCCTTGACCATAGATGGTCTGGACCCTTGCCAGTTCGATGATTTCAGCGATGAAGAGTTGCGAAGCCTGAGCGCCATCGCCGCCGCCTCCCTCGGCAATGCCCTGCTGCTGGATAAGTTGGAAAGCCTGTCGCTACAGAGCCAGAGTCAACCATTGCCGGAAACCGGCCACAGTGAACTTCTGGGGGAAAGCCCGCAGATGTTGGCGCTGAAGCGGGAAATTGCCGTGGTCGCTCCCAGCGACCTGAACGTGTTGATCCTCGGTGAAACCGGCACGGGTAAGGAGCTAGTTGCCAAGGCAGTACACGCCGCCTCGCCCAGAGGCAACAAGGCTCTGGTGTACCTCAACTGCGCCGCCCTGCCCGAGTCGGTCGCCGAGAGTGAACTCTTCGGTCATGTCAAAGGCGCCTTTACCGGCGCCATCAGCAATCGCGCCGGTAAGTTTGAATTGGCCGACAAGGGGACTTTGTTTCTCGACGAGATAGGCGAACTCAGCCTGCCGCTGCAGGCCAAGTTACTCAGGGTGCTGCAATACGGCGATCTGCAACGGGTTGGCGAAGATAGAAGCCTGACAGTAGATGTGCGGGTTATCGCCGCCACCAATAAGGATCTCAAAACCGAGGTGGTTGAAGGCCGCTTTCGCGCCGATCTCTACCACAGGCTGAGTGTTTTCCCGCTACTTGTACCGCCACTGAGAGAAAGGGGCCGCGACATACTGCTGCTTGCCGGGCATTTTCTTGAACGTTGCCGCAGCAAGCTGGGGCTGGAACGCCTGAGTCTGTCCGCCGAATCGGAAGCCTGGCTGCTGGCCAACGACTGGCCCGGCAACGTCAGGGAACTGGAACACCTGTTGCACCGCGCCAGCGTGTTGGCGCGCGCCGCCAGTGACCATAACCAATGCCAGTTGCAACTGGGTGAGTTGCAGTCAAAGAGCCCCTCTCCAAGTGCGCTGCCGCGCCAGTTGGACACAACAGTGCCTGCAGAAGTCATCACGCTCAAGCAAGCCACAGCGGAGTTCCAAAGACAGCTGCTGCGCAGTGTGCTGGAGCGGCATCAATACAACTGGGCCGCCAGTGCCCGCGAGTTGGGCGTCGACCCTGGCAACCTGCATCGACTGGCGAAACGCCTGCAACTGAAATAGTTTTTTTGCCGCAATCTGTTGAAATCTGCGCCGGAAAAGGTAAGGATGCCTGCTCGACTCTGATGCCTGAAACCATGGCGACTGACAGCGTTTAATGAAGAATAATATCCTATGACAAGAATTCCCCGCCTCGCCCTGTTACTGGGCCTGTTGCTTCCCGCCTGCCTGTCGCAGGCCGTTGAATATCCTCTGCCGCCAGAGGGCAGCAGTATCGTCGGTGACAACCAGTATTATGTGGTGCCCGATGACAAGCGCACACTTGAGAGTGTTGCCGACGAATATCAACTTGGGCTGACCAACATGACCGAGGCCAACCCAGGGGTCGACCCTTTTCTTCCCAAGCCCCGCAGCACATTGCTGATCCCTCACAAGCTGATCCTGCCGGATGCCCCCCGTAAGGGGATAGTGATCAACGTGGCCGAAATGCGCCTCTACTACTATCCCAAAGACAGCAATACGGTACAGGTCTTACCCATAGGCATAGGCCAGATAGGTCGGGATACCCCGGAAAACTGGGTGACCAAGGTTTATCGCAAACGCGCCAACCCCACCTGGACCCCAACGGCCAGGATCCGCAAGGAATATGCCGCCAACGGTATCACCCTGCCCAAGGTCTGGCCCGCAGGCCCGGATAACCCCATGGGCTTGTATGCACTTTATATCGGTAACCTGTATGCCATTCACGGCACCAATGCCAGCTTCGGTATAGGCCTGCGTGTCAGCCAGGGGTGTGTCCGCCTGCGTAATCAGGATATCGAGCATCTGTTCAATACTGTGCCCAACGGCACCCGGGTACAGTTTGTCAATCAGCCGATAAAGGCCAGCCTGGAGCCGGATGGCGGTCGCTATCTGGAAGTGCATCAGCCGCTGTCGCGCACCGAGGCCGAGTTTGAATCCACCGCACCTGTGGTATTGAAGATGACCCCGGCCATCAGCCGCTTTATCGCCCATGCCGACACCGACTCCACCGTGCTCAAACGCCTGTTGGATGACAGAAGCGGTATTCCTACCCGCCTCAATCCCTGAAAGCCTTTCAAAAGCAAGACCCCAGCCTAGGCTGGGGTCTTAGTTTTGAGCGGTATCGCTTTTGGCTGTTACCCCTTGATGGGAGCCAACTGCTGCTGCACAAAGGCGTGCATCACGGCGCTGTTGGCCAGAATTCGCTGATCCAGATTCTGGGTTGCCGGCGTTTCACTGCAAACACCCACCTTGGCACCGGTGCGAACCAGCCAGGCCTCGAACGAAGTATCAAAGTGGTTGAAGATGACCCCGTCTTGCACCGGACAGCCATCGATATCGCCATCGGCGGCAATATCAAAGAAACGCCCCAGAGTATCACGCAGCTGCAAACTGAACTGGCCGGGTGATTGTCTGGGCTCAAAAGAATAGATATAGGTGTGCTGCTGCAACACATCTTCATGACAGGTCAATATGCCTTCGCGGCTGGCGCCCTGCAGCAGTTGGCCATATTCCAGCAGCAGCTTGCCTTCAACCGAAGGTGAACTGGCTTCGCCCTCTTTGGGCTGTAAAAACCCCCGGTTGGGGTTTTCACCGAACTTATTGAATCTGTGCCCCTTGGCAAAGCCAGTGGGGTTGACCAAAGGTAACAAGCTTAGATTAATTCGCTCGAAAATATCCTGTTGCAGTTCACTGAGGAAATGCAGCATACCCCAAGGGCCTGCAGCCTCTTCACCGTGGAATCCGGCACTGATCAACACAGAAGGCAGCTCCGCCGTCGCTGAGGGCGACTGATACAGTTCCAGTGGATAATCACCTATTTCGCCCAACTTCTTGCGCCCCAGCTGCAGACGCTCAACTTCCTGTTGCAGTTGGGCATAGAAATGTTCGATATCCGTACTGTCGCAGGCAAAAATGTCTGAATGCCATTGAAAAGATGCGAAGGGGGAACGGCTCATAGTGCTTTTATGACTCAGATGAATGAAGGGCAAAGCTATAATATCAGCTTTATATAAAAACAAAATCCATCTGAGCCAATAGCGCTCAAAAGCCCTGGACTCAATCGTCGCGGGTCAGGACTTCCAGCAGTTCAATTTCAAATTCAAGATCCGAATTCGGCTTGATCAGCGCCCCAACCTGGCGTTCGCCATAAGCCAGATGTGCCGGAACCTTGAGTCGGCGTTTGCCACCGACCTTCATTCCCATCAAGCCCAGATCCCAGCCCTTGATCACCCGCCCTGTGCCAATGACACACTGAAAGGGACGCCCCTTATCCCAGGAAGAATCAAATTGAGTACCGTCACTCAACCAACCTCGGTAGTGAGCCGTGATAAGCGCTCCTTTCACCGCGGCTTTGCCCTGACCTTCCTCAATATCTATGATTGCCAATTCTGCCGTCATGGCTTGTTCCTCAACCTATGGCTCAAAAGGCGCATCTTATCCGTAAAAGGAACTGAACACTATTCCATGAATAGATGAAGCGGCATGGCAGGCACTTTTCCTTCAGGCTCAAGCCCTTGCTATACTGGCCGCCCGCGGCACTTATATGGCACTTAAATAACAGTCACAGGATGAGACGTCCAGAATGAAGCACACAATTTCACCCTCTGAACGCTATGCCCAAGGCCCTTGGCAGCAAGACCCCGCCCAGTTGCCTGCGCTGGCAGCGCTTGATAAGCGTTTTCAGGCGCTCGGTCAGGGAAACAAAGTCCCCGGGCTCTACCTGTGGGGGGATGTCGGCCGCGGCAAGACCATGTTGATGGATCTCTTTTTCAATGCCGTCGAGGGGCAGCCCAAGCTCAGACTGCATTTTCATCACTTTATGGCCAGGGTTCACAGAGATCTGAACCGCATCAGCGGCACCCGTGAGCCTTTGGATCAGATTGCCGCCACACTGGCCAAAGAATGCCGCCTGCTGTGCTTCGATGAGTTTTTCGTCTCGGATATCGGCGATGCCATTATTCTCGGACGTTTACTCGAAGGCCTGTTTAACCGTGGCGTTATGCTGGTCAGCACTTCCAATACGCCAATCGAGCGCCTCTATGAAAACGGCCTGCAGCGAGAGCGCTTTTTGCCGACTATCGACTTGTTGCAACAGAAGATGGAATCGCTGCACCTCAATGGCGAACAGGACCATCGCCTCACCAAAGGCGCGCCCCATGCCCAGGCGGCACTTCCCCTGCTGCAGCTTGGCAATGAACCTGACTTCAGCCAGTGGTTTTCAAAAAACGCCTCGGGTCCAGGGCAACTCTGCATCATGGGCAGACCGCTTTTTTTCCAAGCTATGGAAGCTACACAATCCCTGGCCTGGTTTCGCTTCGATCAGCTCTGCGAAGGGCCGAGATCCACTCTGGATTATATGGAGCTGGCCGAAACACTGGATACTCTGCTGCTGAGCCATGTACCCAGGCTTGGCGGTGAGCGCCGCGGCTGGATCCGCGCCCGCGGCACCGAAGATGCTGCCGAAGCCGTCAGCACAGGCGATAGAAAACTCAGTTATGCGCCGGAGGATGATGCCGCCCGGCGCTTTATCGCCCTGATAGATGAGTTTTATGACAGGGGTAAACAACTGGTGCTGCATGCCCAAGTACCACTGGAGCAGCTTTATCAGGGCGGCGCCCTCAGCTTCGAGTTTCGCCGCACCTATAGCCGCTTAACCGAGATGCTGGGCAGCTCAGAGCTGGCGCCTGGCGTTATCCAATAGCCGCACTGACTCGGCCGCCTCGGTACGCATAGCGTCCAGCGCTTTGCTATCAAACAAGGTACCGCGATAGAAGAGCCCTCTTATCGATTGAGTGGCACCTATGTCCTGCAGCGGATTGTCCTGCAGCCATAGCAGTTCTGCCTTTTTGCCGACTTCAATGCTGCCATAGTCCTTGCTCTGGCCCATGAAGCGGGCGCCATTAATGGTAGCCGAGCGCAGAATATCGGCATTGTTCACCCCGGCCTGTTGCCAGAGTTGCAGCTCAGTGTGCAGCCCTTCGGCGGGGTAAACATAAGTGTTGAGCGCAGCAGAATCGCTGCCCGCCAGCAGGGTAACCCCGGCCTGCAACAGTTTTGGCAACTCGGCAGCCAGCGCCTGATAATGCTGCTTACGTGTCTGCCACTGCTGAGGTGTTTGCGCTCCCATACGCTCAATTCGCCAACGATATTTATCGGTAAAAGCTTGGGTCAGAAACGCCATGAAAGGATCTTGGTTGTGATCTTGAGTATCGAGCCAGGCCAACTGGTGGCCGCCAATCAAGGTTGGCGTCACGGCAACGCCTTTGGCTGCCAACATGCGGTAACCCAGCTGCGCCTGCTCCGGGTCGAACCCATCACGATACGCTTGGCTCGCCTGCTTAGTGCTCATGCGTCCGGCCGCAACCGCAGCAGCAATTTGAGGCTCTTGGGCATTTCCCAGCCTAAGTACATATGAAGCATGTTCTATGCTGGACAGCCCGCTCTTGGCGGCTTCGAAAATGCTGACCCCATAGGGAATATGGCTGGATACCAGATGTCCACGGGCACGGGCCTCTTTGAGTGTTTCCAGATAGAGAGCCGCCGGCATGGTATTTTCAGTGATCTTGATAAAGTCGACCGCCATACTCTCAAGCTTGTCCATGCCTTGACGTATTTCGGCGCCATCAGCCACTTCCAGATCGCCATTCCAGACAGAGTCCGGACCTTCAAACTTCTGCCCGGCACTGAAAATTCTCGGCCCCAAACGGTTACCGGACTCAATCTGTTTACGCCATAACAGCACTTCCGGCGCCAGATCGCTGGCCGCTTCACGCACCGCGGTAATGCCGTAACTTAAGTAAAGCGGCAGTAACAGGGCATTGTCCTCCACCAGTTCCCGGCCTTCGAAGTGCACATGCATGTCCCACAAAGATGGCATCAAAATGCCGCCCTGAAGATCCACAGTGCGCTCAGCCGTTAACTTGGCAGAGCTGTCTTCAATGGCGCTGATCCGCCCCTCATCGATCGCCAGTTGTTTACCTGATAGCAAACGCCCCTGCTCCACATCCAGCAAACTGAAATTGGTCAGCAGCCACTCATGGGGTTTGGCCTGCAGCGGCGAGGGAAATGATGTGGCCAAGAGACATAACAGCGACAGTTTTTTCAATGACATTCCGGCTTCCTTAATTATTATTTTAGGTCTAATAAACAAATTGTTATCAACAGTTCCAGGTCTCTGGAGAGTCACAATACCAACCTCTCCCGCCGAGGAATGATTTCGGCCTTATTGAGCATGAACCTTGGAGACTCCTTGCTGCTCATCTGTCACCCGGTGCGCAGGCAAACCTGATGGACCAAAACCAAAACAAAGCACGGTCACCACCAAGACAAACAACCAATGCAACAACCACAGTGGAGCAAAATCGGTACTGCTCTGCATCACAGGCGCTGCGCCATCAAGCAACAAGGGCGGTAAGATCAAGGGAGGCAGCGCCGCCAGCAGGAAGCCGCCGCCCTGCACCATGGCACTGAGGCCGACCGTCTGCTCGGCGCCGCGGTATTCTTCATGCACCAGGACCAAGGTAAGTGAAAAGCTGCCGCCAAGCCCCACGCCAAGCAGAAGACTCCAAAGCACAGGGGCGCCCTGAGGCCACAAAGCCAAGGCCATAAAGCCTACTAATTGCGCGATAAGAGCCAACCATAACCAGGGACGGCGGTCGGCTTTTGCTTGCTTGCCGGCGAAACGACCTGCCAGCAGCGGCAACGTCAGGGCTGAAAACATCTGTGCCAGCGCCATCAGGGCCACCAGCCGCCCACTTGCAAGCTGAGACATGCCCAGTTTCTGATAGCTAAGCGGTAACCAAGCCACCAGGCTGGCATAGCCTCCATTGATAAGCCCGAAACTCAGCAACAAATACCAGGCCTTTGCCCGGCGCCATGGCAAGCTTGGTTTAGCGGGCGCGGGATTATCCTCCTCTGATGTACTCACAATAGAGCCTTCAGTCAGAGGTGCGACTCTGGAAACAGCCGGTTGAGAGTCACGCCTGGCCAACCAAAGTGCGAGTAACAACACAGGTATGCAAGGCAGCGCCCATAATGCCAACACCGAAGCCCCCTCTGAAAACAGCGTTATCAACCAAGGAGTGACTCCAGCGCCCAGAGCGCCGCCGCCCATCAACAGCGCCGAGTATCCCCCCATTAATACCGGCAAGTGTCCGGCGAAATGCTGTTTGATAAGCCCTGGTAACTGCAGTTGCATCCAAGCTACGGCAAGCCCGGCCAGCAAGGTGGAGAGCCAAAGCAGTGGCATAGTAACTCTTGCTCTGAGTACTAGCGCCAAAGTCAGCAAGCCGAGGCTAAGAGCCACACCGGGCAAGCTGGAGAGCCTTTTAGGTAACCAAGGGGCAGTCAGTGCTCCAACCCCCATCAGCAACATTGGCATTGAGGTCAGCCATCCCAGAGCCTGCACCTCAATACCAAGCTCGCTACTGAGCTGTGCCAGCAAAGGCCCGGGCGATGTCAGAAAAGGCCTCAACGCCAGTGCACCACCAAACAATAACAGCAGCAGAGCCACTCTGGTCAAATACGGCTGTTGAAGTGTCATTGCTCTTCGCTATCCCCAGTTGGATTTGCCTGAGCATCATGTGCCAAAGCGCCATAGAGCCAGGCAGGTTCAAAGGAGCTTTGACAACGACGAATGGTAAACCCCGGGCTTTGTGCAAGCTTTTGGCTCTCCAAACCCAACAAACCATAGCTGGCTTCACTGGAGAATCCCCAGAATTCGGCATCGTGATTATCGAATACATAGCGTATCTCACGTATACCTGCCATCAAGGCGGCAGCCAAACACATGGGGCAAGGGTGACCACTGGCGTAGAGCACGGCACCATCGAGTTGTGTCGTCTCTAATGACTTGGCCGCCGCACGTATGGCCTGCATTTCGGCGTGAGCCGAAGGGTCGCAGTCGGCTGCGACTCGGTTGACACCTTGTGCAATAATCTCCCCGTCTTTCAGCAACAGGGCGGCAAAGGGTCTGGCGCCGGACAGCAGATTATCTTTGGCCTTGATCACCAAGTGTTCTATTAGATCGGCTTCTGTCAGCGACATGCTTGTGAGTGTTGCTTTCATTCTGTGGCTTCCAGGCAAATTTTCCATCCAGTCTAAAAACTGCCCATTTGATTTGGAAATTAAATAATGAAATATTCATCAGTGGAATTCTCACTAATCCGGTACTGATGAAAACACCTCATTCTCCCGCCAACCTGGCACTGCTCGATCCTGTATTACTGCGGGCCTTTGTCGCCGTCGCCGACAGTGGCAGTTTCACCCGCGCCGCGGCCGCCACTCACCTGACCCAGTCAACAGTTAGCCAGCAGCTTCGCCGTCTGGAGCAACAATTGGGTTATCCTTTACTGGATCGCAGTGGCCGTTATGCCCAAACCACACCTGAAGGTGAGCGACTGCTTACTTATGCCAGACAGATACTGGCGCTGATGCGGGAAGCCGGAGGTCGAACACAAGAGGCGTTTACCCCACTTCGATTGGGAGTGCCGGAAGATTTTGCCGGTGAGGTACTGACCCAGGTGTTGGCCGAGCTGCAACGCCAGGAGCCGACATTACAACTGGAACTGACATCTGGGCTGAGCCAAGGCCTTTATGAAGCCTTTCGTGATGGCAAACTGGATATAGTGCTGGTGAAACAACGCCTCGGCGCCAGTCGCGGCGTCGCCTGCTGGCCAGAACCTGTTTGCTGGTTCGACAGTCGCAGCCACTCACTGGCAGAAAAGCGCCCGCTACCTTTGGTGGCCTTTCCCAATGGTGGTTTATATCGAAGTGAGATGATCCAGCTGCTTGATGAAACCGGGATAGAGTGGCAAATGGTGCAAGTCAGTAATTCACTGTCACAGGTGAAAGCCGCTGTAGCCGCAGGCATAGGAGTGAGCCTGTTGCCCAAACGCCTGCTCACAGACGCCCATATTCAGCAAGAGACTCTACCACCGCCATTACCGATGGAACTGGTACTGCATGCTGCGCCCAGCCTGAACCATATGGGCAAGCGGCTAATTCAGGACTTGGTCGCCCGTTGTAATGACTTGATGGTTACTTAAGAAAACAAAACGCCAACCCAGCTAATCGCGCCCCGGCTTTCTGCGGTACATCAAGCCGTCGGCCTGAGCCATCAACTCGGCCAAGCTCCTGGGTTGGGCCGGATCGTATATGGCTTCTCCGAGGCTGGCACGGATCTGATAGGGTTTTGCCAAGCGGAAGTTGAGTTCGGCCAAGGCTTTACGGAACCTCAACTTGATGGCCCTGACATCCAATGGTCGCAAATGGGTCAGCAGTACGGCAAACTCATCACCTCCAAGCCTGGCTACCACATCCGACTCGCGGAAACAGCTCACCAGCATGGCGGCAAAGGCCTGCAACACGGCATCACCTTCACTGTGACCATAGGTATCATTAATGGGCTTGAATTCGTTGAGATCCAGATACAGCAAGGCACCGTAGAAACTTTCACGACAACAGGAAGACAGTGCCATCTCCCCCAGTAACTCAAAGCCCCGGCGGTTGGCCACGCCGGTGAGTTCATCCTGACAGACCTCTTCCATATGCTGCAGTTCGTTTTCCACCATATGGCCGAGATCTTCCAGACACAGCTTATCTTCCTGGGACAGTTCTCTTGGGCGTACATCTATGATGCAGAAGGTGCCAACCCGACAACCATTGCGCATAGTCAAAGGATAACCGGCATAAAAGCGGATATGGGGAGCGCCGGTAACCAGAGGGTTGTCGGCAAAACGAGGGTCCTTGAGAGTATCCGGGATCAGCATGGATTCAGGCGACAGGATGGCATGACCACAAAACGACTGATCTCTGGGTGTCTCCCTGAGGGAGATACCTAAGCTGGACTTGAACCATTGTCGTTTGGCATCAACCAAACTAACCAAACAGATGGGTACTTCAAACAGTCGCTGCGCCATGCGGCTGATGCGATCAAAGCGCTCCTCTGCTTCGGTATCCAACACCCCGAGTCCTTGCAGGGTAGCCAGCCTTAGTGGCTCATCCAAGGGCTTTGGGGGTCTTGGCATAGGCATTCCTCAACAGTGGCTTCAGGCAAAGCAATCGACAAAACTTCTCCGTTAACTATAGATAGCCTGAGCGCACCGGTAAACTATTGCCCCAGGATAAGCTCATAGATGTTACTGACCCGTTCGGCCTGCTCCGCCACTTTTTCCTGTGCCACCAGCCCAGGCAAACCGGCCAGAGTCAACCTGTGGTTTTCATCCCTCAGCATGCAATAGGCCTGGGTCAGATGCTGCGCCGACATCAAGGGCAGCAGTTCAAGCTCGGCCAACACCTCAAAAATCCGCACATTATCAGACCAGATACACAGCTCGGGGTGCTTATGGGCATGGGCCAGCACCAAATACTGAGCGATAAACTCAATATCGGCGATACCGCCAACGCTTTGTTTAAGATCGAACATTCCCTGCGGCGCTTTGAGCAGATGGTCGCGCATCTTGAGGCGCATCTCACGCACTTCGCTGGCCAGCTGTTTCCTGTCTCTTGCTTGGCGCAGCACGCTGTCACGCACCGCCTGAAATTCCTGCGCCAAGGCGTTATCACCGAAGACAAAGCGGGCACGAACCAAAGCCTGATGTTCCCAAGTCCAGGCCTCCTGCTGCTGATACTCGCCGAAATGCCCAATTTCACTGACCAAGAGCCCGGAGGCGCCCGATGGTCGTAGGCGCATGTCTACCTCGTAAAGCTCGCCCGACATGGTGCGGGTGGAAAACAGGTGTAATATCCGCTGCGCCAGTTTGAGATAGAAGTGCCCTACATCCAACGGCTTGTCACCGTCAGTCGAGCCGCCCTTGGCATTGTGCAGAAACACCAGGTCGAGATCCGAGCCGTAGCCCAGCTCAATGCCCCCCAGCTTGCCATAGCCGACGACGGCAAAACCTATCTCCCCGTCAGCCAGGCCAGGCGGCACGCCGTGGCGCTCTGTCATTTGCTGCCAGGCCTGTTGCACCACTTGCTCTATGATGGCCTCGGCAAGAAAAGTCAGGTGATCGCTGACCTGCATGATAGGTAAGACCCCGGTGACATCCGCGGCGGCAATTTTCAACTGTTGCGACAGTTTAAACTGCCTGAGCGCCTCCATCTGCTGCTCCATATCCTCTTCCGGAACCCGCAGCAGGTATTGGCGCAGTTCACTGCCGTAGTCATCCAGAGAGGTGGTGTCATAAAGCTGCGCCGGATCGATCAGTTCATCCAGCAACATGGGGAATTTCGCCAGCTGCTGGGCAATCCAGGGACTGGCACAACACAGGCTCACCAATTGTTGGCGGGCGCCGGGATTTTCACACAGAAGTTCAAGATAAGTGGTACGGGTCAGGATCTGCTCCAGTACGCCGGTTACCGGCTTGAATGCCTTGCCGGGATTGGGCTGCAGCGTCAGCTCCTCAAGCATTTTCGGCATCAGCTTATCCAGGGTATCCCGCCCTCTTGGCCCTATGGCCCGACGTGATACCGTCTCGCGCCAATGAGCCAGACTGCTCCAGAGTTCATTGTCTTCTATGCCTCGCTCGGCCAGCAGCGATTGTATGTCTTCCTCGCTGTCACAGACCCAAAGCTGACAGGCCCAGCTGTCGCTTTGCTCCTCATTGTCTTCATCACCGCCGACGGTATCGCGAAAATGGCGATGAATCTTTAACATGGCGGCCTCAACCTCACTGCGCAGTTCTGCTTCATTGGCCATCTCCAACGCAAAGCAGAGACGATGCCAATCCAGACCGTTATCCGGCAGGGTCTGGGTCTGTTTATCCCCTATGGCTTGCAACAAGTTTTCTACCCGGCGCAGCAGCAGATAACTCTGCTTGAGTTCATCTACCGCCAGATACTCAAGTTGCCCCAAACTAAAGAGGGTATCTATGGCATCGAACAAGCTTTGACTGCGCAGCGCCGGCTCCCGGCCGCCGCGGATAAGCTGAAAACTCTGCACCACGAACTCCACTTCGCGGATACCGCCGGCACCGAGTTTGATGTTGTCCTTGAGCTGGCGCCGCCGCACTTCCTGGGCGATCAGGCGCTTCATCCGTCTTAAGGAATCTATGGCGGAAAAGTCGATATAACGCCGGTAAACAAAGGGGCGTAGCAGGTCGTGAAGCTCATCCGAGTATTGAGTCCAGGGACCAAGCGCGCGGGCTTTGACCATGGCGTAACGCTCCCAGTCACGCCCCTGCTCCTGATAATAATCCTCAAGGGCGCTGTAGCTGACCACCAGCGGGCCACTCTCTCCATAGGGGCGCAAACGCATGTCGACCCGGAACACGAAACCGTCGACTGTGACCTGCCCCAGCAGATTGACCAGGCGTTGCCCCATGCGGATAAAGAACTGCTGGTTATCCAGGCTGCGCCGACCGCCCTGGGTCTCACCGTGTTCCGGAAAGGTAAAGATCAAGTCGATATCAGATGAGAAGTTCAGCTCACGGCCGCCCAGCTTACCCATCCCCAGGATCATCAAAGGTTGTGGCTTGCCGTTGCAGTCACAGGGGGTTCCCAGACTCTGGCACATTTCGCGATAGAGCCAGTCTCTGGCGCCAATTATCAGTGCCTCTGCCAATACAGAGAGATCGAGCAGTGACTCCTGCAGCGGGCTATACCCCATGAAGTCGCGCCAGGCGAGGCGCACCATTTGCCGGTTGCGATAGTTTCGCAGCACTGACTTAGCGGTTTCTTCCTGGGTGACAGGGTCGAGCAGGGATTGGATTTCGTCGGCAAAGTCTTGTCTATCCAGGCGAGTGAGCTGGCCGCTAAAGAAGGGGGCAATCCATTCAGGGTGGCGGCACAGCTGAGTGGCAACATAATCACTCAGGCCCATAACCCGCTGCAGCTCCTGCTGCTCTATGAGGCTGAGCTCGGTGACCACCTCAGGCCAGCGCTCCACCAGCAGATGCCAATGCTTACCGGCCTGTTTGCACAGCAACTCGGAAAACGGCTTTTGACTGTCACACCCCAATTCCATAGTTATCCCTGTTCGATTGTATTCAAGACCATTTAGACATATTATGTCATCTTTGCCGCACAAACGTCCGCTCGACATGGATTTTAACCGGCCGATGCAGATGATTCTGACTTCACCCCAATTCTTGTGGGTGATACTCTGTGCACAGATTACACCAACTTGCACTGACGGCCTACGGGGACCAGAGGTTTTAGCACCGTTTGCCGGGCTCAAGTGCTTATCATAATGGAGAAAACATGGCAGGAATGCTGATCCGTATTCTCAGTCTGCTGATGCTGTTATCACTGACAGCCTGCGGTGACGACAGACCCGAGCAGATTGCCCAGTTGCAACAGCTGAATGACCAACGTCTGGAAAAACTCGGCCAGATGCTGGACAAAGACCAGCTGCGCAATGGCATCTTACTCAAACAGTATGGTCAAATTCTGGCGCAGCAGCGGCCGGAGCTACAGCCGCTGGTGGAGCAACTAACACTGGATGCCACCAGTAAGGGACCACTGTACAAGTCACTGGAAAGCAGGGTGAAAGACGCCAAGGTGGCGAGCAACTTTGTCAATCTTGACCAACAGTTGGAAGAGGGAAACAACCTCTATCAAGCGCTGGACTCTAGCCTGTTCAACGACATGCTGTCAGATCCCGTCAATGTGATTGCCGATATGTCAGAGGGCAAACTCGCCAGGGTCAACGCCATCAGCCGCGAGGCTTCAACCCTGGCCAATGGCTCGGAAGACTTTGGTGCCGGTAGCCAGTTAGTGGGTAACCCCGCCTATGGCCAGTGGCAAACCGATTCCAACGGCATGTCCTTTTGGGCCTGGTATGGCATGTACTCCATGTTTTCCAACCTGTTCCACAGGCCGGTTTATTATGACAACTGGTCCAGAGGCAGGGATTACAGCTACTACAATGATGTGGGGCGCTATCGCTATACCTCCCCCAAGCAGGCCAAGGCCCAAACCCAGGTCTATGAGCGCACCAAAAAACGTTTCGACTCTCAAGGCAAACGCTTTGACAGCCCTTATGCCAAGTCCCGCTCGGGCTCCAGCGCCCTCTCTCGTCAGAGCAGCGCCGCACCCAAGCCATCCAGCAGTGGACAATCGGCCAGCAAGTTTCGCTCAAATTACTCTAAAGACAGCAGTTTCCGTAATTCTGGCAGTCGCACCAGCCGTGGTGTCAGCCGGGGCAAATAACTCAGCCAGGATCACAACTTAAGGAATGAACATGACTCTATTTCAGGAATTCGGCATCACTCAGGAACTGGCCGTCATACTCGCCATCGACCTTTCTATCGCCGTGGTACTGCTCACTCTGACCCGCTACCTGCAGGGCTGGAGTGTTCGGGTAAACAGCAGTGAAGAGCTGGCAGTCAGAGACAACTTCGCCTTCGGCATCAGCACCGCCGGCGCTGTGGCGGCACTGGGTATAGTACTGACCGGCGCCATTACCGGCGCCGCCGCCCACAGTTATCTGCAGGAAGCCATCGGCATGAGCGCCTACGGCCTGTTTGGTCTAGTGCTGATCAAACTGGGGCGCTTTTTGCACGATAAAATCGCCTTGAATAATATCGACAAGAACGCCCTGGTGCTCAAAGGCAATGTGTCGGTTGCGATAGTCGATGCCTCGGCCGCTATCGCCACAGCGATTATTATCCGCGCCGTACTGCTGTGGGCCGAAGATCTGACCCTGGATACCTTTATTGCCATCCTCAGCGCCTTCGCCATTTCTCAATTGATGCTGGTGTTACTGACCCGCCTCAGAGAGAATCGCTACGCCGCCCGCAACCAGGACAGCTCAATGCAGCAGGCGCTGGCGCAGGGAAATACCGCCCTGGCGATACGTCATGCCGGGGCGATGATCGCCATGGCACTGAGCTTCAATGCCGCCAGTCACTTTATCGTCTTCAGCCCTGAAGCCTATGTCACCAACGCCCTTGGCTGGCTGGTGTTCTCCTTCATTATGTTGGTGGTACTGAGCCTGTTGCTGCCCTTGGTCAAACTCCTGGTGCTGGCAAAAATTGACCTCGCCGATGAGGTGGAGAAGCAGCACAACATAGGCTTGGCCGCAGTTGAAATGGCGATCAGCATAGCGGTTGCGCTGATCCTCACCGCTTTGATGGCCTGATCCCGTGGCATTAAGTAGTAACGCCAACACCCAAGAGCCCAACAGACGCCACTTAGGTGCCCTCGATGATGCCCTGCTTTTGGGGATCATGGGGGTACTGGCGGCCTGTGGTCTGATATACGAATACCTGCTTTCCCATTATGCCGGGCGCATTTTGGGCGCCCTCGAGGCGGCCATCTACACCATGATAGGCTTGATGATAGTCTCCATGGGCTTGGGGGCCTTTGCCGCCCGCAAGATAAAGTGCGCCTTCAGTGGCTTTGCAGTATTGGAATTGACTGTCGCCTTGCTGGGCTCACTGGCGATTCTGATCACCGCGGCCGTCATCGGCTTTGGCCACGAGCTACCGGAACTGATAGGACGAACTCTGGGGCTACCGCCGGATCATCTGCCTCAGGGTGGCTTTATCGGCCGTTTTCAGGAGTTGTCCCGCTACCTGCCCTATTTCTGGGGTGTGTTGCTCGGTTTGATGATAGGCATGGAGATCCCGCTCATTGCCAGGGTGCGTCAGGCACTGTCCGATGAACACCTGCTGCACAATGCCGGCACCATTTATGGCGCCGACTATATAGGTGCCGGTGTGGGTGCGGCGCTCTGGGTCGGCTTTATGCTGGCGCTGGATATCCAGCTGGCTGCAGCCATGACCGCCGCCTTTAACCTCTTGGCCGGGTTTATCTTTATCATCCGCTTCAGGGACAGGATCCGCGCCGCCAACTGGTTACTGGCGGCACACGTACTGGCCACAGGAGTGCTGCTGATGCTGGCCATCAAGGGACCAACCTGGGAGCAAGGATTCAACAACCTCCTGTATCAGGACAAGGTGGTCTATGCCAAGGCTACCCGGTTTCAGCAACTGACACTGACCAAGCGCCTGATGGGTAACCATCTGCCGCCTGTTTACTCCCTCTATATCAATGGCCGGCTGCAGTTCTCCTCCAGCGATGAGCATATCTATCACGCCTTTCTGGTACATCCGACTCTGGCTGCCAGTGCCCGTCACGACAAGGTGTTGATCATAGGCGGCGGTGATGGATTGGGCTTGAAACAGGTACTGAAATGGCAACCCAAGCAGGTCACTCTGGTGGATCTCGATGCCGAGATGGTCAAACTGTTCAAAGAACCTGGGGCTGAAGTACCGGAAGATCTCAGGACAGCATTGCTCGGCCTCAACGGCAACGCCTTTGCCGATCCCAGGGTGGAAACGGTTTTCGACGATGCCTTTAACGGTGTCGACCGCTTGCTGGCCCGCGGCGATAAATACGATGCCATCATAGTGGATCTGCCTGATCCCTCACATCCGGATCTCAATAAGCTCTATTCAGACCTGTTTTATAAAAAACTCAGGGAACTTCTGAGCGCAGATGGAGCCATCAGTATACAGTCCACCTCGCCTTACCATGCGACCAAGGCCTTTATCTCTGTAGGCAAGACCCTGGCGCTGGCGGGATTCAAGGTGAATCAGTATCACCACAATGTGCCCAGCTTTGGCGAATGGGGCTGGACCATAGGGACACTCAATGGCCAGGATGCCAAGAGTCGGCTGCAGCAGATGCAGCAACTGCCGGTGGAGGATGACTGGTTGACGCCTGGGCTTATCCGCGGAGCCTTCGAGTTTCCGAAACAGTTTTACACTAAGATGGACCAGGTTCAGCCCAACACCATAGGCTCACTGCAGCTGTATTACTACCACCTGCAGGCATGGACAGATGAACAAGGTGTAGCAACCTTTTAAACAGGCAAAGATAACGCTTGACATATTATGTCTCGGTGTTATCTTTAAACGCAGACATAATATGTCAAAGAGGACAAATATGAATATTCACACTATTGCCAATCATTTAAATGGACTTGGCGACAACAGCTCTACTGGGTTCCAGTTTGACTGTTACCCCATTGAAGGGGATGTAGAAGTGTTGCAGGTCAATGTGGTTGGCCGTGAAGAGATCCCCGTATTTGTTTCGGTAACGGAAAACCAAATCCTCTGCATCAGTTATCTCTGGGGAGAGGATGAACTCAAGCAGGAACGCCGTGCCGAGATGTTTGAAACCATGTTGGAACTCAACATCCCTATGCCACTGTCTTCATTCGCCAAGATTGACGATAAATATGTGGTTTACGGTGCACTCTCCCTGCAATCGAGCATGCTGGAAATAGAGCAGGAACTCTCTGTCCTGTCTGACAACTGTCTCGAAGTCATTGACGAACTGGTCGACTTTTTGAAATAAGGAGCCAAATCATGGGCATACTGAACAAAATTCTTACAGCATTCCGCGGTGGGGCCAACGAAGTCGGCCAAAGCATAGTGGATGCCAATTCAACCCGCATCTTCGAACAGGAGATCCGTGACGCCGAGAAACACCTCACCAAGGCCAAGCGTGAACTGACAGATGTGATGGCCAAAGAGATGCAAGCCAGCCGTGAAATCGATCGCATTAAGCGTGCTGTCGCCGAGCATGAAGGCTATGCCACTCAGGCACTGGAAAAAGGCAATGAAACTCTGGCACTGGAAGTGGCCGAGAAAATTGCCCAGCTGGAAATGGAACTGGCCGAGCAACAAACTGCCAATGACAGCTTCAGCGCCCATGCTGCCCGCCTGAAAGATCTGGTGAAGAAGACCGAACGTCAGCTGGCCGACTATCAGCGTCAGTTGAGCATGGTCAAGACCACTGAAAGCGTGCAAAAGGCCACGGCTTCTATTACCGACTCTTTCGCGTCAAGCAACTCCAAGCTGCTCAACGCCAAAGACTCACTGGAGCGTATCAAGGCACGTCAGCAACAGTTTGACGACCGCTTGAAGGCTGCCGAAAACCTGGAAGCCGAGAACAGCGACCAATCGCTGAAAGCCAAGCTGGCTGAAGCCGGTATCGGCGAGCAAAAGAGCAACGCCAGCGATGTGCTCGAGCGTTTGAAAGCCAAGAAAGGCTGATAACCTATGGGATTCTTTGGCAGCCTGTTTGGCAAAAAAGAAACTCCAGTGCGTCAGCTTAAGCACCCATCAGAGCTGCAAAAGGGCGATATGATCTCCCTTGATGACAGCTTTGCCCTGCCCGCGCATCTGCGCGGGCAGCAGCTTAGGGTCGAAGCCGTCAATACCTATGAGTATCAGCGCAGTCAGTCGACTGAGTGGGTACTCAAGGGGCACAGCGGCGAAGCCATCTATCTGGGGCTGGATGAAGACGACGAAACCTGGCTGGCTTTCTCGCTGAAGATAAGCCGCGCTCAGGTCGATGCCTTATTCGATCTGGATGATTTCTCCGCGATCTTCGATGAGCCGGGGAAAGCAGAGCTGAGTACCAAGGCACTCACTGCCGAGACTGAGATGCTTGAGCAATGGCTCGGGAAACACTACCATCAGGTCAGTTTTGCTGAGTTTGGCTATTTCCACCGGGAAGATTACCGTGGACTCAGGCCGCCTCAGGATGCTGACGGTGCAACAGGTGATGCCTTCGAAAGCTATCAGTTGCTGGATGACGATGAGTCTCGCGCTCTGGATATCGAAGTCTATGAAGGCGGCGAAACCGACGTTGCGCTGACCCTTTACCGCCCCCTCAGCGATATTCGTGACTACTGGCCAGGAGAATAATGCGGCATGAGCAAGAACCACCCTTATCCGGAAAAATGGTTACAAAACCAAAAGGCTGCCAAGGCGACTCAGGTAGCTTTTGATCTGGATGAAAGGTTTCAATACTCCATCCGCAAGGCGGCCCTGGATACAGGTGTCAGCCCTTCAGATCAGATACGCATGATATTGGGTTTATCCGTGGCCAAGCGTCCCAAGCGGCCACGGTTAACCGTTTCGCTCAGCCCCACCGATTATGTCCAGCTCGCCGAAAAATACGGCCTTGCTCCGGATGCGCAATTGGAAATCAAAAAACGGGTATTGGAAGACCTGGTACAATTCGTAGACGAGCAATAAACAAGCGCGTTTACAGCTAACGGCAAGTCTTTTACCCTGAAAGGATACAAAGTTTCTCAATGGAAGAACCAATGCCGGATAAATCTCGCTGGTTCCTGAAACCGCCTGTTCAGGTCTCCCCTTTCGAATTGGCGATGATGATGTTGTCGCTGATCTCTGTGGTTGTGATCCTTATCATGACCTTTGTCCCTGTCGATCCTGAAACCCACAAGTTGTTGTTTTATATCGATACGGGTATCTGCTTTATCTTTATGAGTTATTTCCTGGTGGGTCTGTTCCGGGCAGAGAATAAACTCACCTATATCAAGTCTCACTGGGTCGACTTTGTCGCCAGTATTCCGGCGATTGAAGCACTGCGCTTTGCCCGTTTATTTCAGATCCTCAGGGTATTGAGGCTCATTCGCATGAGTCGTTCCCTGATAGGGCCACTGCTGAAGCAAAGGCGTCAGGCCACCATCGCCAGCTTGCTGGTATCCATGGTCACCATCATCACCATAGCCTCGGTATTGATGTTGCTGGTGGAAAGCGGCGTCGAAGGTGCCAATATTCAAACCGCCGAAAACGCCATCTGGTGGGCAATAGTGACCATTTCCACCGTAGGTTACGGTGACTTTTACCCTGTGACTACAGTAGGCCATGTAATAGGTGGCGTGGTCATCGTCTGCGGGGTCAGTTTCTTCGGGGTTATTTCCGGTTATATGGCATCACTGTTTGTCGCTCCCGATGAGCAGGAGAGCCTGGAAAACCAAAGCAAGGTCATCAAGAGCGAGTTGGATCTGGTACTCGAACGCATGGAAGCCAACCAACAACAGATGCTGACGGAAATCGCCGACTTGAAACAGAAGCTGGCGCAGCAGCAACGGGACTAATCAATCGACTAAAAAGGACGCCGAGGCGTCCTTCTTTGTGCTTACTTCCGGGCTATTCGTCCGGAACTCTTACCAGGCATCAGCGCCAGTAGGGTTGCTGCTGCAGTGCCATCTTGCGGGATTGTTCCATGGCAAAAATCAGACTCTGCTGTTTGTCTGCCAAAGCCTCGGCAAGCTCTGGCGCCAACTGCTCGGCCATAGCATAAGCGCCAAGACTGATGATCCCCTGACTCAAGTCCTGCCAGGGCGCGCGGAAACTATCGCGAGCCTTGGATGAGTAGAGACTGCCATAGGCCAGCCCCACCAGAATGCCTTCATCCAAGGGAGCTGCCAGCTTGAGATAATCATCACGGCTGAGTTCGTCTCCCGGCATGGCCGCCAGCAGTTTTTGCCAGGAAGCCTCCTGCAGACCGTCACAGGTTCCCTTCAAGCCCCCTGCCACGGCTATCTGCATCTCGCCACTGGCCAGCTCAAGCAACATATTCACCAGTTGCAACTGCAGCTGACCATAACGGCAATCCTGCCATAGCGCTTGCAAGCGGCTGCGGAAATCCATCTTTTGCAACTGTTGCACGGCTCGCTCGCGCACGCTCTCGGCATTGGCCAACTTACCAAGCAACAATTTATCCTGGGCCAGACGCGTGAGAGAGTTGGCTTCTGTTACAAAGGCGAGTTGCTGCTCCAGCCAGGAAAATCCCGCATCTGTCTGGCTGTTGCCCAGAGTAAACTGGCCCAGGGTCAAGCGCAGCAGGCGCACACAGGAGCGCAGACGCTGCCACAATAACGCTTGCCCTGCCGGGTCATCCAAACTCTCGGCAATCATGCCCTCCAACAGCTGCCAACGCTCCAGCGCCGTTTCCAGCACCACCAGGAGGGTAGCTTTGATATCACTGTCGCAGGGCAGGCTGATATATTGCAGCGCCTCCAACGCCAGCGGACTGGCCTGCTGCGCCAGACGATAACCTCGCTGCGCCTTGCTGGCCTTCCCAAGACGCATGGGCAGATTGGCAGCAACCTGCTGTGCCAACGGCAAGAGATCGGCCGCCCGGCCACGCTTGAGTTCAAACTCCAACTCACAAAGCGATTCGCTCTGGCCCCCGGCGGCGATAGTGCCGGTATCCAGAGCCAGTTCTATCAGGCTCTCCCCCTGAACCACCAACCAGCGGCAACGCTGAAAATCGGTATGAAACAGGCAGGTAAGCCGGGCCTGCAACGCATCGATGTCGGAATTCTCAGGCCAAATTTCGGCGGGAAATAGCGACAAAACCGGGCTATTGGCGTCTATATCGACATTGTATTCCGGCCGACTGTGGATCCCACCGCTGACACGACCGGCCGTTTTTATGGTTTGCTCCCGCTTGCCATCACATCCGCGGACTCTAAGGCCCATATCCAGCTGACGCAGTGCCAGCTCGGGCGTATCATAATAGCCATTACTTAGCTGCTGGCACCCTTGGGATGTGGCAGCGGGTAAGGAGTTCAGAAATGTGGTCAGGCGACTGACTTCCGTGGCGGGGAAAAAGAGCTTAAGTTCTATCTCATTTTGTTGATTGTCGGCATCCATGGTGCACTACTGCTCATTTTGTCATCAAAAATTCATCATCTCGTCATTTCGAGGTCACAATGTCATATTGTTGTCACAAAAATGACCTAGGATTATCCTGTCGGGTGATATATAACCCGATAGAATAAGAACTGACGTGTTTTCTGTAAAAACACAGTTTCAATAAGCGGACGCTTGGGTTAACATTCGCCCGCTTTTCCAATAGTGGAATAACCTAAATAGGTAAACGGCTATGCCAGTAAACTCTATTTTAGGCGTGTTTGCAAAATCGCCGATAAAACCTCTGCAAGAGCATATAGACAAAGTATACGATTGCGCTTCGTTACTTGTGCCCTTCTTCGAAGCAACCATAGCTGAAGATTGGGACAATGCGGTCACTATTCGCAAGAAGATCAGCCAAGAGGAAAAAGAAGCTGACTCACTGAAACGCGAAATCCGCCTGACACTGCCAGGTGGTTTGTTTATGCCAGTAGAAAGGACTGACTTGCTGGAGCTCCTGACTCAACAGGACAAAATCGCCAATAAAGCCAAAGATATTTCAGGTCGAATCATCGGCCGCCAACTGCTTGTCCCTCAAACCATCCAAACCCCTTTCATCGCTTATTTGCAGCGCTGCCTGGATGCAGTCGCCCTGGCCAAAGAAGCGATCAACGAGCTCGATGATCTGCTGGAAGCAGGCTTCCGTGGCCGTGAAGTGGATTTGGTAGCCAAAATGATCAGTGAACTCGATGCCATCGAAGAAGACACTGATGATCTGCAAATTCAGGTGCGTCGACAGCTGTTCGCTATGGAAGCTGAACTGAATCCTATCGATGTCATGTTTCTCTATAAGATAATTGAGTGGGTTGGTGACCTGGCAGATCTTGCCGAACGTGTCGGTTCCCGCCTTGAGCTGATGCTGGCTCGCGTCTAACAAACAAAAGGTTATCAAGGTAACAACATGGTTGATGTATTAGTCACCTATGGCCCCTGGCTCATAGGTATCGCGGCTGTTTTCGGGTTTCTTATGGCCTGGGGCATTGGAGCCAACGACGTGGCGAATGCAATGGGTACGTCTGTTGGTTCAAACGCAATTACCATTAAGCAAGCGATCATTATCGCAATGATCTTTGAATTCGCCGGTGCCTATCTGGCCGGTGGCGAAGTCACCAGCACCATTCGCAATGGGATCATAGATTCCAGCTACTTTACCGAAGTGCCGGAACTCCTGGTCTACGGCATGATAGCTTCGCTGCTGGCCGCAGGCATTTGGCTGGTAGCCGCATCAGCTCTGGGCTGGCCGGTTTCCACCACTCACTCTATCGTGGGTGCCATCATAGGTTTTGCCGCCGTGGGCGTGGGCACTGAAGCCGTTGCCTGGGGCAAAGTCGTTGGTATCGTTGGCTCTTGGGTCATCACCCCTGCGATTTCCGGCTTTATCGCCTTTATGATTTTCCAGAGCGTACAAAAACTGATTTTCAACACCGAAGATCCTCTGGGTAACGCCAAACGTTATGTGCCTTTCTACATGGCCTTTGCCGGCTTTGTAATGTCTTTGGTCACCATAACCAAAGGATTGAAACACGTTGGTCTCAAGTTCAGCACAGTGGAAGCCTATCTGCTGGCGCTGGCGATTGCCATTCTGGTGGGTATCGCAGGTAAGATTGCCATCAGCCGCCTGAAAATGAGCAGCAAAAATGATCGCCAAACTCAATTTGGTAACGTGGAAAGAGTCTTCGCTATCCTGATGGTAGTGACCGCCTGTTGTATGGCTTTTGCCCACGGCTCCAATGATGTAGCCAACGCCATCGGCCCATTGGCCGCGGTAGTCTCTGTAGTCAGCAGCGGCGGAGAAATCGGCTCTAAGTCAGCTTTGGTTTGGTGGATTCTGCCTCTGGGCGCCGTCGGTATCGTTATGGGGCTGGCCATATTCGGTAAGCGCGTAATGACCACCATAGGCAAAAATATTACTCACCTGACCCCAAGTCGCGGCTTTGCCGCCGAGCTGGCTGCTGCGTCAACCGTGGTTATCGCCTCGGGCACAGGTTTGCCTATCTCCACCACTCAAACTCTGGTGGGTGCGGTACTGGGTGTGGGCATGGCCAGGGGTATTGCCGCCATCAATATCGGTGTGGTTCGCAACATTGTGGTCTCTTGGGTCGTCACCCTGCCAGCCGGTGCCGGCTTGTCTATTCTGTTCTTCTTCACCATTAAAGGTGTGTTCGGCTAACAGAAATAGCTGTAGAAATCACGGTAAATATCATGATTATAAGAGGGAAGTCGAATGACTTCCCTCTTGCATTGGCGCCCTCAAATCCCTAGCATGTGGGCAGTATTTTGCGACAGAGAATGACTAAGTGTTAAGACTCCTGACTCTCATAGGGATGATGCTCCTGTCTCCCACCCTATTGGCCCAAGGCCAGACGCGCTATATTTCGGACGATGTCTTCATCTACATTCATGGTGGACCCGGTACTCAATACCGGATCCTGGGTAGTATCGAAGCCGGTCAGCAGATAAGCGTGTTGCCTGAACGCCAAGGCGATTACACCAAGATTATCGACCATAAGGATCGTGAAGGCTGGGTATTGACCAGCATGATCTCCAAGGACAAGTCGCTGCGTTTTCGCGTCTCAGAACTGGAAAGCCAGTTGGCCGAAGCCAAAGGCCAGCTCACAGGACTTCAGAGCGAAAATGGTGACTTCAAGGGCGAGCTTGGCAGCCTCAAGTCTCAGCTGAGCAAGGCCCAGGCGGAACTGGCTGAAGCCAGCACAGAACGCGATGAAGCCATCGCCAAGCTCAAGTCGATGAAAGACAATGAGCGTTTCCGTATGTGGCAGGAAGGCGGACTCATCGCCGCTCTGGGTTTGATCCTCGGGGTCATTCTGGTTTACATGCCAAGACCACAGCGACGCAAGAAAGATCGTTGGATGTAATAGCATTTTTCCCTTCTCAAAGGCCAGTGTTTAAAACCACTGGCCTTTTGTTTATGTGACTTTACAGCTGGGGGACGTAAAGCCAATTAAACAATTTTCACATTCCCGCCAAGATTAGTGTCACAGATCACATTTTGATTGTATAATCGGCGCGCGCAAGCGCCAATATTGTATACAAAAATAATAAAGCGTCTTTTGCGTCAGACATATTCCAGGTAATTCGAGCAGTCCTTAACTGCCCCCCAACCGGCTTAGATGGAAGCGATAACTATGTTCAAAGCGAGTGAAGTTCTGGCAGGCCACTATGATAGCGCCAATCTCGACGAACTCTTTAAAGCCATCAGTGACAACTATATTGTCGACGAAGAGCAATATCTGTCCGATCTGATCAAGCTAGTCCCGTCGAGTGACGAAACCATAGAGCGTGTGACCCGTCGCGCCCACGACTTGGTCAGCAAGGTTCGTCAATATGACAAAAAAGGTCTGATGGTAGGTATAGACGCTTTTTTACAGCAATACAGCCTTGAGACTCAGGAAGGCATCATACTCATGTGCCTGGCCGAAGCCCTGCTGCGGATCCCGGATCCGGAAACGGCCGATGCCCTGATTGAAGACAAGCTATCAGGTGCCAAATGGGACGAGCATCTGTCAAAGAGTGATTCTGTATTGGTCAACGCCTCGACATGGGGCCTGATGCTGACGGGCAAAATCGTCAAACTTGATCGCAACCTGGATGGCAGTCCAAGCAACTTATTGAAGCGCTTGGTTAATCGCCTGGGTGAGCCGGTGATCCGTCAAGCCATGTATGCCGCCATGAAGATCATGGGCAAGCAGTTCGTACTCGGCCGCACAGTAAAAGAAGCGCTGAAAAACAGTGAAGACAGGCGCAAGCAGGGCTATACCCACTCTTACGACATGCTGGGTGAAGCCGCACTGACCCAGAGAGACGCCCAGAAATACTTCCAGGATTACTCCCACGCCATCAGCGAATTGGGAGCCCAGCAGTACGATGAATCCCAGGCGCCCAGACCGACGATTTCCATCAAACTGTCGGCGCTGCATCCCCGCTATGAAGTGGCCAATGAAGACAGAGTCATGTCCGAGTTGTATGCCACAGTGATCAAACTGATTGAGCAGGCTCGCAGCCTGAATGTCGGTATCTCTATCGATGCCGAAGAGGTAGACCGTCTCGAGTTGTCGCTCAAGCTGTTCCGCAAGCTATACAACTCTGAAGCCGCCAAGGGCTGGGGCCTTTTGGGCATAGTGGTGCAGGCTTACTCCAAACGGGCACTGCCTGTACTCCTGTGGCTGACCAAGCTTGCCAAAGAGCAAGGCGATGAAATCCCGCTGCGACTGGTGAAAGGCGCTTATTGGGACAGCGAACTCAAGTGGGCTCAGCAGGCAGGTGAAGCCGGTTACCCCCTCTACACCCGCAAGGTGGGGACGGATCTCTCCTATTTGGCCTGTGCCCGTTTCCTGCTGTCGGACAAGACCCGCGGTGCCATCTATCCACAATTTGCCAGCCATAACGCCCAGACGGTCGCTGCCATCAGCGATATGGCCGGCGATCGTGAGTTTGAATTCCAGCGTCTTCATGGCATGGGACAGGAACTATACGACACTATTTTGGCGGAAAGCCGAGCTCGCACAGTCAGAATTTATGCCCCGATAGGTGCCCATAAAGATCTGCTGCCCTATCTGGTGCGCCGTCTACTGGAAAACGGTGCCAACACTTCATTTGTGCATAAGTTGGTGGATCCCAAAACGCCGATCGATTCACTGATCACCCACCCTCTGGTGACAGTCAAACAATACAAAACCCTGGCCAATAACAAGATAGTGAAGCCTGCCGACATCTTTGGCAGTGAACGCAAAAACTCCAAGGGACTCAATATGAACATTCTCTCTGAAGCCGAACCCTTCTTCGCAGCACTGGATCAGTTCAAGACTCATCAATGGCATGGCGGCCCGCTGATCAATGGTGAAACCCTGAGCGGCGAGTCAAAGGCGGTTGTCAGCCCCTATGACACTACACAAACCGTCGGTCAGGTGGTTTTTGCCGACAACCAAGCCGTCGAGCAGGCCATCAGTTCAGCCGTCGCCGCCTTCCCAGCCTGGTGTCGCACACCGGTGGAAAAGCGCGCCAACGCGCTGCAAAAACTGGCCGACCTGCTGGAAGAAAATCGCGAAGAGCTGATCGTGCTCTGTACCCGCGAAGCAGGCAAGAGCCTGCAGGACGGCATAGATGAAGTCCGTGAAGCCATCGACTTCTGCCGCTACTATGCGGTACAGGCCAAGAAGATGATGAGCAAGCCCGAGCTGCTCCCTGGGCCGACCGGCGAATTGAACGAGCTGTTTGTTCAAGGCCGCGGTGTCTTTGTCTGTATCAGCCCCTGGAACTTCCCGTTGGCGATTTTCCTCGGTCAGGTGACTGCGGCCCTGGCTGCCGGCAATACGGTTATCGCCAAACCTGCCGAGCAAACCTGCCTGGTGGGTTACCGCGCCGTACAACTGGCCCATGAAGCCGGGATCCCCAAAGAAGCGCTGCAATTCCTGCCGGGCACAGGCGCCAGTGTCGGCGCCGCACTGACCAGCGACGAACGTATCGGCGGCGTATGCTTCACAGGTTCTACCGGCACGGCCAAGGTGATCAACCGCGCTCTGGCTGCCCGCGAAGGCGCCATCATTCCGCTTATCGCCGAAACCGGTGGTCAAAATGCCATGGTGGTGGACTCCACCTCCCAGCCGGAGCAAGTGGTCAACGATGTGGTTGCCTCTTCCTTTACCAGCGCTGGCCAGCGCTGCTCGGCGCTACGGGTACTCTATCTGCAGGAAGATATCGCCGATCGGGTACTGGAAATCCTCAAGGGTGCCATGGATGAACTCAGCATTGGCTATCCAGGTTCAGTGAAGACAGATGTCGGCCCTGTGATCGATGCCACAGCCAAGGCCAATCTCAATGCCCATATCGAGCATATCAAACAGGTAGGCAAGCTTATCAAACAGGTAGAGCTGCCCGCTGACTGCAAGGATGGCCATTTCGTTGCTCCAACCGCAGTGGAAATCGATTCCATCAAGGTGCTGGAGAAAGAACATTTCGGCCCGATACTGCACGTTATCCGTTTCAAAGCCTCAGAGCTGGACAAGGTGATTGCCGATATCAACAGCACAGGCTTTGGTCTGACTCTGGGGATCCACAGCCGCAATGAAGGCCACGCCCTGAGCGTTGCCGACCGAGTCAATGTAGGTAACGTCTATATCAACCGTAACCAGATTGGCGCCGTGGTGGGTGTGCAGCCCTTCGGTGGTCAGGGGCTTTCCGGCACAGGCCCCAAGGCTGGCGGGCCACACTACCTGACCCGCTTTATGACGGAAAAGACCCGCACCAACAACATCACAGCCATAGGTGGCAATGCCACTCTGCTGTCACTGGGGGATGCGGAATAATCTTCCCCCCATGAACAAAGCCAGGAATAGTTTCCTGGCTTTTTATTACCTGCTCACGGCAAACAAACTCACGCTATCAGCTCTTGGCTTCCTCGGGACAAAAGTTGTCCATCACCAGAGCGCAGGCTGCATCGCCGGTAATATTCAGCGATGTACGTATCATGTCAAATACCCGGTCGAGGGCAAACAGCAGTGGCAGCCCATCAATAGGGATCTTGGCCGCCAGTAATACGGCCACCACCAGGAAAGAAGGTCCCGGCACCCCGGCCTGGCCAATAGCGCCCAAGGTGGAGGTGAAGATGATAGCCGCATAGGCGGCAAGGCTCAGATCAATGTTATACATTTGGGCAAAGAACATGGCGACCAAACCATAATAGATGGCGTTGCCGCTCATATTGATGGTGGCACCCAACGGCAATACGAAAGAAGCCGTGGCTTTTGAGACTTTCAACTCCTGCTCACAAGTTTCCATATTCACCGGCAAGGTTGCCATGGAGGAAGCTGTGGACAGCGCCATGACCTGTGGCTTTTTCATTGCACTGATAAAGCGTGCCGCCGACACCTTGGAAAACAGTTGCACCACCAAGGGGAAGAAGATGAAACCATAAATCAAAATTGCCCCAACGAAGACGATGAACAGTTTAAATACCACCTCCAGGGCTTCAAAACCAAAGGTGCCGACTGAGTCAGCCATCAGACCGAATACGCCTATGGGGGCCACCAGCATCACACAGTTGATCATCCATACCATGGCCTCTGTGATGGCGTTGAGCGCGCCGAGGATCGGCTTGGCACCATCGCCCTTGACCTTGGTCAGTGCTATGCCGAAGAAGATACTGAACACCAGGATCTGCAGAATATTGCCGCCTGTCAGCGACTCAAACACATTGGTTGGTATCATGCCGATGAAGGTATCCATCACCCCGGGGAGATCGCCCTGCTCCTTGGTGACTTCCATCAGATCCGTCATACTGTGAGCGGTAAAATCAACACCCTTGCCCGGTTCAAACAGGTTTCCCAGCGCCAATGCCATCGCCACGGCAATGCCCGAAGTCACAATAAAGAAGCCGAATGTTCCGAGACCGATTTTCCCAGCCGATGGCGTATCCCCCAGGCTGGCGGCACCGGAGATGATGGCCACCAATACCAGAGGAATGACCAACATCTTGATTAGGTGGATAAAAATAGTCCCCAATGGGGCAAACATGCTGGCATCTTTGCCCAACCACCAGCCGACAGCCGCCCCCAAAAACATGGCAATCACGACTTGCACGCCGATGTTGCCAATCCAGTGTTTGTTATTCATTGTTATGTCCCCGCCGCACAAGGGCGTCATCTTGTCAAAATCAAAGCGGGCAAAGGTACCACATTCAAGCCAATCGCTTCCGTGAGTTTTCTCGACTCAGGCTCAACAATTAGTCAAAAATGGCAAAAGATGCAAAGAGAATTGGAAAAATTCAATTCTCTTTACCTAGAAATGAGGAAAATTTAAAAAACTTGGATTTTAGCAGCCAGAAGTAGAGATATTTCAAAACCTACAACTGAGTAGAAACTGCCAAGGCTGCAGCTGCGGCCAATGCCACCAGCACTATCCAGACCATTGCATTGCCGCTCCCCGGCTCTTGGTCGGCCAATTCCAGTTCCGGATGCCCCTGCAAATAGTCTTCCACCTTCCTCTTTGCCTCTTTTAGGCTCAAGTTCTCACGTTCACGCAGGTGTTTAATTGCAAGAATCTTTTGCTTGTCTTCCAGTAAACTGATCACTTCCAAATCCAAGGAGCTTTCTTTGGTAGGGTTCATAGTATCTTCCTGATTGAGGGTGGACATCATTGTCACGACTTTCCTAATACAGATAACTTTAGCCATAAAAAGGTGTTGAGCCAAGTAGTAACTTGTTCTCTTTTTTAGCTATTAATGTTTTCCTACGGGATAAAAGCCTGGCTCCTACAAGGCAAAAAACATCAAAGCGCATTGATTGCGCTGCAACCGCATGTTTGTGCCTCAATTGCGGCCAATATGGGAGATTTATTCCCATAACCGCTTCAGAAAAAAACCACTACAGCACGGGGATTTTCACAGTAACCCGCTATTTATTAACGGCAATACCCGATTATTAACAAAGTTTAATTCCCTCCTCATCTTGGCCTCATCTGCAGTTGTTTATTCTGCCGCCGTTTTTGAAATCCATGACCCTAAGGAGAACAGAATGCAAAGAAGCATATGGCTGGTTCCTCTCGTTGCCGGACTGAGCGCCTGTGGCGGTTCAGACTCCAATGAGCCGAACAATCCCGATCCCCAACCGCCGGTTTCCACTTTGGCCAAGACTATCCAAGGTACCCTGCAAAAGGTCGATACGGATAAGCTCTGGGTCAATGGTGTAGCAATCCCGGCGGCCCGGGCCAGTGTTGAAATCAATGAAACCAAGGCCAGTGTCGCCGAGCTGAAACCCGGTATGCAGCTCAACATCAAGACAGATGGCAGCAGTGCCACCAGCGTGGATTATGACCCTGTGCTGGTTTCCCCGGTGAGCGCTATTGATGGCGAGCAAGCTGTTGTGGCCGGCTACCGGGTGACTGGGCTGGACATAAGTAAAATCAAGGCCGGTGACATAGTTGAGATCAGTGGTTATAACCTGAGTGATAACCAGTTCAAGGCCACCTACTTTGCTATCGACAATGACAGGCAAGAGATGGAAGTTGAAGGCCGGGTAAGCAAGCTGGACACCCATCTGAAGCAGTTCTATATCGGTAGCATGCAGGTGGACTATGGTGCCAATGCCGTGCAGGTAGAAGGCACGCTGGCCAATGGTTCCTGGGTAGAAGTTGAAGGTCAATATCAGGGTGAAGTATTACTGGCTTCTGAAGTGGAAGTCGAACGCGCCCCGGATTTGGACAACGGCACTGAGGTGGAACTTGAAGGTCAGGTTACCTGGGTCAACGAGTTGCAAACCCGCTTTACCCTGAACCAAAAATGGCAAGTGACACTGGATGGCAAGACTCTCTTTGAAGATGGCACTGTTGCCGATCTCAAACCCGGTGCCTTGGTCGATGTGGAAGGCCTGTGGCAAGACGATACTCAAGAGCTGAAGGCCACCGAAATTGAATTTGAGAAACAGAGTCAGCCTCCTGTAATTGCAGGCCACGGCTTCGAGGTTGAAGGCAAGGCAGTGTATGAGGCCGGTGTATTCAGCATCAACGGCATAGTGCTGACACTGACGCCTCAGACCCGCTTTGAAGATGGTTTGAACCAAGCCAGCCTCAACGGCACCTGGGTACAGGTTGAAGGATCAGAGCAAAATGGCCAATTCCTGGTAATGGAAATCGAACCTGAGGTGCAGGAAGCGGACATAGAGCTCAAGGGCTTGATCAATGATGACGGTCAAGGCGCCAGCCTCTGGGGTTATAAGGCCAGCGACGACAGCCTCAAGCCTCATATCGGCAAGAGGGTCGACCTGGAATGCCGCTTCAGTGGCGAACTGCTGAGCCAGTGCCGCCTGGATGATTGATAGCGCAAGACTTTGCTAACCCAAGGTTTTGGGCAAAAGAGTGCCGGCTTTCTGCCGGCACTCTTGTATCTATTTCTGTAGACGGCTTTATCGCAAAGGCCTGAAGCCTGCGTAACTCAACTTGCCTTGCTGGTTTAACGGGTCACCAAGAGGTTTTAGTTTGGCCTCGGTGCGGCTCTTACAGCCACAGCCGCCACAACCGCCTTTCGCATCCGCTTCATGGCCATGATCATCACCATGACAAGCTGCGCCGGTTTCATTATGACCATGGCAACCACAGCCGCCACCACAACCTCCTTTGGCTTGATGTTTGAGTGATGGACGTCCAGCCGCGGCATTGGTCAGCCGCAACTGAATATCGCTGGCCGCAACCAGCAAAGCGGCGATATCGCAGCTCTCTTTGCCTGGCCGACAAACGCTGATGCCGCCATCGAGCAGCTTACCCAACATTCGCTCGCCGATTTGATCCACCAACACAATGCGGCCACCTTTGTCCTTGATAAGTTGCAGCATCGCCTTTTTGGCGGCGCAGTTACCGCCTGCGACTGCCGGGTTATCCAGGGTAAAACAGTGGTTATGGTGGTTATCATAAAAGGCCAGTTCTTTGGCCTTGGTAAAATGCCCGGCCAAGCGGCCCCGGCTCAAGGGTATCACTATCATCTCTGTTCCTCAGTGTGGGGCAACTCCAGCATCTGTCCCTCTATCAGGGCCTTGGCCAGCTTATGGCGTGCCTGCTTAATCAAGTTGCCAAAGGTCTGTCTGGATATCCCCATCTGCTCGGCGGCCTCTTGTTGCGCCAGACCGCGAAAGTCGGCTAGCGCCAGGGCCTCAAACTCATCGGCCGCCAAGGCGACCGCCTCCAGGGCTGAGGCCGGAATGCCGTTGGGTTTGTAGAAGCGGCAGGGCGTGCCATGCTGCAGGCGGCGGCATTTTCTGGGTCTGGGCATGGGAGTATCCTTATTGGTTATTAGCATATGCCAATAACTTTATTCTGACTTTGAACCCGTATGGGATCTGTGATCCAGGCGAGAATTTAGCGCTTTTAAAGCAAAAAGGGATGCCGATGCATCCCTTTGAATAAGCTAACTTGAGTCTCTTTTTGAACCTCTGCGGCTCAGTGTAACCTCTGATACAGGGCGCTGTAGGCAGTTGACTCCTGCAGCAACTGCTCATGGCTGCCACTGGCCACTATCTTGCCTTCATCCAACAGGTGAATGGCATCCATCTGCGCCATACCGGTTAAGCGATGGCTTATCATCACCAGCGTCTTATCTTTGGCAAACTGCAGCAGCAACTTGAGGATCTCCTGCTCGGTGCGCCGATCAAGCCCCTCTGTGGGTTCATCAAGCAGCAGCAATGGCGCATCCCGCAGCAATGCACGAGCCACGCCGATCCGGCGCTGCTCGCCACCGGATAGCTGACGCCCGCCCTCACCTATCCAGGCGTTGAGCCCCTCGCCGTCAAGCAGCCCCTCCAGCCCAACCTGGCGCAGCACCTCGGCTAGCGTGTCATCGGTAACTTTTTCCGGCAAGGCCAGCTGCAGGTTATCTCTGAGACTGGCGCTGAGCAGTTGCACCCGTTGACTGACCACTGTCATGGAAGCCCGCAAGGTCTTTTCATCCAAGGAGGCCACAGGCACGCCGCCCAGCAATATGTCACCCTGCTGCGGCTGCCACTGACGGGTTATCAAGGTCAGCAGGCTGGACTTACCCGAGCCGGTTTTCCCAAGGAGCGCCACCTTGCTGCCCGCCGAGACCTGCAACGACAAGCCCTGCAGCACTGGCTGGGTATCTGTGTAACCGAAATGCACATCTTTGATGCTAAGGGCGCCGCTCTCGGGCATGGCTGCCGAGACGGTAGGGAATTCAATGTCGGAGCGCTGCTCTGTCAGCTCAGATACCCGCTTGGCGGCCAAGAGCACAGAAGACAGATGTTGAAAGGCGCCGGCCAGCGGCATCATCATCTCGATACAGGCCAGAGTGGCAAACAAAACCATGGCCAGCAAAGGCCCGGGAGGCACGGCCGGCCCAACTCCTGCGGCGGCAAACCAGAGCAGCAACAACACCAACAAGCCGTGACAGAGGATCAACATGGCCTGGCTCAGGCCGGTGATCGCCGCCATTGCCTTCTGACTGGCAAACCAGCTCTGCTCGGCGCGGTCGAGTTCCGCCCGAAAGCTTTCAGCAGCGCCGCCTTTGGCATCGGAGAACAAACTCAGCTCCGCCTGGCCGGACAACCACTCCAGCAGCCGTACCCGGTAGCTGCGCCGCGCTTCAATCAACTCGCGCCCGGGCTGCCTGCCAAGCAGATAGAACACACTCGGCAACAACAACCAACTGAGCAAGAGGCCAGTACAAAGCAGGAGAGCCAAGTTGAGATCAAACCAACCGATAAAGGTGGTCAATGCCAGCAACATCAGCAAGAAGGCCGTCAGCGGCGTCAACAACCTCAGATACAGGTGATCCAGCGTGTCGATATCGGCCACCAAACGGTTGAGCAGATCGCCGCGGCGCATCCCGGATAGATTGCGTTCACTCAAAGGCAGCAAAGAGCGCCAGGCCCATAACCTGAGATCGGTCAGGATCCTGAAAGTGGCCTCATGGGTAGCCAGCCTTTCACCGTAGCGGCTTGCCGTGCGGGCAATGGAGAGGAAACGCACCCCGCCCGCCGGAGTAAAGTAGTTGAAGGTTTCCGCCGTCGCCAGAGCCAGACCGGCCACTGCCGTAGCAGATAAGAACCAGCCGGAGAGCGACAACAGGCCAATACCGGCCATTAGGGTCGTTACTGTCAGCAGCAGGCCGACAAACATCATCAAAGACTGGCGGCGGAACAGACGGATAAAGGGCAGTAACAGCTTCATCTCAGCGCTCCTCCCCTGACTCTGGATTTGACTCTGACTTTGACTCAGACGCGGGTTTTGAGTCTGACCCGGCTTCCGGCTCAGCGGCCGCAGCAATCGGCGGCGGCGATGCCTTTGACGTATCATCGAGGGAGACCGCCAGCGGCAGCTCATCCAACATCTGCGCCAGCAAGCCCGGCTGCGCTTTGAGCTCGGCAAAGATGCCCTGCTGCACCAGTTTTCCCTGATCCAGCACCAGGACTCTGTCCATCCGATCCAGTTGATCCAATCTGTGGGTCACCATCAGGCAGCTCTTACCGGCCATCGCCTGCCACAGCGCACTAAGCACCAGTTGTTCACTCTGGCTATCGAGGCTGGCGCTGGGCTCATCGAGCATAAACAGCTGCGCCTGACGCCCAAGGGCACGGGCCAAAGCCAACCGCTGCGCTTGCCCCACAGACAGGCCTCCGCTGTATTCATCCAATTGATGCGCCAGCCCATCCGGCAAGGCGCGAACATAGTCGGCCACCTTGGCCTGTTGCAGATAATCCCACAATTGCGCCTCGGTCAGCTCGGGCTGGCCGAGGCGCAGATTATCGGCGATGGTGCCGTGGAACAGCTGAGGATTCTGGCCAAGCCAAGCGATACGGCTACGCCAGGCGGCAGGATCCAGCTCGGCCAGTTCAATACCATTGAGCTTTAAGCTGCCCTCATAGGGCAGAAACCCCAGCAGAGCGTTGAGCAGGCTGGTTTTACCAGCGCCACTCGGGCCCACCAAGGCCAACTTCTCGCCCGCCGCTAAGCTAAAACTCAGCGGCCCGAGTAAAGGCACGCCGTCTATGCTCAACACCTTGAGATCCCTGGCCTGCAGTTCAATACTCTCACCGAAGAGGGGCTGTTCGCCACGCTTGAGTGGCTCAGGCAATTCCAGCAGTGCCATCAAGGATTCGGCGGCGCCCACCGCCTGGGCCTTGGCATGGTAGTGAGTGCCCATGTCGCGCAGCGGCTGATAAAACTCTGGTGCCAAAATCAGTACAAACATCCCGGTAAACAGGCTGATACCCATGCCGTAATGGCCAAAGTCCAGGTGCCCCAGATAACTGAAGCCGAAATACACCGCCAAAATGGCGATGGATACCGCGGCGAAAAACTCCAGCACGGCGGAGCTGAGAAACGCCATTCTGAGCACCGCCATGGTACGCTCACGAAAGTCTTCCGAAGCCTTGCCTATGGCGCGCTGCTCCGCTTCGGCGCGATAGAAAAGCTTGAGTGTCGGCAAAGCCTTGAGGCGATCCATAAAGTGGCCGCTCAATTGCTGCAGCGCACTGAAATGCTTGCGGTTGGCATCGGCGGCGCCCATGCCGACCAAGACCATAAACAGTGGAATAAGGGGAGCTGTGCCGAGCAATATCAGGCCACCGGCCCAGTTGATGGGGAAAACACATACCAAGATGATCAGCGGAATAAAAGCCGCCAGGCTCATCTGCGGCAGGTAACGGCCGTAGAAATCCTGCAAGTCTTCTATCTGTTCCAGCACTATACTGGCCCAGCTGCCGACAGGCTTGCCATTGACAAAGGCCGGCCCCAGGCGCTCAAGCTTATTGAGCACGGCGGCGCGCATCTGCTCTCTAAGGCGTCTGCCGGCCTCGAAGCTGACTCGCTCTCTGAGCCAAGCGATCACCGCTCGCAGCAACACCAGAGTGGCAAAGGCCAACATATGCGGAATAAACGCCTGCCTCTCTAGCTCGTCGATGATCAGCCCCTGCAACACAGTGGCCAGCACCCAGGCCTGGCCCACCAGCGCCAGGCCGTTGAGCACGCCCAACAACACAGAGAGTTTAAGGAAGGGGCCACAGGCAGATTGCTGCGCTTTGAGCCAGCGACCGAGTTGTTTCTCTAAGGATTTGTCCATGGGATCCTACTGCAAAATCAGCTAATGACTCTATTGCTGCCAAAGCCGCAAGGCAATAGCTTGACCTAAGGCGAATCGTTCGGTAGGCAAGCAGTATCGCAGGCATTGCCAAGGGAAGAAACCCGCCGCCAAGGAACTGTTACCGGACTCACAAAATTTGCGCCAGATCAAATAATCGTATCTTAAGCCGAACGGATTAAGCCCAGGTTAACGCCATCCCCACAATCTACTTAACGCTAGTTCTACTTAACGCTAGTGGTTCGCTTCGATGGCACAGCTACCGCCGTGAGCACACGGTGCATACTCACGGGGTAATACCAGCTCAATCGAGACAACCGACCAGAGATGGAGTGCCCTCAACGGCTGTGACCAAAACGCACCAGCACATGCCACAGCAACTTGAGCTGCTGCTTGAGCTCGGTTTCATTGCCATGCATGCGCCACTGCTGCGGATCTTTATGCAGTGCCAGTGCCGCCTCCCCTATCAGACGGGCATCGAGCAGGCCATCCGGTGCCACCAAGGCGGCGAGCTTGGGCATGGCGGCACCGCGAAAATCTGGCGGCACCTCATCAACCGGCATTTGATAGCCCTGATGCCAACACAACTGCAGTCGGTACTTGTCACACAAGCGCTGCATCAGAATCTCCATCTCTGTGCCTTTGAATGCCGGATCGGCCACCAAGTGAGTCAAGTCTTCACCTATCACCAGCTCACCATGGCATTGAGCCTCAACATAATGATCCAAGTCACCGCTCATGGGGCGCTCAAACCTGGCTGCCACCCCCAAAGGCAAGGCATCAACTAGATAATCGACCAAGGCCGCCGGGCGCAACTGACCTACACCCAATGCCGAACTACGTTCAAAGCACTCGTTGAACAGTGCGGCAAAAATATCTTCAAAGCAGGCCGCAGTGCCTTTTTCCCTGGGCTCTCGGCAGGAGTCCAGATAGCTGAACGTGCAGCGGTGCAGCAACGCAGGTGATGACAACAGATAACAACTGCCGAAACGGGCCGAGGGGCCGTTTTGGTGCATGCCCAGATCCAGGGCGCCGTATTTGGGGCGCCCTCTGGCACCACGATAACAGTCGCCAAATAGCTGGTTTTCCCAATGATCTCGCGGACCACCAACCTGAGGTGAGAGTTTGCCGTTGGATACCCGGGTTTCAAACTGGGTCTTGTAAATACCGTCGGCCAGCATACCGGCCAACACGGGCCAACCGCGGGAGTCGATTCTGTCCGGGTGGAAATGAAAGGCGATACGGCCATGTTGAGCCAGCATATTCAACCCGAGCGCAAGCTGTGCCGTGTCGATGGCGGACATCAACTGCACATTCTTGATCACGCTCAGGGCATACTCCCTGCGATGCAGGGCCTGTGCCTGTATATGCTCTATTGCCCCCATACACCTCACCGAGTCGAGGCCTGAATTTGGCTCTTGCTTTTCCAAGATAGGTTAAGCGGCTGCTTTGCAACAGTAAAAGTTAAGACAAGCGTAAAATAAAAGGGTTCAAGTTGGCTGCAATTAGCACTTTAGCCGCAAATGCTGTAAGCTTGCCGCCTTCGCCGCAACGCTGTGCACTGCGGCTCCCATATCTCAGCTCCGCGCTGTCAATTGAGAAGATTGCATGAGTTTTGCCTCCCTGGGCCTGTCGGCCCCGATTTTGAACGCTGTCGCCGAACAAGGTTACTCCACTCCATCCCCCATTCAAGCCCAGGCCATTCCCGCAGTATTGCAGGGCCGGGATGTGATGGCTGCCGCCCAGACAGGGACAGGCAAAACCGCCGGCTTCACCTTGCCTTTGCTGGAGCGTCTCAATGGTGGCATTCGTCCGCGGGGCAACCATATCCGCGCTTTGGTGCTGACCCCCACCCGTGAGCTGGCCGCTCAGGTGGCCGAAAGCGTCAGTCTCTATGGCAAGCATCTGGATCTGCGTAGCTCAGTGGTCTTTGGCGGTGTTTCCATTAACCCACAGATGCAGACCTTGAGAAAAGGGGTCGATATCCTGGTGGCCACACCTGGACGCCTGTTGGATCTGTACCAACAAAATGCCGTCAAGTTCGGCCAGCTGGAAGTGCTGGTGCTGGACGAAGCCGACCGCATGCTGGATATGGGCTTTATTCACGACATCAAAAAAATTCTGGCTTTGCTGCCGGCCAAGCGACAAAACCTGATGTTCAGTGCCACCTTCTCTGACGACATTCGCCGCCTGGCAAAGGGCTTGGTGCACGATCCCGCCGAGATCTCAGTGGCTCCGGCCAATAGCACCGCCGAGCGGGTGAGCCAGAAGTTGCACCCGGTAGACAAGTCAAAGAAATCGGCGCTGCTGACCTCGCTTATCAAAGAGTACAAGTGGCAACAGGTACTGGTGTTTACCCGCACCAAACACGGTGCCAACCGTCTGGCCAAGCACCTGGATGGCAAAGGAATTGGCGCGGCCGCCATCCACGGCAACAAGAGCCAGGGTGCCAGAACCAAGGCTCTGGCCGATTTCAAGAGTGGCAAGGTTAAGGTGTTGGTTGCCACAGATATTGCCGCCCGCGGCCTGGATATAGATCAATTGCCACAAGTGGTTAACTTCGATCTGCCCAATGTGGCCGAAGACTATGTGCACCGCATCGGCCGTACCGGCCGCGCCGGTGCCAGTGGTCAGGCAGTGTCTCTGGTAAGTGCGGAAGAATTCAAGCAACTGAAAGACATAGAGCAGCTTATCGGCAAGACTATCGAGCGTGAAATCGTCAATGGCTTCGAACCTCAGGAAGCCTTGCCGGAATCGCGACTCAACCCGAATAAGATAGGCCCGAAAAAGCCCAAGAAGCCGAAAAAGCCCAAAGAGGGACATCAGGATGGCCAGCGTAGCGGCAACCTGGATAAAGGTAATGGCAACAAACCGGCCAATGCTGAAAACCGCCATCGTCGTCCGGCCCAGGGCGCCAAGACCGAGGGTTCAAGTGCCAGACGTAAGCCCACGAACGCCAAGCCTCAGGGCGGTCGGTCCCAGGAGAGTAAGCCGCAAGGCGCCGGCAAGGGCAATAGCGGCTCAGGCCAGCAGCGCAATAACCAGGGCCGGGCATCACAGCAACGCGACTCACAAGCGCGCGGCTCCCGGCAAAGAAATGAGCGCTAAGCTCAATCAAGCCTGAGATTGAAAGCCCACTCGAGTGGGCTTTTTCAATGCCGCAAGATTAGTCTGCCTAAAAACCATCCCCGCCTGTTACAATACCCCTTTGCCATTTTTGCTCCATTTGCGAGCCCATAGGACACAGCTTGAGTGATTTACCCTTTTCCAGCCTACCGTTGAAACCCGCCCTGCTGGCCACCCTGAACGATCTTGGTTTCACTGCCATGACCCAGGTTCAAGCCGCCAGCCTGCCGGCCATTATTGAGGGCCGCGACGTGTTGGCTCAGGCGAAAACCGGCTCGGGCAAAACGGCGGCCTTCGGTCTTGGGCTGTTGAATCGACTCAATGTGAAACGTTTTCGGGTGCAGTCCCTGGTGCTCTGCCCTACCCGGGAGCTGGCCGATCAGGTGGCCAAGGAGCTGCGCCGTTTTGCCCGCGGCATTCACAACATCAAGATCCTGACCCTGTGTGGCGGTGTGCCTGTGGGGCCACAGATAGGCTCGCTGGAACATGGAGCGCACATTATAGTTGGCACCCCGGGGCGGGTACTGGACCACCTGCAGAAGGGGCGTCTGGATCTGGGCGAATTGCAGCAACTTGTGTTGGATGAAGCCGACCGCATGCTGGAGATGGGCTTTGCCGATGCGCTGGAGCAGATAAGCGCCTATATGCCGGACAAGCGCCAGAGTTTACTGTTCAGCGCTACCTTCCCGGAGCCGATTGCCGAACTGGCCCGCGCCATGATGGATAAGCCGCTCAGCATCAAGTTGGAGCAGCAACATGATCAACTCAGCATAGCGCAGCAGTTTATCGAAGTGACAGACACCGCCTCCAGGCTGCAAGCGGTGGAAGCATTGCTACTGGCCCACAGGCCTGAGAGTGCCGTGATATTTTGCAATACCAAAAAAGAAACCCAGGAGCTGGCCGATAGCCTGGAGCAGCAGGGCTTCAGCGTGCGGGCACTCCATGGCGATCTGGATCAGCGCGAGCGCGATCAGGCGCTGGTGCAGTTTGCCCTCAAGAGTGTGGTGGTGTTAGTGGCCACAGATGTTGCCGCCAGGGGCCTGGATATCGAAGCCCTGGATCTGGTGATCAACTATCAACTGGCGTTCGATCCCGAAGTGCATGTGCACAGGGTCGGTCGTACCGGCCGCGCCGGTGCCTCGGGCCAGGCCGTCAGCCTGGTAGGCCCCAAGGATGGCATGCGAATGGCGCTGCTGGAGGATATCTTCGGCCCGCAAACCATGAGCGAACTGCCACAGCCCGGCAGTTTTTCCTCTGCGCCGATAAGAGCGGCCATGCGCTGCATCCGCATTGAAGGCGGCAAGAAGCATAAGCTGCGCCCGGGGGATATTCTCGGCGCAATTACAGCCGACAACCGCCTGACCGGCGCCGATGTGGGCAAGATACAAATTCAGGATATCTGGTCTTATGTGGCGGTACGCAGTGAGTGCGTCAATACCGCAGTCAAATTACTGAGTGAGCGCAAGCTCAAAGGCAAGTCGTTCCGCGCCTGGGCGATGAAACCTTAAACCGAAACCATCAATACCGCCAGAGGCAGTGGTTTAAGGATGATAAAAAGCCTGCATCAATTGCCAACGTAGATCAGATAAGGATCGGTTGACCGATCCTCCTGATGAGAGACAATCGGAAACCTGTTTATAGGTTTCCGATTTTTTATGTCTATTCAAAACTATTTTGCCGACTTTCTTGAAGAGAGTCCTGTTGATGTCGCTCAGCTAACCACCTTCTCCGAGCATATTCCTGACGAGTGGATTGCTAAAGCGGCAAC
>NZ_JBKORJ010000067.1:0-35301 GCF_047314585.1 Shewanella sp. BJSY2023SW005
TCAGAACCTGTACTCATAACTACCAAACAAACTGGCATCGTTATCGTTATAAGTTGCAAACTCTGAACGGGAAGCTGTGCCACCAAAAGTCATCATCCCCTTCAGCAAGGGCATACGATAGCTGAGTTCCAACATCAGCAAATCTTCCTTGGCGGGTTTTGGGGCCCAACCATTATTTCGGTTTTTACCGTCTTTGTTGAGCTGAGCATAGCGCAGGTAGGCGTTAATACCATGGCTGTCGGCAAATTGCCCTACCAAGCCCAGAACGTAGACCTTGGCATCGCTGTCATAGGTAGAACCCAAGGAACGTTTGTAATAACGGGAACCACTCAAATAAGTAGTATGCTCATAGAAACAGTTGAACACATTGGGATCACCACCACAGGCAACCAGAGTATCCGTATACTCAAAGAACAGCTTATATTGCTGCTGCGCCAGGTTGAAGCGGGTATCAGCCCCCACCAGCACGGCGCAGTCGGCAATCTGCCATGGCGCCGAACCGCTGGAGTCTTCACAGGTGCGCTCCAGATAGAGACCAAAAGGCACATTAAACAGGGTATCGGCATAACGAACGTCGAAACCTGCCATCTGGTTACCTATCTTGGTATTCATTGAAGGGTCGCAGTTCGGGTCACCATCAGCACACTCGGTTCCACCGGAAATAGCATCCCAGAATGAACCAAAGCCGCAATCCTGCCCCTCTCCACAGAATTGTGTGGTCCAGGAAAGGCCTATTTCCAACTGTTTGAAGGGCCTGACACTGCCGCGCATGTTCCACAGCAGGGTGTCTTCAACGGCTCTGTCGTCATTCATCCAACTGAACCCCGTAGTCAGAGTCCAGGGGCCAATCCAAGATAACCAGGGAGTTTCAAAACCCGCAGCATTGTTGCGACTGAGCATGACAGATGGCATGGGGCGGGCATTGTTTGACTTGTGCAAAGCCGAATCAAACCCCGGCCCCCACCACTGCTGCACGGCACCCGCAGTCACTATCCAGTTGCCCAGCATCAGAGCCATGTAGGAGTCATCCAAACGGGCACTCTCATCATCCTGGGCGTCATAGGCACCGGTTCCCGCAGCCTTGAAGGCAAAACGTTCTCCGACATATTCATATGAGGCGCTCAGTTGGCCCTTTTCACGGTAGTCAGAGCCAAAATGTTGAAACCGGGCGGCATCCGTGGCTGCCGTCGCCTTGATAACAGCATTGCCGCGATTTTCTATCGCCTGACGATAGTAAAAATTCACTCTGGAAAAAGCATCAGTCAACGCAGGAGTGAGGGTTGCCGGCTCAACCTTGGCCAAATCGGCACCGATACCGGCCCACATCAAGGGGTAAGTATTAACGGGAACCGTGATCACCCCGGCATCAGCCAGCGCCTGAATATCGGCTCTCAAATAAATGTCTGAACTATCGACCCAAGGTGCCGCATGGCTCGCAGCGCTCATACCCAGGCCTGCGGCCAGCACCAGGCTCTTGTACAAAAGACTTCTCATTAACTTTAACTTCCTTGCTTTTTGACTCGGGCAACCAAAGCCTTGGCAACATCCGGATGAACAAACTGGCTGACATCGCCGCCATGCAGCGCGACCTCTTTAACCAGGGTAGATGAAATAAACGAGTTTTCTTCCGCCGGAGTCAAAAAGACACTCTCCAGTTCTGGGTGGAGCCGACGATTCATATTGGCTAATTGAAACTCATATTCGAAATCAGAAACCGCACGCAGCCCACGAACCAGTACATTGGCGCCTTGTTCTTTGGCAAAATCGACCAGTAGCCCGGTGAAACCAACCACCTCCACATTATCCAGGTGCGCAGTCACCTCATTTAGCATGGCGACCCTTTCTTCCAGGGTAAAGCAAGGCTGCTTGGATGGACTGGCTGCCACGCCTATCACCAAGTGAGAAAACAGTGCCGCGGCACGTTGAATAAGATCCGCATGACCATTGGTAACGGGATCAAAAGTTCCGGGATAGATGGCACGTGTGAGCATAAGGATACCGACGCAATATTACTCGAATACAGAGGCCAGATCCTAACCGCTCGCACTGCGTTTGTGAATACGTATTAGGCGTCCAAATAACGGCTTACGGCTCAAGCTAACCCCTGTCAATCCTCTACGACCTGAGATCTACCCAACTTTTGTGCTTGGTAAAGTCCTTGTGGCCTTCTCTTTTGTAGAGAGAGGCTTGCACAACATTGGCGTTCAAGGCATCTGACTGAAGGCATGCCGGTGCCTGCCTAAGTCGGATAACGCAGAGAACCGGTTGCTGTGTAAGCCAGAGTGCCACGAGGATTTGTTCGCACCTTCCCTAAGGCTTCCATACACTGAAACCCTTTATGACTACATAAAATTGAGAGTGGTGTAACGAGCGAAATACTGAAATATAAGCCACTGAAGCTATGACTTATTATTCATGAAAGTGCGAATAAGTCCTCAGAGCTTCCTACTTGTACTACATCAAATAACGCCGAAATCCACTATAGATATAGTTAATCCGGAATAGCATTCTGGCTATGGAGAATAATAAAAAATATTTCACCATGACAGAAAGCATTGAAACCCAATTACAGTATTTACACCCTTAAAAACAAGGTGAAAATCAAACCCCAAAAGACAACAAATAGTAAACATTAAGAATAAAAAAACAACATCATTATCTTATTAAAAACACCAAGGGTTTATTCCAGATATAAATTTTGAATTAGTTGTCTTGGCTAACTAAAATGCCGTCTTCAGCAATATGTTTGGGTCAGGTCTGATGAGTAAGTTAAGAGTAGCACTTCTGGTTGATGAGTATTTTGGTGGAGCCAAAACAAAGTTTGGGGGATATGGTTTTCTTGCCCGTCATTTGGTTGCCAAATATCTGCCCGGCGATGATATTGATGTCGAAGTGCTGCTTAAAAAAGACTGTGGTAAAGTCAGGCTCATTCCCAAATGCCATATGATAGACGGTATCAAAGTCTATAAATTAGCCGCCAGGGCTTTCGATTTTATTAACTATTTGTTCTTGAAAAAAAAGCAATATGATGTCTTCCTGTCTATTGAAATGACGACTCACTCATATCGTATATTCAGCAAGGCCCCTGGTAAAAACAAGAAGTTGCTGTTTTGGATTCAGGATCCACGTCCCACTTATGAATGGGATGAAATAAATACCGTCAAGCTGTTTCCAGAACCCTGCTATTGGGATCAACAAGTCTATGATTTTGTACATCAATACGCTAAGACGGGCAATATTCGTTTTATCAGTCAGGCCAGATGTTTAGACCAAAAAGCCAAAGACTTGTATCGCCTGCCGGCCGATACCGAGATTCAGTATCTGCCCAACCCTATTGAAATAGATGAAAATTTCGACCCGGATTATCATCAAAAACAAGACAATATTTTGTTCCTTGGCCGAATAGAATCAGTAAAACGCGGTTGGTTGTTTGCCGAAATTGCCCGAGCCATGCCGCAGTACCAATTCTACATGTTGGGGCAGGCACATAGACAGGCCGATGAGAACAACGCCGTGATGGCCAAGTATCAAGACATACCCAACCTGCACTTTGTCGGTCACGTTGAAGGCGAGCGTAAAAATCAGCTGCTGAAAGATGCCAAGCTGCTGGTCAATACCTCTATTCATGAAGCCTTGCCCGTGTCATTTCTCGAGGCCTTGTCATACGGAACCTTATTGGTCAGTTGTCAAAACCCGGATGAATTGACCAGTCGCTTCGGCATTTATACCGGCAAAGTTTTAGGGGATGGCTTCGACAAATTGCCGCTGTTCATCGAAGGGATTGAGCAGTTGCTGCAGAATGAAGCCAAACGCCAGACTCTGGCCAAGGAAGCCATTGCCTACATCAAAAAGGTGCACCATCTGGACAAGTTCAAGCAAGATATGTCCAAAGAGATACGGGCACTTAAGTCCCAAAGCCGGCAAGTGCAAAGTCCGCAAGCAACTGGCTCAGCCTGGCCTCGCACAGTACAATAAGGTTTTTATCCTATTGGGGCAGAGATGAAACGACTCATAGTCGACCTTGACGGCACCCTTACCCAAGGTGACAGTAAGGATTACAGCGCGGTGTCACCGCGCTTGGATGTGATAGCCAAATTGCGTGAATATCAGGCGCAGGGGTTTGACATTGTTATCTCCACCGCTCGCAATATGCGCACCTTTGAGGGGAATGTTGGCAAGATCAATATTCATACCCTGCCGGTGATCACCGCTTGGCTCGATAAGCACCAGGTTCCCTACGATGAAATTCTGGTGGGTAAGCCTTGGTGTGGTCATGAGGGTTTCTATATTGATGACCGGGCGATAAGACCATCAGAATTTGCCAAGTTGAGCCGGGAGCAGATAGAAGAGTTACTGGCGGACGACAAAGCATAGGGCCAAGCATGTATCTGATAACTTCTGCAGCACTCGTGGCATCTGAACTCCAGTCTGAATTCGGGCCACTGCCGCCCTGTTTTTTACCGGTAGGCAATAAACGGCTGTTTCACCATCAACTTGCCCTGCTTCCCGAGGGAGCGAGAGTGGTGATGACGCTGCCAGAGGGTTTTATTCCAGGACCCTATGATACCCAGACATTGGCAGAAAAGCAGGTAGAACTCCTGTACCTGCCGACTCACTTGAGTCTGGGGGAGTCGATAGTCTATGCCCTCAATCTGCTGGAATTTGCCACGACCGAGCCCTTGTATGTGCTGCATGGAGACACCTTGTTCGATGCCCTGCCACAGACCCCGGATCTGCTCGGCCTGAGCCAAGTTGAAGACAACTATGATTGGGCCGAATTCAATCCGGATACCGGTATGCTCAATAAACACCATAGTGATCAGCCACCATCCAGTGAATTGATCGCCAATGGTTTTTTCAGTTTTTCTGCACCAAGAGCCCTGATCCGCCATATCACCCAATGCAAGTGGGACTTTATCGCCGGACTCAACGGCTATATTGCCGAAAAAGGCCTCACCCCCGAGCGCTTCGAGCATTGGTATGACTTCGGCCACAGTCATACTTACTATCAGTCCAAGAGCCGAATGACCACCCAGAGAGCCTTCAATGAGATGTCGATTCAGGGACAGGTGGTCAGTAAATACAGCCACAAAAAGCGTAAACTGGCTGCCGAAGCCAACTGGTACACTGAACTACCAGGGCCGCTGCGCAGTTATATCCCACAATTACTCGGCACCCAGGAAACCACTGAATCCTTTGGCTACAGCATAGAATACCTGCATCTGACGGCGCTCAACGAGCTGTACGTCTTCAGCCAACTGCCGGCTTTTGCCTGGCGTAAAATACTCAGAGCCTGCAGCCAGTTTATTAAGGATGCCGCCAGTCAAAAGGCGCAACCCAAGCCGACCCTGGATGGCTTGTTTATGGCCAAGACCCGCTCACGCCTCAAGGAGTTTGCCAAACAAACGCCGCTGGATCTCCACCAGCCCATCGTTTTTAACGGCCAACTCAGGCCCAGCATCTATCAACTGGCCGAAGCGACTCAGGCGCAACTTCCTGGTGACAGTGGTCAACTCAATGTGCTGCACGGTGATTTTTGCTTCAGTAATATTCTCTACGACTTTCGCACCTGTAATATCAAGGTGATAGATCCTCGCGGCATAGACGGCGACGAGCAGCAAACTATATATGGCAACAGCCTCTACGACATCGCCAAACTGGCCCATTCTGTGATGGGACTGTACGACTCCATTATCGCCGGCTACTTTCGGGCGCAGCTCGACGGTCAAGCGCTCAACTTCGATATTGCGGTGACGGAGAGACGGGAACAGATCATGGCCGACTTCACCCAACTGATGGCCAGTGAATTCGGTGTCAGCGAGAGCCAGCTCTATGCCATGCAGATCCAGCTATTTCTGTCCATGCTGCCACTGCACAATGACAGACCCGACAGACAATTGGGCTTTATCGGCAATGCCTATCGCCTGTATGATCGCCTGCAAAGCTGCACAGGAGCCCAATTATGATAGTCATCCCCATGGCCGGACTCAGTTCCCGTTTCTTCAAAGCCGGCTACCAGGAACCCAAATATATGCTGCCGGCCCATGGCAAGCCTTTATTTGACCATGCGCTGCTGAGTTTCAGCCGCTATTTTGCGACCATGCCGTTTCTATTTATTGTGCGCGATGTCTATAACACTCCTGAGTTTGTTGAAAAGCGCTGCCAGCAACTGGGAATCAAGGATTACCGTATCGTCTCGCTCACGGAAGCGACTCGAGGACAGGCCGAAACCGTCTATTTGGGGTTAACGGATGTCGACCCGCAAACCCCGCTGACCATCTTCAATATCGATACTTTCCGCCCGGGCTTTAGCTTTCCAGCCATCACAGAGCATTGCGACGGCTATCTTGAAGTGTTCAAGGGTGAAGGCAGTAACTGGTCATACGCCAAACCTGCCGCTGTAGATTCGACGCTCGTCGTTGAAACCGCAGAAAAAAGGCCGATTTCCGATCTGTGCAGTACAGGTCTGTACTACTTTCGCCATGCCGCCGATTTTTGCGCAGCCTATACCCAGGAGGCCGCAAAGCCAGCCAGCGAGTGGCAAAAGCAAGAGTTGTATATAGCACCTTTATACAACTACCTGATAAGTCAGGGTAAGCAGATCCATTACCATCTGATTGAACGCGATGAAGTGATTTTTTGTGGTGTTCCTGAAGAATATCTATCCCTGCTGGCACAAGCCGTTTAGCCAGGCTCCTTCCGACGACAATTCAGACGCTTAATTATGGCAATCAATTTCAGCGATATCACAGTGGTAGTGCAAGGCCCGGTTCAAAGCTACCAGGAAAGGGCCCAGGAAACAGGCATTACCCATAAGTGTTTGCAAAGCATCAGAGAGCACCTGCCCGGAGCCAAGATTATTCTCTCCACCTGGGAGGGGCAAGATTGCAGTGGGCTGGAGCCGGATCTGCTGCTGCTCAATCAGGACCCGGGTGGCAACATAGTGGCCTATGATGCCGCCGGCAAACCGCAAAAACTCAACTTCAACCGCCAAATTGTCTCCTCCGCCGAAGGGCTTAAACGGGTAGAAACCCGCTATGCCGTCAAACTGCGCTCGGACAATTTCCTGACCGGCAAGGGTTTTGTGGCAGCCCAGGGCAAGTATCCCGTCCGCAATGTCACCGACAGCTATTTCCAGGAAAGAGTCGTAGTCAATACCAGCTACTTTCGGCGTTATGCCGAAGGGCAGAGAGTCGTCAGGCACCCGAGTGACTTTTTCCACTTTGGGCTCAAGGAAGATCTGTTGAAGATATGGGACCTGCCACTGTTTGCCGATCTCGAATACGACCCTTCGAGAAGCGGTCAGGCGCAATATCATGGCGCCCCTTTGACCTGCCCCCATGCAGAGCAGATTTATTGTGATATCTGGCTTAGACGCCTGGATCCCGCATGGCCCAAGCTGGAGCACAGGCACCATTTTGATGCCGCAATGGATGAGCAGTGGGATAGATTTATGGCTTCCAATCTGCTGGTGCTGGAGCCTGAGCAGATTGGGCTTGGTCTGATAAAGCGCTTTATCCCCAAGAGCAAGCGCCCCAACGAGATGAGTCATCTCGACTGGCAACTGCTCTACCAGCACTATTGTGACCCTAAGTTTCCGGCTTCCAAACTGGCCCTGTTCAGTACTCTGGGATGGCGACGCATGCTGAAAATGCCTTTCAGCTACCTCAAGTTCAGACTCGGTTAACGGGTTCCGGCAAATAGCCCTTGCACGCCAGAGAGCCGGCCGGGTTCGTTCGTACAATCCTAAATAAAAAGGGCCGAATCAGCCCTTTTTTAATCTCTGTTACTCTGAGTCCGGCCCGTTGAGTAATGCCAGATATTGCTCAGCAACCCGCTTGGCACCCACCTGCTGCAGTATCTCGGCCGAAGCACAGTCCGGATAATCATTCAGCGCCGCATCCATGGCCTTGGCCAGCGCAGCAGGTTCCCTACGGGGTACCAGATAACGGCTAAACTCCCCGGTTAAAATCTCTTTCGGGCCATGACGACAATCGCTGCTCACCACAGGGGTTCCCACTGCCAGTGATTCTATCAATACCGTTGGCAAGCCTTCATAGTCGGAACTGAGCACCAACAGACGGGCATTTTTGATCCAGGGGTAGGGGTTGGTCTGGAATCCCGGGATGATCACCCTGTCGCTGACCCCAAACTTATGCGCCGCCTTGAGTGCCTTCTTCTTGTTGTTACACAACAATACCAATGGCATAGGGTTTTTCATCTGCTTCATGGCAGCGAAGAGCACATCGTGGCGTTTCTGCCGGGCAAAACGACCGACATGGATCATATAATCCCCTGTCGGCATATCTGCTGGCACTTGTTGTGACAAGGCCTGGATCTTGTCCAGCTCAAACGGATTGTAAATAGTCTGCACCGAAGCGGGCTTGATCCGGCCCACTTGCGTTATCTCCCCGGCGATCCCTTTGGAAACCGTCACCAATTTCTGGCCATTGAGCGCCTTCTTGGCCTTGAGCATACTCAGATAGGCAAATGGCCCCAACTTGCGCTGCCTTTGCAACTCCTCTTCAATCGAGTTGTGCACTATGCAGTAGAGTGGCGCCACACAGGCGCGAGTCATCAACAGGTTGGTCTTGTCCAGATTGGAGAGAAACAACTCGAATGTGCCATGTTGCTGCTGTAGTTGTTCAATCCAGCTCTGCACTCTGGCAACCGATGATTTCAGACGCCAGAAACTGTCGATATTGCGCTCTTTGGCATCGAAACAGAAATGCACCGCCAGGGCGGCGGGCACTTCATGGTGACAGTCGTTATGCAGCACCAGCAGATGAGGCTCGTGTCCCATCTGCTTCAAGGTTGTGGCCAGCGTCAGCATTACTTTTTCGGCGCCGCCACCGGCGAGACTGTCTATGGCAATGGCGATTCTTCTGCCTGTCATGCTTGATTCTCCAGCAACGCCTTAAGCGCATCTATAGTGAGCTGTAGCCCGTTCATGTCCGGTTCTGCGGCCATGGCTTGTTGCAACTTCTGCCCCATATCCGGCGACAACAGGGCCTGTACTGCCGAACTCATCTGTTCGGCCTCGGCCTGCAGCACCAACCCCTTGTCTGAACAGACACGAATTCGCGCAGGCTGATCTTTGGACACGGCAACGGCCAGGGTATTTTTACGCAGTGCTATGGCCTGCAGTAGGGTATCACCGCCACTGAGAACCGCCGCGCGCGAGGCCACCAGCAAATTAATAAAGTCGGCATTGGCCAACGAGGAAATAGCTATGACACCGGGAGCCTGCGGTAAATCCTTGAGATAATTGGGGCCAAACACCATCACCACAGGGATCCCCGAGGCTTGGTAACAAGCCTCGGCGGCGGCAAAGAAGTAATCGGCTGCCAGCTTGTCATTGAGTTTATGGCCGCCGGAACCGGCGTTGAACAGCAAAAATTCGCCCTCATTCAAGCCATACTGTTGCAGCAAAGTCTGCTGCCGCGCTTCATCCGGCGGGGTAAATACAGGGCCGATACACACAGGTTCCGGCTTACCAATGAGCTTTAGCTTGATACTTTCCCAGGCGCTGATAGGGCCGATAACAAACTCAGGCTGTACGACCAAGTGGCTGTCTGTGACCCTGGCGCGACCTATTTTCATACCCCGGCTGCGCTTGCGCTTGTGCTGGCTGAAGAAGATCACCTTGGCGCCCAAGTTGTGGGCATGACTCAGTTGTGACTTACGGCCTGAGGCGTCAAACAACACCACATCGGGAGCAAACTCATCCATGATGCCGTTGACCGCCTTGACCTCCTTGGTGGGCGTCCGGGCCAGCAAATCTGCCGGATAGGGGCAAGTCTTGGCGTAGGGAGCTTCCCGGCTGAGAACAAAGCGAATATCCGCCTGTGGCCAGATCCGTTTCACCTCATCGGCGATGATCAAGGAGCGCATATACTCACCCATGCCTTCGGCAGAAGACACGGGCACAAACAAAAACTTTACTGCGGATTGGGCTGTCATAGGCTTATTCATAGACTGATACTTCAAAGACGAAAGTCGGCGGCCACGCGATCGAACATGCTGCACACCTGCTCCACAGAGATCAACTCCATCAGATGTTCACCTTTGGCTCGTGTGCCCCAAGGAACCTGATGGCCCGGGAACTGCTGCGCTATCGCTTGCTCATAGGCACTCACCACATATTCCTTCCAAGTGTATGGCCCGGTGCGCCCGGGGTTGGAATGGGCATAGAGACCGATAACCGGCGTCGCTTGGGTCACCGCCATATGCGCCGGACCAGTATCCGGAGCCAACACCAGGCTGGCCCGCTCCAGAATAGCCAGCAACTGCACCAGAGATGTTTTGCCAATCAAGTTAGTTGGCGGCTGCTGACACTGGGCGCTGATGTCCTCAGCCAGCTGTTTTTCCAATGCACTTGGGCCACCGCAGAGCAACACCTTGAACCCGCGTTCAAACGCATGGTTGGCCACGGCGGCATACCGCTCCGGCAACCAGTTGCGTTCGGCCTTACTCGCCGCCGGGCAGATGATAAAAGTCTTGTCATCATCAGCGACCCACTGACGAGCAAACGCCTTGTCCTCTTCCGGCAGCGGGATATGCCAGCTGGGGCTCAAATCTGTTACTCCCAATTTGGCGGCAAAACCCATAAAACCTTCCAGCACGTGTGGCGTTGCCAGCGGAGCCACCTGTTCATTGGTCACCAGCCACTGCCCCTCTTTGGCTCTGGCCCGGTCAAAACCTATGCGCACCTTGGCGGGGATCATCAATGAGGCTATGGTAGCCCGCAGCGCCACCTGCATGTGCAACAGCACATCGAAGCGACGTCCCTTGAGCGCCCGCCGCAGATTGAGATAACTCTTCCAGCCTTGGCCTTTGTCGAACACCACAAACTCAACTCCGGGCAGGTGCTTGAGCAACTGATATTCTATCTTGCCTATCACCCAGGTGATGGCCAGTTGCGGGTACTGGCGCTGAATCGCCTGCACCATGGCTACGGCATGACAAACATCACCAATCGCCGACAGGCGCAGCAAACAGAGAGATTGAATTTTCGCGGGGTCAAGGCTCATGGACAGAATCGGCTTCTTGGGTGCAAACCCCAGATCTTAATGTAGAATAGACCCAGGTTCCACGCTTATAACGAACAAATAGCCGATGCAGATTAAAAACACCGCCAAGGGTTGCCTGGCGCTGAGCCTTGCCGCCCCACAAGCCCTGGATGAAACCTGGTTTGACGAATCTTTTTGGCGGCAACAGCAAGCGATTGTCGGCTCATCCAAGGGGCGTTACACCACCTGGTTTGTTGAGCATGAGAAACAGCAATGGGTATTGCGCCACTATTGGCGCGGTGGCTTGATGGAAAAGTTCAGCAAAGACGCCTACCTGTTCACCGGCCTCACCAAGACCCGCGCCGTGGCAGAACTGGCGCTGCTGGAGCAACTCTTTGAAGAAGGTTTACCTGTGCCCGAGCCCATTGCCGCCAAAGTGGAACGCTTCGGGCTCTGGTACCGGGCCGACATTCTGATCCGCCGCATTCATGGTGCCGAGGATCTGGTGGCTCTGCTGCAAAAACAGGCAATGTCCCGCCCACAGTGGCAACAACTCGGTGCCTTGATTGGCCGTTTTCATCAGCGCGGTGTCTACCATGCCGATCTCAACGCCAAAAACATTCTCAGCAGCGACCAGGGCTTTTATCTGATTGATTTTGACCGAGGTGAGCTGCGAACCCCGGCCGATGGCTGGCAACAGGCCAATCTCAGTCGGCTGCTGCGCTCCTTCAACAAGGAAAAACGCAAACAGCCCGAGCTGCAATTTACCGAAGAGAACTGGCAGTGGCTGCTGGAAGGCTACCGCGGCTTAGCGAGTGCCTGACAACAAGGCCTGAGCCAACTGCAACTGCTTCTGCAGTGCTCCTCTGTTGCTGCTAACCACTTCCAACCCGGCTTGGGCGGCGCGGCGTCTCGCATCGCTATCCTGTAACAGTGCCGTTATGCCACTCGCCAGCGAGGAAGCATCTTCAACCAATTGCAAGGCTCCGGCATCTTGCAGCAGACGGGTTATCTCGGCAAAGTCCCAATGATGAGGGCCGACAAATACCGGTAAGCCCAAGGCTGCCGGCTCCAGCGGATTATGCCCGCCATTGGTGATCAGGGTGCCGCCGACAAAGGCCAGATCGCCGCAGGCATATAACCCCAGCAGCTCCCCCATGGTATCCCCTAGCAGCACCTGAGTCTCGGCAGCTAGCTCGTGGCCGCTGCTGAGCCGCACATAGGCAAGCCCGGCCTGCTTGATGGCCGTGGCGGCATTATCGAACTGCTCCGGGTGTCTCGGTACCATGATCAATAAAGCCTCGGGCCACAATGCCAACAAGCGTTTATGGCACTCCAGCATGGCCGCAAATTCCCCAGGATGAACACTGCCGGCAACCCATACCGGGGACGAGGCGCGCCCCCACAACTGCCTTTCGCCTCTGGCCTTGGTTATCTTCTGCTGATCCAGCTGCAGGTCGAACTTGAGGCTGCCGCAAACACTCAGCTTGTCGCCGGCAACCCCGAGGGCGATAAAGCGTTCGGCCTCGGCTTGGGTCTGTACGGCTACCTTATCCAGTAGCTGCAACATGGGCAGGCTAAGCCCGGCCCACTTTTGGTATTTGGCGGCCGACTTGGCCGACAACCTGGCATTGGCCAGCATGATGCCGACGCCCTGTTTTTTGGCCTGATGCAGTAAGTTGGGCCAGAGTTCAGTTTCCATCACTATCAGGTTGGCAGGCTGGAGCCTGTTCAGAAAACGCCGCACACACCAGGGAAGATCGAACGGCAGGTAACAATGCTGCACTGTGTCACCAAATGCCTTATTCACCTCGCGGGAACCTGTGGGGCTGGTGGTCGTTACCGTGACAGATAAGTCAGGGTTGGCTTGCATCAATGCCTTGATCAGCGGCACTGCTGCCAGGGTTTCCCCCATGGAAACAGTATGGATCAACAGGTCTGTCGGTTTGGCCTTGAACAAGCCGAATCGCTCGCCCCACCTGCCGCGGTAATCCGGGCTTTTCAAGGCCCTAAATGCCAGATACAGCAGTAACAGCGGCGACAACAGATACAGCAAGAGTGAGTAACGACTAAGGTTCATTGGCGGGATAATTGAGTTTTGCCTGATGGATTGTCACAATGCTAGCATAATACCCGAAGCAGCATAACCAAGAGCCATTCGCCGGATTGCGGATGATGCCGCAACCATTTAGGACTCAGATGAAAACCCGCGATAAAATTATTCAGGCCAGTCTGGAACTCTTCAACGAACACGGCGAACGCTCCATCACCACCAATCATATCGCGGCCCATCTGGGAATAAGCCCGGGCAATCTCTATTACCACTTCCGCAACAAGGAAGACATTATTCGCTGCATCTTCGCCCAGTATGAAAATCATCTGGAACTGGGGTTTCAACCCTATGAAGATAGGCAAGTCGATGTCGAGTTGTTGATTGGCTATTTCGATGCCATGTTCTATACCCTGTGGCAATTTCGCTTTATGTACGCCAACCTGGCCGACATCCTCAGTCGCGATGAGGCCTTGAAAAAGCGCTATCTGGAAGCCCAGCAAAAGGTGCTGACCCGCTCTAGCCATGTGCTGCAGCTACTGTGTCAGGATGGCTTTCTACAGCTGGAGCAAGACAAGATCTCCAGTCTGGCCGATACCATTAAGATGATAGTCAGTTTCTGGATCAGCTATCAGCTGACCCAATCCAGCATAGCCAATATTACCAAGTCTTCACTCTATGAAGGCCTGCTCAGGGTACTGATGATCTTCAAGGCCTACGCCACCCCCAGTTCCACCTCGACCTTCGAGCGCCTGGAGCAGCACTACCAAACTTTGGCTCACCAGCAAGACTAGCGCCGCAGCCTTGGGCATCTGTCATTCAGGCGCCTTTCTCCTTCTCGGCCGCCTTAGTTTTTCTCATCTGAAACAAGCACTAGCCCTAATCTGATTTATCCCTGTCGGCTCAGCTTAAAAAAGAGTGTTGAGCCATTGGCTTTAGGGTTAAAATGCCACCACTCCAATAAACAGAATAATCCAATCAAGGAGACTTAAGGTGGCATCTACCTCATTCTACGATCAGATCAACCAACAGCTTGCCGACGTCAAGGCCGAAGGCCTGTACAAGAGCGAGCGTGTAATAGTTTCTCCGCAGCAACCGGCCATTCGCGTCAACGAAGCAGAAGTTATCAACTTCTGCGCCAACAACTACCTGGGCCTGGCCAATCACCCTGAATTGATCAAGGCGGCGCAGGCCGGGTTGGCAGACCATGGCTTCGGCATGGCCTCGGTACGTTTTATTTGCGGAACCCAGGACATTCACAAGCAGCTGGAAGCCAATCTGTCCGAGTTTCTCGGCATGGAAGATACCATCCTCTACTCCTCCTGCTTCGATGCCAACGCCGGTCTGTTTGAAACCCTGCTGGGCCCGGAAGATGCCATAGTGTCGGATGCCCTGAACCACGCTTCTATCATTGACGGTGTCCGCCTGTGTAAGGCCAAGCGTTTCCGCTACGCCAACAATGATATGACCGACCTGGAAACCCAACTGATCGCCGCCCGCGATGCCGGTGCCCGCCATATCTTGATAGCGACAGATGGGGTGTTTTCCATGGATGGGGTTATTGCCAACCTCAAGGGTATCTGTGATCTCGCCGACCAATACGGCGCTATGGTAATGGTCGATGACTCCCACGCCGTTGGCTTTATCGGCCAGAACGGCCGCGGCACCCACGAATATTGCGATGTGATGGGTCGTATCGACATCATTACAGGCACCCTGGGTAAGGCGCTGGGTGGCGCTTCCGGCGGCTTCACCGCGGCCCGCAAAGAAGTTGTCGATTGGTTACGTCAGCGTTCACGCCCTTACCTATTCTCCAACTCACTGGCGCCTTCCATCGTCAGCGCTTCAATTCGGGTGCTGGAGATGCTCAAAGAGGGCCAGGAACTGCGCGAAGCGGTATGGGAAAACAGCCGTTATTTCCGTGAAAAAATGGCTGCAGCCGGATTCACCCTGGCCGGTGCCGATCACGCCATAGTGCCGGTCATGCTGGGTGATGCCAAGTTGGCCAGTGACTTCGCCAACCGCCTGCTGCAGGAAAACATCTATGTCATCGGCTTCTCCTTCCCGGTAGTACCCAAGGGACAGGCCCGTATCCGTACCCAGATGTCGGCGGCTCACAGCCGTGAACAGCTGGACAAGGCCATCGAAGCCTTCACCCGAATCGGTAAGGAGATGGGTATCATCTGATACCTATCCCATGGAGTAACATGATGAAAGCACTGAGTAAACTCAAGCCTGAACAAGGCATCTGGATGGTAGACGCACCCAAACCTGAAATGGGCCATAACGATCTGCTGATCAAGATTCGCAAGACCGCCATTTGTGGTACCGATGTGCATATCTACAACTGGGATGAGTGGTCACAAAAGACCATCCCGGTTCCTATGGTTGTCGGCCATGAATATGTCGGCGAAGTGGTAGATATGGGTCAGGAAGTTCGTGGCTTTAATATTGGTGACCGAGTGTCAGGCGAAGGTCATATCACCTGTGGTCACTGCCGTAATTGCCGTGGTGGCCGTACTCATTTGTGCCGTAACACAGTGGGGGTTGGGGTTAACCGCGAAGGCGCCTTCGCCGAATATCTGGTGATCCCGGCCTTCAACGCCTTCAAGATCCCCGATGATATCAGCGACGATCTGGCCGCTATCTTCGACCCCTTTGGCAATGCGGTACACACAGCGCTGTCGTTTGATCTCGTCGGTGAAGATGTGCTGATCACCGGAGCCGGCCCCATAGGCATTATGGCCGCCGCGGTTTGTCGCCATGTCGGTGCCCGCCACGTAGTTGTCACAGATGTCAACGAATACCGTCTGGAACTGGCGCGCAAGCTGGGAGCAACCCGAGCCGTCAATGTGGCCAAGGAAAAACTCGAAGATGTGATGAGTGAGCTCGGCATGACAGAGGGCTTCGATGTCGGCCTGGAAATGTCCGGTGTGCCATCGGCCTTCCACTCCATGTTGGATACCATGAACCACGGTGGCAAAATTGCCATGTTGGGGATCCCGGGTGGCGATATGGCCATAGACTGGAGCAAGGTCATCTTCAAGGGGTTGGTGATAAAGGGCATCTATGGCCGGGAAATGTTTGAAACCTGGTACAAGATGGCCAGTTTGATCCAGTCCGGATTGGATATTGCGCCTATTATCACCCACCATTACAAGGTGGATGACTTCCAGCAGGGCTTCGATGCCATGCGTTCGGGTCAATCCGGCAAGGTCATTCTCAGCTGGGATTGATCATCAAACAGGGCGCTGTACTCATGCAGCGCCCTGATGCACACTGTTAACAAGCATCACCTCTTTTACAGGCAAAGTATGTCCAGTTACCAACACCTTTCTGTCGTTCAACTCCAGCAAATGATGGCCGAAGATGCCGAGTTGCAGATAGTCGATATTCGCGATCCTGCCAGTTTTGAGACGGCCCATATTCCAGGAGCCGTCCGCCTCGGCAATGACAATCTGGCCGACTATCTAAGGGACGCCGATATGGATAAGCCCTTGGTTGTCTGCTGTTATCATGGCATCAGCAGCCAAAGCGCAGCGGAATATTTGCAACATCAAGGATTCGATGAGGTCTACAGCCTGGATGGCGGTTTCGCTGCTTGGCCGAGGGACTGAGGCATGGAAATCGGCCGCCTCCCCAATGAACGTGCTGCCCAGGCGCTGGTAGACTACCTCAAGGGTGAAGGGATCCCCTGTCGCATCACACATCTGGAACAGGGGGTGGCCATTCATGTTATCGAGGACACAGACCAAGCCAAGGGGCGCAAAGCGTTTCTCGACTTTGTCCAAGATCCGTTAAACCCCAAGTACTTGCAGGCCTCTTGGGATCATGGCGACAACCGAATCCGCGTTGACTATGGCGCGCCATCGCTGCAACTGCTGAGTCAATTTATTACCGGCGCCGGACCGCTGACGCTGATCATTCTACTGGTCTGCATAGCTATCTTCGCAGCCATGAACCTGGGCTACGGCAATCAGGTATTCGAAGCCCTGGCCTTCTTCGGCGCCACTTCGGATGCCGGTTTCAGCCAATTCTGGCGCCTGTTTACCCCGAGCCTGCTGCACTTCTCGGCGCTGCATATCACCTTTAACCTACTCTGGTGGTGGGTCTTGGGTGGCAAAATAGAAAACCGTATCGGTCTTGCACCTTTACTGACTCTGCTGTTGGTCGCCGGCACTTTGCCCAATATAGTGCAGTTCTATCTCAGTGGCCCCAACTTCGGCGGTCTTTCCGGGGTTGTGTATGGCCTGGTGGGTTATACCTGGGTCTGCGGCCGCATGAGCCCAGAGAAAGGCATAGGTCTGCCACCGGCCTTGATGGGTTTTATGCTGTTGTGGCTGGTACTTGGCTTTATGGATGTGTTTGGCCTTTCGATAGCCAACGGCGCGCATCTGGGTGGACTCTTGGTCGGGCTGGCCCAAGGCTGGCTCGACAACCGCGGGAAAAGATAATCCTATGTGGCTCAGGTTTGTACACACCAAAGTCACTCTGCACAGCCGGCAACAGTAAAAAGAGGGAGCTCAGGCTCCCTCTTGAATAGGTTCAAAGTAACTTGGACAGGGCTTAGGCCAGCTCCAACACCTTGGCCACCAGCTTTTCAATGCCACTATTGGCCTCGGCAATGGAACCTGCCAGCATGTAAGCCGGGGTGCTGACTATCTTGCGCTCACTGTCGACCACAATTTCATCTACCTTGGCATTTTGATGTTCACCGCCCATGGCTACAAAGGCCGCTGCGGTTTCTGCGTCCGTCCCTATGGTGCCTCTGGCCCCTTCACCATAGAGGCTCGGGATCATCACAGGCGCGATACAGATAAAACCCACCACCTTGTCTGCACTGATAAAACGACTGATAAATTCACGTACCGGAGCGGCAATCTCACTATTGCTGCCATTTACGGCAAAGTTACAGAGGTTTTTAGCGGCCCCGAAGCCTCCGGGAATGATCAGGCCGTCGAAGTCAGCCACATTCAGTTCAGAAGTCGCCTTGATATCACCCCTGGCAATTCGAGCAGCCTCCACCAACACATTGCGCTGCTCAGTCTCCACGACTTCACCCTTGAGATGATTGACCACATGCATTTGAGGAATATCAGGGGCAAAACACTGGTAAGCCGCGCCCGAACGAGACAGGGACAGCAGGGTCAACACCGCCTCATGGATTTCACTGCCATCGAAGACACCGCAACCACTGAGAAGAACTGCGATTTTTTTCATTAAAAATTCCCTCTTATGTCATTTGGGTTTAACAAACCAGTTACAAACTGGTTGATCTGATTAAAAATCATGCTAACTTAATTCATCGTCTCTGCTAAGAGGCGATTTTTACCGCTACCAAGGTGCGAATCTGGAAAAGGAATTTAAAAAATCCACAACCGATAAGATTTAGTAAAACTTTTACCTGACTCACAAAAAAACAAATAACAAATAAATATCAACAAGTTATAAAAACAACTTTATGTTGTTCTCTACCGCCTTTCTCTATGTTGATTTTTTCACTCACAGACTTATCCACAGGCTGTAGGTGATTTTGTCATGGCCGAAAATGCCTTGATATGGCATGCTTAGCAGCACTTAAGACAGCTTAGATTGAAACAAAACTATGCCAACAATAGCAGAAAACCCCCTCGTCCTTGTGGATGGTTCTTCCTACCTCTATCGGGCCTACTATGCACCACCTCACCTGACCAACTCCAAGGGTGAAGCTACCGGGGCTGTTTACGGCGTAGTCAATATGTTGCGCAGCTTGCTGGGCAAATACAAGCCACAACAGATGGCGGTTGTTTTTGATGCCAAGGGTCCCACGTTTCGTAACGAGATGTACGCCGAGTATAAGGCCCACAGGCCACCAATGCCTGATGATCTGCGAAGTCAGATAGCCCCCCTGCATGCCATCATAGAGGCTCTTGGCCTGCCACTCCTTTGTATTCCCGGGGTGGAAGCCGATGACGTGATAGGCACTCTTGCCTCCAGGGCCAGTAAGGAAGGCCGTGCTATTCTGATCAGCACAGGCGATAAGGATATGGCGCAACTGGTGGATGACAATGTCACCCTGATCAACACAATGACAGACACCATAATGGGACCGGAAGAGGTCACCAGTAAATTTGGCGTCGGCCCCGAGCTTATCATCGACCTGTTGGCCCTGATGGGCGACAAGGCCGATAACATCCCGGGACTGCCTGGTGTGGGTGAGAAAACCGCGTTGGCCATGCTGACAGGGGCCGGTGGTGTCGCCAAGCTACTGCAGCAACCGGATTGTGTCACGGAACTTGGCTTCCGTGGTGCCAAGACCATGGCCAAGAAAATCACCGACAATGCCGAGATGCTGCAACTATCCTACGATCTGGCAACTATCAAAACAGATTGCGAGCTGGATCTGGATTGGCATCAACTCAATATTACCGAGCCCAATAAAGACCAACTGACACAGCTTTACGGCGAGATGGAGTTCAAGCGTTGGTTGGCAGAAGTTCTGGACAACAAGATGCCGCACCCCAAGGCGGCCAACACAGCAGCGCCAGAAACTCAGGAAGAAACCCCACCTCAAGTCACTATAGAGACAGAATACGAAACCATACTGACAGAAGCCGCACTGGAAAAATGGCTGAAAAAGCTGGCCGATGCCGAACTGATGGCGGTAGATACTGAAACCACCAGCCTCAACTATATGGACGCCAAACTGGTGGGTTTATCCTTTGCCGTCAAGGCTGGAGAAGCCGCCTATCTGCCACTGGGACACGATTACTTGGATGCCCCCGAGCAGCTGCCTAGAGAAGGGGTATTGGCCAAACTCAAGCCTATTCTCGAAGATCCCGAGATAAAGAAAGTCGGTCAAAATCTGAAATATGACATCAGTATTCTGGCCAATGCCGGTATCAAACTGGCCGGTGTCGCCTTCGATACCATGCTCGAATCCTATGTATTCAATTCTGTAGCATCCAGACACGACATGGATGGCCTAGCGCTCAAGTATCTGGGGCACAAATGTGTCAGCTTCGAAGATATTGCCGGTAAAGGCGCCAAGCAGCTGACATTCAACCAGATCCCTTTGGAAACAGCGGCGCCTTACGCCGCCGAAGATGCCGATATCACACTCAGGCTACATCAACACCTGTGGCCAAGGCTTGAGCGGGAGCAAGAGTTAGCCAACGTTTTCACCGAACTTGAGTTGCCGCTTATTCAGGTGCTCTCACAGATGGAACGCGACGGAGTGTTGATCGACAGTATGCAACTGTCGCAGCAGAGTGATGAGCTGGCACAAAAGATAGATGCGCTGGAGCAAAAAGCCTATGAGATAGCCGGAGAGAAGTTCAATCTGGGTTCTCCCAAACAGCTGCAGGCACTATTCTTCGAAAAGCTGGGTTATCCGGTGATCAAGAAAACTCCAAAAGGCGCGCCATCCACCGCCGAGGAGGTATTGATAGAGTTGGCGCTGGATTATCCATTGCCAAAGATCATTCTCGAGCATCGCAGCCTGACCAAGCTCAAGAGCACTTATACAGATAAGTTACCGCTGATGATCAATGGCAAAACCGGCCGGGTGCATACCAGCTATCATCAAGCCAACGCTGCCACCGGCCGCTTGTCGTCCAGCGACCCTAACCTGCAGAATATTCCTATCCGCACCGAAGAGGGGCGCAGAATTCGTCAGGCCTTTATCGCACCTTCAGGGCGCAAGATTCTGGCCGCCGACTACTCACAGATTGAGCTCAGGATCATGGCTCACCTGTCCCAGGATGCCGGCCTGCTGGCGGCATTCGCCGAGGGTAAAGATATTCACAGAGCAACGGCGGCTGAAGTCTTTGATGTGGCTTTTGAAACTGTCACTCCAGAGCAGCGCCGACGGGCCAAGGCGGTTAACTTCGGTCTTATCTATGGCATGTCCGCCTTTGGCTTGGCACGCCAACTGGATATTCCCCGCACTGAAGCACAAAGCTATATGGATACCTACTTCAAGCGTTACCCCGGCGTGCTCAAGTATATGGAAGAGACCAGGGCACTCGCTGCCGAGCAAGGTTATGTCTCCACACTCTTTGGTCGGCGCCTGTATCTGCCGGAAATCCGTGATCGCAATGCCATGCGGCGTCAAGCCGCAGAACGGGCTGCAATCAACGCTCCTATGCAGGGAACAGCAGCCGACATCATCAAGAAGGCGATGATCAAAGTTGCCGACTGGATAGCCTCTGATACCAAGGGGGAAATCACCATGATCATGCAGGTTCACGATGAATTGGTGTTTGAAGTCAATGAAGCGAAAGCCGAAGAGCTACAACACCAGATCTGCAAACTCATGGCTGAAGCCGCTACCCTGGATGTACCTTTGCTGGCTGAAGCCGGCTTGGGTGACAGCTGGGATCAGGCTCACTGATAATCTATCTATTCCATCAAGAGCCATCCTTCGGGATGGCTTTTTTGTGTTTTGAACACAAGGCTATGATTATCCGCATCTGCTCCCGTCATTAGCTACCCTACCTGAACTAAAAACAACAATTTTTGGCAAAAAATCGACAAACCAGCGCTAAAAGCCTGCTTTTTAAGCTCATTTTTGTAATTTAAAGATCAAAAGGCGCTTTTCTAGCCAACGATTCTTGTGATCGACTCCACATTATTGTCGTCTTTTTGAAAAAACAGTTTTCCCATTAGAGATAAATACAGTATTATTCTCGGCGTAGGGTACAGAGGTTAAGATGTTCTATCTTTCAGACCTTTATTTCACTTTTAGTGATCAGCCAAATTCTGGCGCCCCAGCAATCATTTGCTGGGGCTTTTTTTCGTCTGCAATATTTTTTAGAGTAATTACTTTAAAACTGATTCAGTTCGCGTTATGCTACCGCCATTGAGAGCCATCGAAGTCCAAGTTTGATGGTACTTGAGTCTTGTTGAAATTTTAGCTTCTCCCCAAAAGAGCTAATTTAACCGGTGACTGAGTCGCCGGTTTTTTTTGTCCTGAATTCTCCCGGCACACACAGCAGATACAAAAACGGCAGCCTATATGGCTGCCGTTTGCATAGTTTGAGTCCATCACTCTTGTTCGTTCTCTTCTTGCTCCAACCAGGCTGGATGGCACCACTCATCCAGAATCGCCAGAACCTTAGGTTTCCCGGTTCCCTTAAGTGATGAGAAAGGCTCGACTCTGACCCAATCACCAAAGTCAGCCAGCGCTTTACGTACCTCATTGACCGTCTTCATCTTGGCACTCTGTGGCAGCTTATCAGCCTTGGTCAGCAGTGCCAGCACAGGGATCTCACTGGCAACAGCCCATTCAATCATCTGCAAGTCCAAGTCTTTCAACGGATGGCGAATATCCATCAGCACCACCACACCACTCAGGCAGGCACGCTTTTGTAAATACTCACCCAGCGACTCTTGCCATTTGAGCTTCATGGCCAGTGGTACCTGAGCAAAACCATAGCCGGGTAAATCCACCAAACGGCGCTGCTCATCGAGCTCAAACACGTTGATCAGTTGAGTACGACCTGGAGTTTTACTGGTTCTTGCAAGGTTTTTCTGCTCGGTCAAAGCATTCAAAGCGCTTGATTTACCGGCATTTGAGCGACCGGCAAAGGCGATTTCCACGCCGGTGTCGCCCGGTAAGTGCTTGTCCAAATGGGCAATATCAGGCGCACTGATAAGGAATTTTGTCTTGCGAAAATCGATACGAGTTGCTGTCACTTCTGACTCCTGAATTTTGCTGGGTGATAGCATAAATATTGAAGACTTGCTTACTTTTCCACGTTTTCGTGTAAAATATTAGCCCGATCACATTATTTGTATTTTACCACGCTTGCGGGTCACCCTAGTAAGCTCAGGACAATAATTTAACGAAAGAAGTTGGAACGCCATGAAAAAGTTAGCCCTTGCGCTGTCTGTAGTCGCCGCCATATCTTCACCTGCGATTGCTGAAGGTAATGCTGAAGCGGGAAAAACCAAAGCCATTGTCTGCTCTGCCTGCCATGGCCTTGATGGCAACAGCATGATCGACATGTATCCCAAGTTGGCTGGTCAGCACACAACCTATCTGCAAAAACAGCTGCGGGAGTTTCGTAGTGCAGCCCAAACCGGTGGCAAAGATGGCCGTATGGATCCTATCATGGGCGGCATGGCGGTAGCCTTGAGCGATCAGGATATTGCCGATGTTGCAGCTTATTTTGCCAGCCAAACATTGCAGGTTGCTGAAGTTAAGGATGTTCCTGATGCCGGGGAGAAGCTGTTCAAGGGTGGTGATATGTCTCGTGGCATAGCCGCTTGTTCCGCTTGTCACGGTCCTGAAGGCAAAGGCAGCGAACTGGCCGGTTTCCCGGCAGTTGCTGGGCAGCACGCCAACTACATCAAGATCCAGTTGAATAAGTTCCGTGATCAGAGCCGTCATAACGACTTAAACGGAATGATGCAGGACACAGCTAAAAAGCTGAATGATGCAGACATTGAAGCGCTGGCCAAGTACATCTCCAGCTTGAAGTAATTTTTGCTGTAGCTTGGAAAGGGGTGACGTTTCACCCTTTTCTTAAGCTACAAAGTTTACGTTTACGTAAACTGAAAATATTAATGCTTGACACAGATCACAGATTTAGGTTTAATGTGCCCGTACCGAGATAAACCCATCTGTTTGTATAAAAACTTTACCAACAACATTCAGGTTTCGGTATAATTTACATTCAAGATATAAGAATAAAGCAATCCAATAACAATAAGACTACTAAGACCACTCGCAAATAATAATAACGAGTCGAGATTTCAGTTTGAAATCCAGGTCAATAAAAGTAAGGAACCGGCGATTTTGCCAAACCGCTTTTTAGCATTGTCCTTACGAATTAACAGGGGAACTTGCTCCAACAGGAAGATGTTTGCAGGACTCAAACATTGGCACAGGAAGCAACGCGCTTTGGATGCACTGGCTGGAAGCTTGTTATCACTGGAAGGTACTTAGTAGACAAGGATGGTCTGTTAGACGTCACAGAAGACGACTGGATAATGATGAGCCAATTTGGCCATCGCTATTTGCAGGAAACCCAAGAAAGTGTCTGGAAGACCGATAACGAGAAAAGCTGCAGGGAAAGCTGTCAAAAAAAGAAGGATATCGACCGGGAAAGTCGCATAGCAAGTAAGGAAACTTGAAATCAGAATCAGGTGTTAGTTAGCACCATCATAAGGCGGCAGCCATACTGCCGCCTTTTTTTATGGCATAATTTATTAACCACCGTTGAGCAGATATTAATTAGTCCATGCGTCGTTGCCCACTGTGTCATAACGATCATGCTGAACTCAGCTTTCAGGATAAGAAACGAGGTTTTTATCTCTGTCCCGAATGTCGGCTGTTGTTTGCAGATTCCAGCAGTTATTTGTTACCCGATGCCGAGAAACAGCGTTACGGCAGAGCCCGCCAAGCAGGAAAGCAAAAGCAGTTGGCACGCTTTATCCACCCCTTGTTGGAACAACTTCAATCTTTGCAACCCACGCCGCTATTTGGTCTCAACTTCGGCCGGGTGCTAAGCGAAGAAGGACTGCAGCAGATCAGCAACGCCGGTCACCATTTACAACAATTCGATCCCTTTTTTGCGGCAGACCACCAGCTACTACACCACCAATATGACTTTATCTGTTGTTTTCGGGTGTTCGAACACTTCAGAACCCCTGCAAAAGAGTGGAGCTTAATCGAAACGCTGCTGAAACCAGGGGGTTGGCTGGCCATATCCACTCCGCTGCTGACATCTTTGACGGCGTTTGCCAAATGGCATTACAAGAACAATCCGACTCATGTCAGCTTCTACCAGCAGCAGACTTTTGCTTACTTGGCATCTCTGGGTAAATTTAAGCTAATATTTGCAGCGCAGGACTTCATCTTGATGCAAAAAACATCAGGATCTGCTATAACACGCGACCTTGATGCAGAACCGCCGCTTGTAGACTGAACCCGGCACGGTTCGGACGCAACCAACTACTTTTTATCGAGAGAATTATGTCCCGTAGTAAAAAGACCCGTAAAGTCGGCGAGAACAACCCCAAACTAGCCCCCAGAACCAAGAAATCTGAGCGCGCTCCGGCCCGTAAGAAGCAGGATTCAGGCAATAAGGCGGGCAGTCGCCAAAACCCTGCTGCTCCAAAGGGGCAAAAGCGGGCAGGCTCTGACAAACAGGATATCCGCCTTGGCAGTAAAAAGCCTGTCGCTTTGGATATAGTCAAAGAAAAGGTTGCACAGCCCAAACAACCCAAACTGACCGATGAACAGTTGCTGCTGCAACTGGAGGAAGATCCGCGCCTGAATAAGCTGCTGGATCAGCTGGAAGAAGGACGGGAACTGGCCGCCGATGACCAGCAATGGCTGGAGCGGCAATTGGCCAAGATAGAGAAGCTGATGGAAAAACTTGGCATTACCGATTTGGATCAGGCCGATGAAGCCCCAAGCAAGGGTCATAGCGATGACGAATTGCTGGAGAAATTCGAATCCGGTGCTGAGCTTCTGAAACAATACCAAGACAACTAACGGAGGCCGGGATGCAGTTTATCCTTATCACCTTAGCCATGTTGATCATCATAGGCCTCAGCGCCTATGCCACGGTGTTGCTGCTGCGTCTGAGGAAACAAACTCAAGCCAGAGAACAAGCGATGGCTGAGCAAAAGGCGGTTATGGAAGCTAAACAGGCATCCCTGCTTGCCGATATTCGCTATATTGCTGCCGCAATGACAGAAGAGCGTTGTGAGTTGTCTGAAGGAGTGGTCAGAATCGTTAAACTGTTCGATCTGCTGTCGCTGACAGAGAGAGTCAGTGGTGATTACCCGGATGTGTTTATGCATTTTGAGCGCATCAAGGATCATCCAATTCTGGAGGCCAGGGCTCAGTTACCCAAGCAAGAACGGATGCGGCTCGACCTGGCCAGAATGAAGTCTGAAGCCGAGCTGGAGCAAGGCATATTGGCCGATGCCAAGAAACTCTCCGAGTTTCAGCTAAAGCCAACCCACTAAGGTTTCAACTGCCGGCTTGCTTCTCAGCAGTCGGCAGCGCTTTCTACATTAACGCTCTTCAAACCTTCTGCCCATATGGCCTTCTTGACCCAAACATGTCGGTTTATTCAGTGGGTTAATAACCCTCTATCTATTCAACCGAGTAGCTATCGAGCCCGCTGAATCCCTTCCCCGGCGTGAGTCGGTGCACAAAACCTCAATAAGACAACAGACATCGAAAGCGTTTTCATGGATATTCCCTAACGTCCAGTTGTGTACATGTAATTTTTACAACCTGGATCAAGGTTATTTGAGCTATAACCCTGCATACTTCGCTCATTGCTAATTTACTGTCGGAGGACACGCCTTGAAGCAGCCCACTCATATCAGCTGGGATCAATCAATGATCGAGAAATATAACTACAGCGGTCCCCGTTATACTTCCTACCCAACGGCGCTGGAGTTTGACGACTCATTCACCGAAGGCGATCTATTGTCGGCCATAGCCGGCAGCAAAAGCGACAAACTGTCTCTGTATATCCATATCCCTTTCTGCGCCAAGCTGTGCTACTACTGCGGCTGTAACAAGGTAATCACCCGGCATCAGCACAAAGCCGATCAGTACATAGAGTACCTGGCAGCCGAGATCGTCAAGCGGGCGCCTCTGTTCAAGCACTACACTGTGACTCAGATGCACTGGGGCGGCGGCACACCGACTTTCCTTAACCCAGAGCAAATCATCAAGTTATCGTCACTATTGAAGAGTCACTTCAACTTTGCCGAACAGGGTGAATACTCTATCGAAGTCGACCCTAGAGAAATCGAACTGTCTATGCTGGATGCCCTCAAAGAGGCAGGGTTCAACCGTATATCCATTGGGGTGCAGGACTTCAATAAAGAGGTTCAGGTAGCAGTTAACCGTGAACAGGATGAAGACTTCATTTTTGCGCTGATCAAAAAGGCCAAAGAGATGGGCTTTGTCTCTACCAATGTCGATTTGATTTACGGCTTGCCTCATCAAACACCGGAAACCTTTGCCGAAACCATTCAGCGAATTCTGGATCTGTCTCCAGACCGTCTGTCTGTATTCAACTATGCTCACCTGCCGGCCCGCTTCGCGGCCCAGCGAAAAATCAAAGATGAGCACCTGCCCAGCCCACAACAGAAGCTGGACATGCTGCATCAGACTATTAAGACCCTGACCGGCGCCGGCTATCAATACATAGGCATGGATCACTTCGCCAAACCCGATGATGAGCTGGCCAAGCTGCAAAGAGAAGGCCGATTGCACCGTAACTTCCAGGGCTATACCACCCAGGAAGAGTGTGACCTCCTTGGACTAGGGGTGTCGTCCATCAGTCAGATTGGTGACTGTTATGCGCAGAACCAGAAAGATATTCGCCCTTACTATGAAGCCATAGATGAGCAGGGCCACGCTCTGTGGAAAGGCTGTAAGCTCAATCGTGATGATGAAATCCGTCGCGCGGTGATCAAGCAGCTTATCTGCCACTTTGAGCTTGATATGGCCAAGATGGAGCAACAACTGGGGATCCAGTTTGAAGAGTACTTCGCCGAAGATCTCAAGCTGTTGCAAACCTTTATCGACGATAAACTGGTTAACATTGAAAACCGTCAGATCAGCATCAGCCCAACCGGGCGCCTGTTGATCCGTAATATCTGTATCTGTTTCGATGTCTACTTCCGAGAAAAGGCACGTCAGCAACAGTTCTCCCGGGTAATTTAACCCTGACTAGAATAAAAAAGCCGATGAATCATTCATCGGCTTTTTTTGTGTCTTAACCAAACTTTTATGCTTTAGCGGCGTAAAGTTCCCGGCGCTCGCTGTCTGAGAGGAAGGCCATCTCCACGCCATTACGCTGCAGCTTGGCCAACTCAGCGTCGGTGAAGCCCATCTCCTGCTTAACCACACGATATTCATGCTTGATATCTATGGCACTGACGCCTGGATCATCGGTATTCAAGCCAACCAGCACACCGGCTTCCATAAAGGTTCGCAGCGGATGCTCTTGATAGCTGCTCACAGTGGAAGTATGTAGATTACTGGTGGGACATGACTCGATACCTATCTTGTGTTCCACCAGATACTCCATCAATTTGGGATCATGAATAGCATTGACCCCATGGCCTATGCGAGTCGCCCCCAACTCCTTGATGGCTTGCCACATGCTTTGAGCACCGGCGGCTTCTCCGGCGTGAGCCGTTATCTGAAGTCCGACATCACGCACCCGCTTGAAATGCTCGTTAAACAACTCACCGGGGAAACCCAATTCATCACCGGCCAAATCAACCGCGACCAGAGACTCCCTGTGCGCGAGCAAGCCATCCAACTCCTGAGTACAAGCCTGCTGGCCAAATGAGCGAGACAGAATACCTATCAGTTTTATCTTAACCTGATAGTCCTTGAGCCCGGCTTTTACACCATCAACAACGGCTTCCACCACGCCTTCTATCGGCAGCTTGTGATTCATTGCCATGTAGTAAGGGCTGAACCTTAATTCGGCATAGTCCAACCCGGACAATGCCGCATCGGCGACATTTTCATAGGCCACCCGCTTTACCGCATCCAAATCGGCCAGCACGGCAACCATCCAGTCCAGCTTTTTCAAGAAAGCCACCAGGCTGGATTCTTTACTCTGGATCTGTACATAAGGTGCCAAGGCCTCAAGCGAGGCCGCCGGCAAGGCAATGCCATGTTGGTGACCCAGTTCCCATATGGTCTCAACCCTGACATTACCGTCCAGATGGCGATGTAAATCGACCAACGGAATTGAAGTATCAATCATAAAAATAACCCCTGTATGAACTACCCCGCCAATTTAGTTATTTTTTGGTCTGGGGACGCTTAAGTGTAACACGCCTTTTGTTAACACCTCTTAGTCTGCAGACAGGCTTTGTTACCAAAAGGTGAGCTCGAATGGCTGGGGCTGCCACCAAGCTTGAGGCATAATCCGTTCTCAAGGATAAAAAAGGAACAAAATCAAATGAAAAAACTCCTGCTACCCCTATTGCTCACCGGACTCTTGGGCGCCTGCCAACACCCTACTCATGAAGCCAACACGCCAGAAATAGGCAAGCAACTATCCCAAGCCGATAGCCAACTCCAGCAGCTAATAGCCGATGCCTGGCAGCAAAGGCTAGCAGAAAGCCCACAGATGGCCTTCCAGTTTGGCGATGACTCGGCCGCGGGTAAGTTAGCAGACTTGTCAGCTGAAGCTCTGGCGGCCGATGCTGCGGCCAATTCAGCACTTTTGCAACGGCTAAAGGCCATACCCAGAGAACAGCTGAGCAAAGAAGCCGCCATCAATGCCAGTATTCTCGAATACCAATTGCAGGAGAGCGTGGATAGCTTCAGGTTCAAGGCCCATTACCTGCCGATTACCTCAGAGAGTGGCTTTCACGCTTACATTGCTTCTATGGCCTCCGGGCCATTCAAGACAGAAGCCGATTACCGTCATTACCTGCAGAAGCTGCGATCTCTGCCGCGCTATTTCCAGCAACAGATACACTGGATGCGCCAAGGGCTTGCCGAGGGCATCACTCAGCCGCAATCTGTGCTGAGAGGGTTTGAACAGAGTATTCAGGCCTATATGGTACCAGTGCAGCAAAGCAGCTATTTCAAGCCGTTTGAGACGTTTCCAGAACACTTTTCTGCCAATCTTAAACAGGAACTGAGCCATGCCGGGTACGTCAGTGTCGAGCAGCATGTGTTACCGAGTTATCAAGCCTTCTACGACTTTATGACCGAGGAATATATCCCTGGCGCCCGTCAGAGCATTGCCGCATCAGCTCTGCCCAATGGTCGGGCCTTTTATGAAAACAGGGTCAAGTACTACACCACTCTGGATATGACGCCTGAGCAAGTCCATCAACTGGGGCTGAGTGAAGTAAAACGGATCCGCGCCGAGATGGAACAGATCATCAAACAAACCGGTTTTAAAGGCAGCTTTGCCGAGTTTCTGCATTTTATGCGCACCGACAAACGCTTTTATGTGAGCACGCCGGAGCAACTGCTCAAAGAGGCCTCCTATATTGCCAAAAAAGCCGACGCCATGTTGCCACGCTATTTTGGCAAGCTGCCACGCAAACCCTATGGCGTAGCCCCTGTACCGGCAGAAATTGCCCCCAAATATACAACCGGGCGCTATTCCGGCTCCAACTCGGAGACTGTGGCGGGTTTTTATTGGGTGAACACATATGCCTTGGATAAGCGCCCTCTCTATGAGTTGGAAGCACTCACCCTGCATGAAGCTGTTCCGGGTCACCACCTGCAGATTTCCCTCAATCAGGAGTTGGAGCAACTGCCCGATTTTCGCCGCTACAGCTATATCTCGGCCTTTGGCGAGGGATGGGGACTATACAGTGAATATTTGGGGCTGGAAGGGGGTTTTTATCAGGATCCCTACAGCAACTTTGGACGCCTGACTTACGAGATGTGGCGCGCCGCTCGCTTGGTAGTCGATACAGGTATGCACACCCAAGGCTGGAGCCGTCAGCAGGCAATAGACTTTATGGCCGGTAATACGGCTCTGTCGCTGCACAATGTCACCACAGAGATAGACAGATATATCTCCTGGCCTGGGCAGGCGCTGGCCTACAAGATTGGCGAGCTGACTATCAAACGTCTGCGAAAGCAAGCAGAAGACGCCCTGGGGGAAAAGTTCGATATCCGCCAATTCCACGATGCAGTTTTGGCACAGGGCTCTGTGCCCATGTCTGTGCTGGAACAACAGATAGCCGATTTTATCGCCTCACAGCAATGAAGCCCTGTTTCTGATACACTCGGCCAGTGCCTTTGAGCACTGGCTTTTTTAGATCAGGAAATATTGGATGGTAACGACCCAGGCCCGCAACGCAGAACCCTCTTCAACCCAGTCTCAATTGGAGACTTTCTGGCAAGGTGTCACCCATGCCAAGCTGGCAGTGGGATTCGGTAAAGAGCTGGCCTACGGTTATATTTGCCACCCAAAGGCGAAACAGGCCGTCGTCATCAGCAATGGCCGGGTTGAGAGTTATCTCAAGTATCGGGAGCTGATCCATGACTTCTATCAGCAAGGTTTTAGTGTCTACGCCTTGGATCATATTGGGCAAGGGCTATCCAGCAGGCTAACCGCCAATCCTCACCAAGGGCACATAGATAAGTTTCAGGACTATGTTGATCACTTGCACTGTTTCGTTGAGCAAGTAGTAGTTTCAAACCAATATGAACAGTATTTTCTGGTAGGCCACTCCATGGGAGGAGCGATAGGAACTCTGTATTTGCAGCAATATCCCCAGAGATTTACTGCCGCGGCCTTCTCTGCCCCCATGTATGGGATCCGTTTGCCAATGCCGCGCAACTTCGTACGTTGGTTGGCGGGGAAACTCAATAGTTATGGCCCGCATACCGAGCCCAACTACGTGTTATCCGGCCATGATTATCGTCCACTCGAGTTTAAAGATAATCAATTGACCCACAGCGAAAGCCGGTATCAGGCCTTACTGGATTTATGCCGGCAACGTCCGGAGATCCAACTGGGCTCGCCCACCAATCAGTGGTTGATAGAAGCATTGGATGCTTGCGAGAAGACCATCACCGCAGCCAGAGAGTCCAAGGTCCCGATCCTCATTCTACAAGCTGAGCAGGACACTATCGTCGATAACCAGGCGCAAATCGCTGCGATTGGCCCCGAGGTAATACTGGAAAAGATCACGGGAGCCAGGCATGAACTCTTTATTGAAATCGATGCAATACGTGAGCAGGTGCTGAGTATTATTTTCAACTTCCTGGCGCAGCGCACGGTAACTCATGCTTCGGCGCATGCAACAGAGTCGCGAACTCAGTCTCAGACAGAGGCTGACTGAACAGATATCCCTGGAAGCTGTCACAGCCGAGCTGGTTCAAAAAGGCTCTTTGCTGAGCCGTTTCAACCCCTTCTGCAACCACTTTCAGCTCCAGGCTGTGGGCCATTTCGACTATGGCCCTGACTATAGCATCCGCACTACGCCCCGAGCCTATCTTCTGCACAAAAGAGGCATCTATCTTCAATCTGGATAGAGGCAGGTTCTGTAAATAACTCAACGAGCTGTAACCTGTGCCAAAGTCATCTATCGCCACAGATATCCCGGCCTTCTTCAACAGATCGATTCGGGTATTCATGATGCACAAGTTGGTCAACAGGGCGTACTCAGTCAACTCCAGCTCCAATGCATCCGTAGCAATCCCCTGGGCCTTCAACAAGGCGATCAGGCGCTCCACAAACTCAGGCTGGTTAAACTGTCTGGCACTGAGGTTGATGGCAATTTTAGGCACTTTTATGCCTTTGGCCTGCTGCTCACGAATGAAGCGACAAACTTCAAGAATGACCCAATGGCCAATCTCACTGATAAGGCCGCTGCCTTCAGCAATGGGAATGAAGTCCGCCGGCGAAATATTCCCCTGCTGCGGATGTTGCCAGCGTAATAACGCCTCTGCCCCTGTCAATTGCCCCTGGGAATCGACTATTGGCTGATAAACCAAAGAGAGTTGTTGCCGCTCGATGGCATAGCGCAGCTCATTCTGGATCAGCAGATTCTGGTGAGCCTTAACCTCCATCTCGGAGTTGTAGATCATGCAGTTATCTCTTCCGCCTTCCTTGGCCTGGAACATAGCCATATCGGCTCGCTTCAAAAGCTCCTCGGCATCAATATCATCCTGATCATCGAACAGGCAGACACCAATGCTGGCAGACACATGCAGCTGCTTGTCACTGATATTAAAGGGTCTGGCAACCAACTGTCTGATCTCACTGGCCAACGCCAAGGCCCGCCTTGCCGCAGTGGTTTTGTCTTGGGTCAGGTCTTTTGCCAGGATAACAAACTCATCTCCCCCTAACCTGGCAACCAAAGTATTGGCAGTAAAATAGCCCGAGAAACGAGCGGCCAGCTGTATCAACAGCCGATCTCCCAAGTGATGTCCTAGAGTGTCATTAATGGTTTTGAAATTATCCAAGTCGATAAGAAACAGCGCTGCACACTGCAAGCTGTTGTGACAGTGCTTTTGCTGCTCATACAAGGCGTCCATCAAGGCGCGACGGTTAGCCAAGTTAGTCAATGCATCATGATTGGCTAAATGGGCCAGAGCTTGCTGATTACGTACATCATCCGACACATCAGCATGGGTACCGATAATCCTGCAAGGGCGCCCCTGCTCATCCCATTCAACCAGCATTCCCCTGTCCAGCACCCAGATATAGTGCCCCTCTTTATGGCGCAGACGGTGAACACTTTCAAACGCCTCGGTTTCACCATTGAGGTAGGCCTGTAGAGACGACAGCACCGCCTCTCTATCATCGGGATGAAGTCGACTTTCCCAAGTAGAATAAAGCCCTTCAAGCTCATGAGGGCCATAACCTATCATCTCTTTCCAGCGGTCCGACAGAAAAACTTCGCCGCTGGCGATGTTCCAATCCCAGATCCCATTGCGGGTTCCTTCCACCGCAAATAACCAGCGTTGCTCATTGTCTCTCAATTGTTTCAGGGTTCGCTGCAACTTCTGTTGACTCTGATGTAAATAATCCTGCAGCACCCGTACTTCGCTGAAAAGCCACGGACTATCTATATGAAAAGAGCTGCTCTCACCTTTCCGGGCCTGCCAAACCAAGCTTCTTAAAGGGCGGATCAGCATAAAGTGCAACACCAGCATAAAGCCCAAAACGAACAAGGCTCCCAAGCCCCAAACCCGCATAAACCGTACATTAAGAGCATCTGTCACCTTAGCCATTGCCGGTGACAAATCATATTCCAGGTAGATTAGCTCGACCTTTTCACCAAAGCCCACGGGGGCTTCTGCAGCTATAGGGTAATAGGCTTGTATCGATAGTCGATCCGGATTGGCAAATATCAAGGATTTACCTGAGTTGACCACTTGCCGCTGCAGTTCCATAGAATAGCCATCGATAACCTGCAAAGCCCGGCTGTCGCGCCAGACTACATGATTGGCGTGGCGAATAAGGCTGGTGTCATCAAGCAGGATATACACCATTATATTGAAGTCGGTTGCCGCCAGAGATATTTCTTCAGCCACGCTATCCAGGTTGTGGTTACCTACAGCCTTCTCAACAAGATGCTGCATCCTGAACAGCTCTTTCTTGAGCTGTTCTATCTGAACCGAAGCAGCCTCAGACTCCAGTGACTGACGCTCATAGAAATACTCCCCAGCAACAAGACAGAGATAAATAAAAAATACACAAAAAGGAACAACATAGGCCATGGCAGGCCTTGGCATCTTCACAAATGAAATCCTTGATGCTCATGACAAGAAGGCACACATAACGCTTAATGCTAACGGCAAATTAACTTACAGGCAAAGAGTCTAACTTCAAAATTGTTTTCGTGCTCAAAGACGCTGTCTGGTAATGCAGGTAAGAAGCTTAAATAACCAAGGAATGCTAAGGGCAAACAATCCAAAGCGGCTTTCGCCTGAATAAGGGGTAGTAGATATCACGAGCAGGATGAATGGGGTGGGGCTAAGCAAAATCCATAGGTTCCAAACCCAAAGAAGCCACGAGTACCTTTATTGAGGATACCGGTTGGGTGAAATCTTTGTGCTCCAGAGACTGGATGAATCTGACCAAACAAACGGGTCGAGCCATTCTCAATATCTCCACAGCACCATCTCACATGGGGGCGAAAGACATCTGCTCATCAAGCACAGCTTGATAGATGGCTGTAGCGCGAAGCAGCTTGGCTGCGAGCTGAGGGGCCCGCACTGCGTAAGCAGCTTTGGGCTGCATGTTAAGTCATGCTCGCTGGAAGCGAGACAAACAAAAAAGCCCTAGCATTTAGCTAGGGCTTTTTTGTTACTGTTTTGTCTCCACTTTTTTTTAAAAAGTGAAAATAAAATTGGGCGTCTGGCGATGACCTACTCTCACATGGGGAGACCCCACACTACCATCGGCGCGATTGCGTTTCACTTCTGAGTTCGGGATGGGATCAGGTGGGACCACAATGCTATTGTCACCAGACATATTCTTACTGGTTAATTGTCCGTCTGACGGTATTGTTTCCTCGCTACGCTGCTCATGTACTTCAGTACACTGCGCGGCTCGCTCGTCACGGCTTTGTCAGCCAAACAATTACCTGCGTCATTAACCTTTATTCTTCAATTCAGAAAGCTGTGCTCTTCTTCAGAGCCTGAGTTCAAACTTCAATCAAGTATCTAACTTCTTCAAGTCCGTAAAACCCATCTGGGTTGTATGGTTAAGCCTCTCGAGTCATTAGTACAGGTTAGCTCAACGCCTCGCAACGCTTACACAC
>NZ_JBKORJ010000068.1:0-57157 GCF_047314585.1 Shewanella sp. BJSY2023SW005
CGCTGTGCCAGCGGCGTAAAGTCGTGGAGCTTCGCCCCACACCCGACCAAGAAGGGATCAACAGCAATCCCCTCTTGGATCTCCCTTGCCGCCCCCACACGGTGTCGAAAGCCCCTCGGCCTAATGGCGCAAATAACTACCGCTTCAGACGCTCATCCCTGATTCGACTGTCGCTGCTTCGGCATCCATGCCTCAGCCACGTTATTTGCGCCAACGACTTTCGGCGACACCGAGGGGGGAATTAGTGCAATTCTGTTAGCCCTGAGTAGCTTGAACCATTTGAAAGATCTGCAGGCATACACCTCATTTTCAGGCACAGGCGAAACTGTGACCGTCGAAAACAGGGACGTTTTCGTCGAGGCTACATGGACGTATTCACAACAACATCCCTGTTTAACGGCCAGCTCAACATCCCTGGCTCGCGCTCGAAAGCATGTTGCTGCGCAACTCTCGCCGAGTCACAGGATCGCCTGTGCGAAAAGCGCACCGCAGGTGATTAGCTACACCGTGGCCGGAAGCTCGGCCAGTACTAGGTGGGACTATGACTGTCGAAAAAAGGGAAGAATGCAAACACCCAGTCAATTCTGTTGCAAAAACAACCCAAATCAGGGTTTTGTTGCCTTTGTCAAAACTTGACCTTTGGCTAATTGTTTTAACATTCAATGCTGGCTATTGTATAACCAATTCAATACTTTGGATTTAGCACTTTCTTAAGCTTAAGGCCGAAAGCAACAACACTTTTCCGCATTAAGCGGAATTCAGGGACGAACAGAGTTTGGACCCGTGCGGTAGCTATGGCCTTACTTAGCGTTTTTTTGTAGGGCCTGGGTTGTAGGGCCCTTGGTTGTGCGGCTTGAAGCGCCTATGACAAGTACCTCAGAGCTGATTTTTATACAGTATTATTGACGTTCCGGACAAAATGCCGGGAATTTGCAGCTAAGTTTGTGCGTTATTTCTGTAATATTTAGAAAATAGTATCAAATTCATAAAGTTAAAAAATATAGCTGGTAGATAATAGGTTTGGAAACCGCGCATGCGCGTTTAGCTGCAAGGGATATTTGGACTAAATGGTATTATATCCAGCTAATACAAGCAGATAGCGATGCGCGTTTACACTCCTCCGAGGACTAAAACGCGCATGCGCACTATACAGCTGTTAGGCCCCTATAGCTCTGAGAGAATCTTAAATGAATGAGGAGTTACCACCTGAAGTGGTGGAAGCAATAAAGCATTTTCAAGAGCGAGCTGAAAAAGCGATTGCTTTAGAGGATCTGCTTAAAAATACAGAGTTTCCTCAAAAAATAGATTTTAGCGATCTTCCCTCCCTTGAGGCTCGCGCCAAGCTTTATATAAAGATCGCGCAAGCTAGATACGAAGCAGGTGATATTTCTGAGCACGAGCTCGCGTTTCATAGATGCTATGCAATTGAGGTCCAGATACACGAAGCAAGATGGAGTAATGGGCAGTACGAAGACATTCTTGGGCCAATATCAGAGAAAATGCGTGCTGTCGAAAAGTCTTACGGGCTCTCTGATGATGAGTATTGGCCAATATCAGAAGCGCCTGATGAGTATAAGAGCTTGTCTAAAGAGTATGATTTAGTTATGGAGCAGAAGCTTCTGGAGGCATTTAGCGAGTTCGGCGCTGATGATTTAAGAGACCTGTATATCAATGATCCAGAAGAGTTCTATAAGTTGCACGATGCAGGAAGGGTTGCAGTTTTCCAAAAAGACGAGCACGCAAAACTAAAATCAATCGCAATATACTATGAGAATGAGGCCCGCGTCTGTGAGGACGCTGGTTCTTTCTTGGCGGCGGCAGTAATGCTCGGATCAGCCATTGAGTCCAGATTGATTTTGACATGCCTTGAAAATGAAGCTCATATAAGAAAAACACTGACAACTCTAGGGTTAACGAATCGAGTCCTGAAGTCTAAGAATCCTCTGACGTGGACTTTGGATACCCTGATAAAGGTATGTTCTGCTGCTGGCTGGATACCCAATTACGAGACTGGCGATTATACATTTAGCGGACAAGCGATGATGGAGTTCTTGAAAGCATCAAGAAATCAGGTTCATCCTAAGATAAAAGTAAAGAATAAGGGTTTAGTAGTAGGAGAAGAGCAATTTAAAGATATAAAGTTTGCTCACCAACTCCTTTCGTCAACGCTAAATTGGCCTAACAATTCAAGCCAGAAGGACGCCGACAAAGTCGGCGCCTCTGCTTGAGGCGTTATGCCAAAGGAACTGATGACCAATGAATCAAGATTGGATTCTTCAAAAAAAGGAAACACGCCGGACTTTTTCAAAGTCTACTTGGGTGCCTTTGAGAGCATCAATTAACGATGAAAAAGGAAACTGCAAATATATAGGGCACGTTGACGAGTACTTTGGTTGTGGTTCTGTAGCATTTCCTCCAGAGCACAGAGAAATAGCAGAAAAAGCTAGCTGGAATGATATTGGGATTAGTTGTACCCCTCAAGCTTATGCCTATGAAGATGGTTATTATTCTACAATTGAACAGTACCAATGGAATGACAAAGAACCAATCGGAGTCCATCTTATATTTGAGCACCCTCAACCCGTAGTTGGCGGAAGTTTATGGATATTGAATCCTGACTTAGTAGTAGCGCTTCGTCTTATAAAAGAGGGGAATAATTGGGTAAGGCCAGAAGAAAATTTTGTAGTAGTAGCTCGGGAGGTTCTCGATGACAAAGGGGAGCAGCGCCTGATCGAAATAAAAAGAGAGTTTCTTCTCGACTATTTAGCGGCTAGAAATTTATGTCTAAGGCTATCGTACTATCGACAAAGAGTTGAAAACGTACCGACACTTGAAAATAGCGAATATGCTGACCTAGAAGGCCACCAAGAAGAAAGGGATGGCGGCCGTTATGAACTTCGTATTCGCAATGTGAATGATATATTTGGCGGTAGCTGGGCAATGCTTCGTGCTTGGCGTACAGATGTAGACGAAGAGGAAGATGCTCCTGTGATGGGGCCCGAAACAAACGAAAATACTGATTATGAAAAGTCTGAAGGAAACAAATCCGGTTATGATGGTGTACGGGTGGAAGGAGAATTTTGGCGGGATGAATGGATTGAACACCAAGGCATAAGCAAACGCGTTAGAGGAGACGCTGATACAAATCTACCTCAATTCATAGTTGAAACAGATAGTACTCGCATCGCATCATCTGAACTAAACAATGAAGACGTTGGAAGGTGGCTGTGGTTTCGTCCAAGTATTGTAAATGAGCTGTTGGGACTACGAGGCTTCTCACTTGAATGGTATACAGCAGAAACAGGTTCTATTCACTCAACGTCCGGTTATCGAATTCACTTTGGAGTAAACTCAGCGGATTTCATGACAGTATATGCTTATGATATTGCTCGCCTCCCTTCATGGGAACAGCACATATGGGCCGCACATAATGTAGTCCCAGAGGGCAAGGTTTCCAGTGAGTTGTTAGATTCTCAGGTTAAGGCTCAACCCGCATCCACACATGCAGTAGAGGAGTTACTATTCGAAGTAATGAGCATGCTGGAGAATGGATTTAAGCAAGAGTTTAATGTTTCTCTTTTCTCACATGATATAGATCGAAAAGAAGCCTTAAAGAAAATATCCAGATTCGAAAGTAAAGATCAAGCGTCATTATTAAGGCTAGCAAAAGAAATTGTACGCGTTTTCTCTGACCGGCTTAATGTCAAAGAGTTGCGGGCGTTATCAGTACATGCGAATAAGGATAAACTTGGCTCAAACAAACTACTTCAAGACATACTATCCCAGACAGTTGGAGATGATGCTGCTCGTAAAGTTTTTGGTTCAATTGTAGGTGCTTATGATATGCGAGTAGGTGATGCACACCCGACAAGTTCAAAAATCGGAGAAGCCTTAGAGCTTGCCGGAATTGACACTGAAAATTCGTTTTTAAGGCAAGGGCAACAATTGATTTCCAATGTTGGGCGGTCAATTTGGTGGATTGGTAAGATGATGTTTGAAAAGCCTAAAAAATAATGGGCTCGCAAGATGGCATAACAAGGCGCTGCTGTCGGACAAATTTTCCGCTGCGCTCCAAATTTGCCGCAGAGCGCGGCGTTGATATGATTCCCATTGTCAAATAGGTAAAAGTGTCCTTACCGGAGATTTTTGGGTCTCCGGTAAGGACACTCTGACAGTCGGACTTTGGCGAGTAAGTGTCGGCGGTTGACCTTGCACTCTTTTTAATAGAGCCGCGCGAGTTTGGTTATTCGCATTACTTGTGTTCGCCGCAGGGACCAGCCTCATAGATAGCACAGATTTTACTGGTCTTGGCTGTTTGATTTTTAATGAGTTTATCGAATGAACGCAGGTTGGTTGGGATTGTGCCATGGTAATGCACAGTCTCAGCAGACTTATCAGAAACCCAGGCCACGTCAGTGGTCTCCTTGTATACGTCCAACCCGATAAAAAGTGTGTTAGCTTTAGACATGTCGGCCTCCTGTGATTGTTTGCCTATTGGATCAACAAGCAGTGTGGCTCTGGTTTAACTAATACACGAAAAAACACGGAGGCCGACACCTGCACAGGGAATCATTATGTCTAATCGAAATAGGAGGATTAGGTGCGTACAGATCAAGTTTTTGGAATATCGCCCGAAATAAGAGATGCGTCATATGTTGATAGAGGTGAGCTTGACTCGAGATTGCAAAAAGCATTGTTGCGCACGAGACATGTAGCAATTCGTGGACCTTCGAAAAGTGGAAAATCCTGGCTAAGACTGAGGGTCGTCGAAAATCCCATCGTAGTTCAATGTCGTTTGCATAAGTCTTTCATTGATATTTATGTTGACGCGCTCTCCCAGCTCGATATCAAGTTAACTATAAGCGAATCGCGTACAGGATCTGTCAAAGGATCTATCAAGGCATCAGGAGCAGTCGGCGTAAATCTTCTTGGAAAAATCGGTGTCGATCTACAGGGTGAGATTAATGGAACTGGACAAAAGAACGAAAAGTCTATTGGTAAAGACATCGAGGATTTGAGATTTATTGCGGACATAATAAAAGCTTCAGATAGAAGGTTGATCATAGAAGATTTTCATTACATGTCGACCGAAAATAGAAAGGGGTTTGCTTTCGATTTAAAAGCGTTATGGGATTATGGCGTATTTTTAATAATAGTCGGCGTGTGGTCGGAAACAAATCTTTTGTTGCATCTAAACCCAGACCTTTCTGGAAGGGTAGAAGAAATTCCAGTTGATTGGTCGAACTCTGATTTAACAAAAATAATAAATAAAGGTTCAGGAACTCTCAATCTATCTGTTGCTGATCCAGTAAAAAACAAACTAGTAGAGTTGGCATATGGGAATGCAGGAGTATTGCAACAACTAACACTTTTAACATTAGACCAAGCCAACATTGAAGAAAAGCGATTTCTCAATCAAAAATTGGATGATGTAAATTTTGTTGATTCCGCTGCGATGGAATACGCCGAACAATTGAATCCTGTATACCAGCAATTTTCAAAGCTGGTTTCAAAAGGTATTCGTTCTCGGAAAAATGCAACTGGAATTTATGCTCATGCGATGAGTGCAATCATTGCTTCTACAGATAGCGAGTTAATAAATGGATTGCCTGCAAAATCAATTTATGAAAAGGCTCACGCGAAACAAGATAGAATTCAATATGGAAACTTGAAAACAATTTTAGAGAAACTGCCAGAGTTGCAGGTTGATGAAGATGGGCGCGGCTTGGTCGTTACCTACAATACTGCGACCGAAGAAATAAGCGTGGTAGACAGGCAATTATTGCTTTACAGGCGATTTTCCACTGTTAAATGGCCGTGGGAAGATTTGATAGCAGAAGCCGAAAAGGCAGGTGGCCAGCTAGATTCCGATTAACAATCACAAGCAAGGGACCAAACTATGCTCCGCCAATTTGCGGTTCGCTTCACTCATTCTACCGCAAATTGGCTCCACTCTGTTTGGCCCCTGTTGTGGACGTTATGTTTAAAATCCAACGAAGGAACTCTAATTAATGCAGAAATTAATCGCGATTATTGTACTTGTTGGTTTCCTGAGCGGGTGTAACTTTGAAGTACCGGGGGCTGATGAAAAGTTTGGAACACAAAACTTCGTTTCCGCGGTGTCAATAATTGAGCTTCATAAACTTAGAAATGGTGTATACCCCAAAAGCCTTAGAGATTTAGAGTTCTTAGGCGATTGGGATGGAATATGGCTTTCAGCCGTTCGATACGAACAGAATGGTGACGGATACAATCTCTATTTAGAGCGTGGCTGGGTTGGCAAACCTAGCCTAGAGTTTCCTGTCAAATTCAAACAGGGTCTTGGTATTAAAGAAAGTAACGTTACATGGTCTGCAACCAAATAAACATAACAAGCAAAGGTAGCATTGCCCTGAGGGTTGAGCGCACCGCTGTTTTTGCCTTTATGTGAACTCACTAATGAAGGTTTTATGAGCTACAAAAATTTACTTTTCACCATCTGTTTTTTGTCTACTGGAACAATCGCTGCCAGTAACTATGCCTCTGTAGAATTAACCTATTTGGAACCAACAAAAACGGAAAGTACTTGGCTTCGAGACAAGGAATTCATGCCTCGCTATCCCGTTGAGTTAGCAATGAAAGGTGTAGCTGGTTGCGGAGTATTTAAGGTCACAGTCGATGAAAACGGTTCAACCGAGAGCATCACTCTCATAAGCTCTGTGCCTAAAAAGACCATTTCAAAGCCAGCAACTGACGTAATTAAAGACTGGCATTGGAAGCTAGCAGAGGACAAAACGCCAGTAAATGAAGAAAAGTTGTTAAGGTTGGATTTTTGTATGGGTGGTAGTTCAGAAGCAGAGTCACTCTCAAAATGTAAGCAACAGGCAACTATGGTATGTGAATAGCGTTCACAGAATAAATCAGTTCAGCGGGACCATTAAATGCTGGCTCCTGTCACTTCATTCTGTATTTTAGCCTGCCCCTTGCTTGCAGCGTTCATCCTGTTCTTCACGGCATTATCCCCGCTGCAGGCAATGAAACATCCGTCATCGGAAGCCCAATCAATGTTATTTGGCTATTTTGAGCTAGGCCGTCGTCCCCGCGATAAACCTTCCGGGGAAGACGGCCGATGGTTTTAAGATTAGACTTTGAACTCGCCAACCGAAGCCTGCAACTCTTCGGCGAGTTGCGCCACCTGATGGCTGGATTGGGCGGTCTGATCGGCGCCTGAGGCGGTTTCTTCCGATATCAGCGCAATATGTTCCAGTTTTTCTGAAACCTGCTGGCTGACCAGGTTCTGCTCCTGAGCGGCGTTGGCGATTTGGGTTCCGGCATCGAAAGCCTGATGAACAGATTCGCTGATGGCTTCCAGAGCCTGATTGGCTTGCTCTGTCTTGGCGACGCAGGAGTTGGCCTGGGCGCGGCCTTGTTCCATGACAGCGACCGCCTCTTGGGTGCCTGTTTGCAACACCTGGATCATTTGCTGGATCTCCTGGGTCGACTCCTGGGTGCGGGATGCGAGGTTGCGTACCTCATCGGCCACAACGGCAAAGCCGCGTCCCTGTTCGCCGGCCCTGGCGGCCTCAATGGCGGCGTTGAGTGCCAGTAGATTAGTCTGCTCGGCAATGCCGCGAATAACATCCAGAATCGAGCCTATGGCATCACTGTCGGAATGCACCTTGTTGATCACTTGCCCCGCCTTGGCGACTTCTTCGGCCAGCGCTTCTATGGTGCGGCGGTTTTCTTCGGCAATCATCCGCATATGCTGGGCTTCTTCATCGGCCTGTTTAATCTGGTTCAGGGCGTGGTCGGCGCTGTGGGATACCTGCTGGGCACTGGAGCTCAGCTCTGTGGTCGCCGTTGCCACTTGATCCACCTGGCTCTTCTGCTCCTGGATCCCGATAGTAGTTTGTGAGGTGACCGCCGAGGTTTGTTCGGCGGCGGCTGCCAATTGGTTGGATCTATCCAAAATGCCGCGAATAAGACCTCTGAGACTGTCGATAAGGCGGTTGCAGTTGCGGGAAAGCTCGGCAAACTCATCCTGACCAGAGTCATCCAGCTTATGGGTCAAGTCACCGGAAGCTAGGATATTCAATGCCTGATTGATACGGTTGAGTGAGGCGGTCAGTGGTTTCACCACGGCAATACTCACAGCTATGGCAACCACTATCGCCACCAGTACTACCAATAGGGTCTGCATACTGGCCGAGTCGATACTGGCCAAGGTTTTGGCGTTAATCTCGTTGGTCAGGGTTTCGATGGCACCGGAAAGAGCCCCCATTGCCTGATTGACGTTCTTCTTGTCGGTTTCCACTTGATTCAGCGCCACTTGAGTACTGGCCTTGAGCTCAAGTTGGGTCGCTTTTTGGGCCTGAATCGAGTTTTTGCCCTTAAGATGTTGGCTGAGTTTGCCAAGCTCGCTGTTCATTTCGTTGAGTACATCGGCATCGATGACACCGGCGCCATGGCGACTGATGTACTCCAGCTTGGCCTCGGCTTCATTGATGATATAGCTAAGTTCTTTGACTATGATTTCGTACTTGCTGCGCTCTTCGGTGGCGACCAGATCGTAAACAGTACTGATCACATTGGTGACATTGCTGTCCAGAGCGGCGGCGGAAGCGGCAATCTCCCGCTCAGTCGTGTCTTGGCTCTGTTCCAGATCCATCAGATCCAGCAGCAGACTGGCAGCATCATCGGCGGTTGTTTCCAGCTGATCCCGCTGTTTATTGAGGCTTTCCTGTTGCTCCAGGGCGCTGAGGTGGTCGGCCATCATGCGTTCGCTGGTGTTGATAAAGGCCTGATAATTGCGCTCTACCTGGGGCAGGATCTCTTTGAGCCCGGGCTCGTGCTGTACCAGCTTTGACAGACTGGCAAATTGCGCCTTGAAGTTTTGCTTTTGACTGGCAAACTGCTGTTGGATAGGCGGGAGTTTATTGGCCTTGGTGACATGGTAACCCACCAGAACCAACCTTTGCTGTTCGCTGAGGGTTTCGCCCAGCTCGCCGGTTGATTTGAGTGCCGGGATACTCAGTTGCTGTAGAACTTCGGTGGTGTTTTTCAGCTCATTGTTGGTGAACCAGGAAACAGCACCAAGCAGGATCAATAGCAGGGTGACTACGGCAAACCCTGCTATGACTCGGGTCGCTACATTCAACTTCATAGGCTACTCCGGAAAGGTTATGGTTTTTCTCTTGGGAAAAATCTTTTAGTTTTCATGGGCACGTTACCAGATGGTTATCGGCCGACGTCCGCTAAGTTTAACCTTTTTTTAACCTGGGTTGGGTAATTTTTTGATCTGATTCCAGGTGCCAGAGTGTCAGGTATTCTCCCCAGCAACAGCCGGTGTCCAGCGCCTGCAGTCTTTCGCCTTCGACCTTGCCCATCAGCGCGGCCCAATGGCCAAAGACCCGGGTGTAGTCAGCGGTGTTGGATGGGAATAAAAACCAGGGTTTGAGATTGGGGTCTTCACATTTGGCCGGTGGCACCTTGCAGCTGAAATCCAGCGTGCCGTCGAGATAGAGGTAACGCATCCGGGTCAGGGCGTTGATACAGTACCTGAGTCTGGGCAGGCCGCTGAGCTCACCGGACCAATCTTCCGGCTCTTCTGTGTACATCCTGGCGATGAGACTGTCTAAATAGTCGGCTCTTTGCAATGCCTGGCTGACGGCGCCTGCTTCCTGGCGTAAAGTTTGGATGTCCCACTGGGGCGGCACGCCCGCATGGGTCATAATGAGTTTGTGCTCGGGCAGTTCGCGCATCAGGGGCTGGGTTCTAACCCAGTCGATGAGGCTGTCGATATCAGCGGCTTCCAACAGTGGTTGCAGCTTGTCGCTGGGTTTGGCGCGTTTGAGCCCGGCCTTGACCGCCAGCAGATGCAGATCATGGTTACCCAGTACCGACTTGGCCGAACCGCCGAGATCGCGGAAGAATCTCAAGGTCGAGAGAGAATCCGGACCGCGGGCGACCAGATCGCCGACCGCCCAAAGTTCGTCCTTGGAGGGATTGAAATCGACTTTCTCCAGCAGGCGTTGCAACTCGTTGAAACAGCCCTGAATATCGCCGACAAAATAGTGAGCCACTGTTATCTGCCCATCAGTGTACCTGGCCGGGTACGGCCAGGCGGAAAGGAGGGATCTGGGCGTAGAAACTCTCGCCCGCATCGGTTTCCATCAGGTAACGGCCTTCCATAAAGCCCAGCGGCGTTTCCAGCACTGTGCCGCTGCTGTATTGGTAGGCAGTATTGGGCTTGATCCTCGGGGTTTCACCGACGACACCGGCGCCCTGAACCTCGCTCTGTTGGCCATTGCCATCAGTGATCACCCAGTGACGACTCTTGAGGGTCGCCGCCTCATCACTCAGATTGATAATGGTGATGGTGTAACTGAAAAGATACTTGTCTTCATCCGGCGCAGACTGGTGTTCTATGTACTGGGTCTGTACCTCGACTCTGATACGGCTTTTCTGGGGATTCATCTTAAGTTCCTGGCCAAAATCTCTGATGGAAAGGAAGGACGCCGCCCGGCGTCCGGATGTTACGCCTGGCGGTCGCTCAGCAAGTTGGCGATGGCAACATACTGCTCGACACTAATCTGCTCGGGTCTGAGGCCGGGATCGATTCCCAGGGTCTCATAATCGGCATCACCAAGCAGCCCCTTGAGGTTATTTCTCAGGGTCTTGCGGCGCATGTTGAAGGCGGTGCTGGTTACCTTGCCGAGCATGGCAACGTCTTTGGCCGGCCAGGGTTTGGTTTCATAGGGTACCAGACGCACGACGGCGGAATCGACCTTAGGTGGCGGCGTGAAGCTGCCCGGAGGCACTTCCAGTACCGGCACTACCTGGCAATAGTATTGGGCCATGACAGTGAGGCGGCCATAGGCCTTGCTGCCCGGGCTGGCTGAAAGCCGCAACACCACCTCTTTTTGCAACATAAAGTGCATGTTGGTGATCTGCTCGGCATATTCGAACAGATGGAACATCAGTGGTGTGGAGATATTGTATGGCAGGTTACCAAAGACCTTGAGCTTCTTGCCCTCGACCATGAGTTTGTTGAAGTCAAACTGCAGGGCATCGCCCTGATGAATTTCCAGCTTGTCTTTCAGCACAGGATGCTGCTTCAGGCGTTCTACCAGATCTCTGTCCAGCTCGACCACGGTCAGCTTGTCTATGGCACTGGCCACAGGTTCGGTCAGGGCCGCCAGACCCGGGCCGATTTCGACCATGACATGCTCATTATCCGGGGCGATAGCCGCCACAATACGGTTGATCACATTGTCATCGGTCAGGAAGTTTTGTCCGAAACGTTTTCTGGCGGTATGGCCTAAGTGTACTTTATTGCTCATTGATACTCAGTTGGATCAGTTTTTGCCGGCCAGTTCTATGGCCTTGTTGAGTGCACAGACGAAGCTGCCGATATCGGCCTTGCCTGTGCCTGCGAGTTCCAGCGCCGTGCCGTGATCCACCGAAGTGCGGATATAGGGCAGGCCCAGAGTGATGTTTACCGACTTGCCAAAGCCCTGTGACTTGAGCACAGGTAGGCCCTGGTCGTGGTACATGGCCAGCACCACATCGGCGTCTTGCAGATACTTGGGTTGGAACAGGGTATCGGCAGGCAGAGGGCCTATGATACGCATCTGTTCCTGCTCTCTGAGCTCGTTCAGCGCCGGGATGATTACATCCAGCTCTTCCCGTCCCAGATGGCCATCTTCACCGGCATGGGGGTTAAGGCCACAGACATAAATCTTGGGGTTGTCCAGGGCAAACTTATTCACCAGATCCTGGTGCAGTATCCTGATGATCTGATGCAGGCGTTCACGGGTGATCGCTTTGGAAACGTAAGCCAGTGGAATGTGAGTGGTCACCAGGGCTACCTGCAGACCGGGGCAGGCGAGCATCATCACCACATCCTGACAACCGGCCTGATGGGCAAAGAACTCGGTATGGCCGGAGAATGGGATCCCGGCCTGATTGATAATGCCCTTGTGTACCGGACCTGTCACCACGGCATCAAACTCGCCGTTCATATTCTTCTCACCCGCATAACGCAGGGTGTCGACCACATAGGCGCTGTTTTGCTCATTGAGCACGCCGCAGCGAGGCTCACAGGCCATGGGGAAGGGCACTATGGTCAAACTACCGGCTTGCTGTGGCTTGGCCGCTTGGCTTGGCTGGTAAGGCTTGAGCTGGAGACTGAGCCCCAGCATCTTGGCGCGCGCCTGCAACAAGGCAGGATCCGCGCACACAACCAGCTCGGCCGGCCAGTCGCGCTGCGCCAGCTGTACTACCAGATCCGGGCCTATGCCGGCAGGCTCTCCGGGGGTAATGGCAATACGTTTAATGTCCAAGCGACTTAACCTCTGTCAGTTTCTGGGTCGAAGAGTTCAATGTATGCGTCGGCCCGCATTTCGTCCAGCCAGTTCTGTAACTCTTCGTTGAATTTGCGGCGGAAGATCAACTGATGCGCACGGTTGGTATTGAACTGATCTGTGGCATCTGTTTTGCGTCTCTCTTCCAGCTGAGTGATGTGCCAGCCGTGAGTTGAGCGGAACGGCTCACTGATTTCACCCTGCTTCAGGCTGTTGAGTGTCTGGGCGAACTCGGGCACATAAATGCCGGGATCGGCCCAACCCAGCTCACCGCCTTTGGTGGCACTACCGGGATCTTCCGAGTACTGACGCGCCAGATCTTCAAACTTGGCTTCGCCGCTGCGGATCTGTTTGAGGAACTGCTGCAGCATCGCCTTGGCTCTGTCTTCAGACAGGATCGGTGACGGCTTGAGCAGGATATGGCGGGCTCTGACTTCCTCGACTTCTTTGGTCTGCAGGCCGCGGGCGTCCATAATCTTGATGATATGGAAACCGGCACCACTCTTGATAGGGCCTATGATGTCGCCTTTCTTGGCATCTGTGATCACTTCGGCAAACAGGGTAGGCATCTCATTGATGTTCATGTAATCCCAGATACCGCCTTCCAGCGCCTTGGGACCGGCGGAAGAAGCAATGGCGGTTTCACGGAAGTCGGCACCGGATTTCAGGCGCTCCAGCACGGCATTGGCACGCTTGCTGGCTCCTTCCAGTTGCTCTGAAGTGGGGTTGGAAGGCACTTCAATCAGAATGTGGCCAACCTGGTATTCCACGTCTTTCAGGCCCTGTTCCTTGATCAGCTTCACCAGGTTATTGATTTCCTGGGGTGAAACCTGAATTCGGCGCTGTACTTGAATACGCTGGATCTCGCCTATGGTTACTTCTTCACGCAGTTGCTCGCGGTATTGGCTGAAGCTGCTGCCATCGGCTTCAATTTCGGCGCGCATCTGGGCGACAGTCATGTTCTGTTGCTTGGCAATGTTTTCTATGGTTTGGTCCAGCTGCAGATCCCCGATATGCAGGCCGATACGGTCGGCCATCTGCAGTTGCAGACGGGTCAGGATCAAACGCTCAATAACCTGGGTGCGCAGCGCCTGATCCGAAGGCAGACTCTGGCCGGCGGCCTTGGCGTTGGCCTTAACAGTGTCGACCATGTTCTGGACTTCGCTTTCCAGCACTATGCCGTCGTTGATCTGCACTGCAACGCGATCCAGCAGCTGTGGTGCTGCCAGGGCAGCCTGGCTCATGACTAGAGCAAAAAATCCAAAAATCAGTTTCTTACAGGGTTTCATCCACAAAATCCTTGCCACATTTTCGTTTCGTTGGCCGCCGATGGCAGCGGCCTGGGTTGTCCAGATTGGACTCTCTGTCCCGTCCGAGGTTCAGCAATCTACCACAAATCTTGATTAATTCCTCAGATAAAGTGGTTTGCGGTAGTTGAACAGACCTTCATCCAGCATGTCGCTGACCCCCAGTGGGCCTGAGCCGCCGAGGCCTTTGATCACAAAGTTGAGGTAGACACCGGTTTCGAACATCTCACGCTCGTTGAGCACTGCATTCTTGAGGTCGTCCTCGTAGTTGGTCTTGATGCGGTAGTGGTAACTCAGACGCACTGCCCAGCAGCATGACTCGTACTGGAAGCCGGTATAGGTTTCCACCGAACGTTCCTCTTTGAGATCGTAATACCAGTTGCCGACAAAATAGAGGCTGTCGGTAATTGGCCAGGTGGTACGGACACCGGCCTGGGAGATATCCACTCTGTCATTGGTGTTGCTGTTGAGCAGATCCGGCACGTAACGATAGCTGAACTGTAGCAGCTTGTTGGGGCCGGGGCGGTAGTCCAGGGTTGCTTCACTCTTCTTGTTGGAGCTGTAACGGGTGTCGTATTGAATAGCACCGCTGACAAACCAGTCTTTGTAGATTCTGGCATCCAGCTCGGCGGCCAGTACCGAAGTGGACGGCTGCTCGGTGAGTTCATTCTCATAGAGGCTGACTTTACTGTCGTCGAAGTAGATGATCTGGCCCAGGCTGAATTTCAGCTGTTCCAGGTTACGCTCATCAAACAGTCGGGTGGTCAAACCCAGAGTCAATTGGTTGGCATCGGCGATACGGTCCAGGCCCGAGAAGCGGCGGTCGCGGAACAGGCCAAAATAGTCCTGCTGCAGTTCACCTGTGTCGTAGAGACCGATATTGGACTGATCTTCATAGCCAACATACAGGTATTGGAACTGGGGCTCCAGCGTCTGGCGGTAGTTCTGGTTGAAGTATTCGGTATAACGCTCGAAGTTTATCTGACCGTGAACCCTCACCTGAGGTAAGGTACGGCTGACACTGTCATCCAACTCGGGCTGCTGGATATTGTGCTGCCAGTAGTTGGTCTGCATCAGCTTGACCTCACTGGTCAGTGACCCCGCCGGGCCATGGATTGGCAGACGGATACTGGGCTCCATATGTACCCGGCTGGCGGTGGTGTATATATCTTCTTTATGACGGAAGTTGGTTATCTCGGAGGCGAAGCTGAAATCCAGGCCTTCCCACACCCCAGGGGTACGGTAGTTGAAGTTCAGCTGTGGCATCACCTGATAAGGACGCTCTTCCTTGCCCAGTACCTTGATGTCCTGCACTCTGGCGCTGAAGTCCCAGTTGTCGGTGAAGTAGGCGATTTCGCCAACCCGGGATAACTGGTTGTCCGTGGCGCGATTGACATCAGACTTGAGATCGTTGAAGTAGTTATTGTCCGAGACATCGGTATAGTTGGCCAGCACCCGCCAGTTTTCATCCAGGGCATCGCTGTGCTCCCAGTGATACATATAGCGGTTGGGGCTGCCATCGAGCATGTTATCGCTGCCCAGATATTCGAGGTTGAACTGGCCGGTAGGCGTTTGCCGGTCGCCGGGATCGCCCAGCAGATAGCGGAATTCTGTCTTGGTAAACAAGCCCCGCGACGACATATAGTGCGGGGTAAAGGTCAGATCGTACTCAGGCGCTATGTTCCAATAAAACGGGGTGGCGATTTCGATCCCGTTGGTGGTGCTGGAACTGAAGCTGGGGAACAGGAAACCTGTCTTGCGTTTCTCCGAAACCGGCACTGTCATATAGGGAATATAGAATACCGGCACGCCACCTATTCTGAGTTTGGCATCCCAGATCTCCCCCCACTCTTCCTTGCTGTCGATTTTGATCTTCTCGGCTTCCAGCAGCCAGGAGACATTATCCGGTGGGCAAGTGGTGAAGTTGGTGTTGTTCAATACCAGGTTGTTGTTCTGGGTAATTTCCAGTTTCTGGGCGTCACCGTGAACTTGCTGGCCGTGGAGCCAGTACTGAGCGCCTTCCAGGGTGGCGTTGTTGGAACGCATCTGCGCCATCAGCGAGTCGGCGGTCACTGTAAACAGCGGGTCTTGAAACACCAGGTTGCCCTGAGCGGTTAGCTGCTGCTCCTGCTGGTTGACTGTGGCTCTTTCGGCGGAAATTTTGCGCCCGGCCTGAGAAAAGGTCACATTGCCTTCGAAGGTCGCCTCGCGTCCCAATTGCGCCGAAGAGGCGTCAGAATGGATCTGTATTTTTTGATCGGCCAAAGGGCCGCTGCTTTCCCCATCCTGATGATAGGGAACCGGAGGCAAGATAACACATTGAGCGTTGTTGCCGCCCTCCTGAGGAAGGGTTTCAGCCAGCGTCAGGGGAGGTAAAAGGCTCAATGCCAGAAAATATCGGATCTGCATCTTAGGTCAATTATTTAGATTTCTTTGTCTGGACAAGTTTCGGAGGGAAAAGTTGCATCCTGCCTCGGGCAACGCAGCCATAAAAAACTCTGTATTTATTGGCTGTTTCCTGTTTTTTACCTCGGTATAATAAAGCAATTTTTCGTCAAGAGCCATGAGATGACCTTGTCTGATCCCAGATTTCTTTCCATGTCGTGCTGGTTGCAGCAACTTTTCGGTAAGCCCTTGCAAGCCAAGCTGATTTCCGGTGATGCCAGCTTTCGGCGTTATTTTCGTCTCAATGTCGATGGTTGTGATTACATAGTCACGGACTCACCTCCCAACTTATTGGATAACAAGCCCTTTATTGCCTTGGCACGGGCGTATCACCAAGCTGGCATTCGGGTGCCCAAGGTGCTTGAGTTCAATGAGGAAGCGGGCTTTATTCTGCAGCAGGACCTTGGCGATAACTTGTTGTTGCCCGAGTTGACCGAAACCAATGTGAGTGACTGGTATCTCAAGGCGCTGGCGATTTTGCCGGATATTGCGGCGGTGCGGGAAAGTGAACTTGGCCCCTTGCCGGACTATGATGCGGCCTTTGTCGAACGCGAGCTGGCGATTTTCAGCGAGTGGCTGCTGGATAAACACTGGCAAGTCTCCCTGACAGCCGCTGAGCATACTATGTTGGCCGAAAGCTTTGCTATTTTGACTGCCAGCGCGCTTGCGCAACCCCAGGTCGGCATGCACAGGGACTTTCACAGCCGTAATCTGATGCTTAAAGAGGGTAAGCTTTGGGTAATAGATTTTCAGGATGCCGTGTTGGGACCTGTGACCTATGATGCAGTCTCGCTGCTGAGAGATTGCTATATACGTTGGCCGGATGCGATAGTCGAGCCGCTGCTCAAAGCCTTCTTTGAACAGTGTCGCGAGCTGGGGTTGGTTGGCAAAGGTGTTGATTATGCCACCTTCAGTCGCTGGTTCGATCTCATGGGAGTGCAGCGACACCTGAAGGCGGCGGGTATCTTTGCCCGTTTGCACCACAGAGACGGCAAGTCAGGTTATCTCAAGGATATACCGCTTACACTCGGCTATGTGGCCGATATCTGCGAGCGTTATCCTCAGTTGCAGGCGCTTTCCTCCTGGGTCAGGCAGAGGTTATTACCACTGACTCAACAAGAGTCACAATCACAGTCCCGACCACAAGCAGAGGCACAGGAGCACAAATGAAGGCGATGATTCTGGCAGCCGGCAGAGGGGAGCGTCTGCGCCCCTTGACCGACAAGCTGCCTAAACCTCTGGTGACAGTGGCCGGTAAGCCCTTGATTGAGTATCACATTGAACGTTTGGCCGCCATGGGCGTGACTGAGTTGGTGATCAACTGCGCCTGGCAGGCAGACAAACTGATTGAACGCCTGGGAGACGGCAGCCGTTTTGGCGTGACGATTCATTACAGCCGTGAGATTGAGGCGCTGGAAACCGGCGGCGGGATCAAAAAAGCCCTGCCGCTACTTGGCAACGCGCCTTTTTTGGTGATTAACGGCGATGTGTTTATCGATGCCATGCCTGAGCTGCCCTATTTGGCTGCAGATACTCTGGCGCACCTGTTTCTGGTGGATAACCCGGCGCAGCATCCCGAGGGAGACTTCGCCTTGCTGCCGCAAACATTCGGCTATTCGCGGGTCAGTGACAGGGGCGCGCCCAGATACACTTTCTCCGGGGTGGGAATATATCGCCCCGAGTTATTCGATGGGGTAGCCCAAACACATTTTGCCTTGGCGCCGCTGCTGCGGCAAAAGATGGCGCAGGGGCTTATCAGTGGCAGTCATTTCACGGGTTACTGGTGTGATGTCGGCACACTGGACAGGTTGCAACAGCTGGAGCTTAGGCAGGCGAAAGGGACTGTTTAACCACGAGCCCGCAAGCGGACGCAAGACAAGACAGTTCAAGATTGAGTATTGGCCCGGCCAAGCACGGGCGCACTATGGGATAACAGATGCGTATTTGGGGTAAATTTTTCGGCGGTGTCATTGGCTTTATGTTCGGGCGTTTCTTCGGCGCCTTGCTGGGGATCTGGCTTGGGCATCTATATGACAAGCGGATGGCGGCCTCTCAGGGGCTTCCGGGGGGCAGTCGGCAGGCACAGTTTTTCAACACCACTTTTGCCGTTATGGGGCATATCGCCAAGGCCTCGGGGCGGGTGACCGAAAACGATATCCGCATGGCCACCAGTCTGATGGATATGCTGCGCCTCAGCGGCAAGGCACGTAAAGACGCCCAGCAGGCGTTTCGCGAGGGCAAGGAGCCGGACTTTGAACTGGAAGCCAGCCTGCGCCGCTTTCGACGCATCACCTTTGGTCGCCGGGAAGTGCAGCAGATGTTTCTGGAAATTCAAATCCAGACTGCCCTGTCTGACGGTGAACTGCAGGACAAGGAATATGCAATACTGCAGGTGATTGCCAGAGAGCTGGGATTCAGCAGTTTTCAGCTCGATGAACTGCTCAAGCGTTGGCAAGCGGAGCTGCGTTTTCAACAAGCTCCCGGCGATCACAGACCATCGGTTGCCGATGCCTATGAAGTCTTGGGGCTGTCAGAATCCGCCAGCGATCAGGACATCAAACGCGCCTATCGCAAATTGATGAATGAACACCATCCGGATAAGTTGGTAGCCAAGGGCTTACCGGAAGAGATGATGGAGTTGGCCAAGCGTAAGGCTCAGGATATTCAGGCGGCTTACGACAGGGTCAAGAGCAGTAGAGGAATGCGCTGAGCCTCGCCCTTGGGTGTTGGCTCATGCTGTTAAAGAGGGTTCACCCAAGGAGAGCGCCATGAAACTTGCTTATTCAATCCCCTTGCTTTTGGCCCTGAGCGGCCAGGCTACGGCCGAAGTGTTTGTTGCGCCGTTTGGCGGCTACAGCTTTGGCGGCAATGATCTGGACTATAGGTCCAGCGAAAGCACGGTTAATAACAACAGTAGTGCGGATATTACCGAGGCCGGTCATTTTGGCTTTATGTTGGGGCTGACGACGTCAGAGCCGGGTGACATGTATCTGCTTTACTCCCATCAGGGCACAGAGCTCAGTGGCAGCGGTTTCCCGGGCACTGACAAGCTGATGGACCTCAGCGTCGATTATCTGCATCTGGGGGGCACCCTCTATTTCCCCAAAGACAAGCTGCGGCCCTATGTCACCGCCAGTGCCGGTTTGACGCAATTGCGTCCCGAGCATGGCAGCAACGAAACCCGTTTTTCCATGGGGCTAGGGCTGGGGTTGGATTATCAACTGCTGGAGCAGCTATCCCTGTTTGCCGATGTGCGCGGCTATGCGACCCTGATAAACAGCGACAGCAGCCTGTTTTGCGATGCCAATCAGTGCTTATGGCATATCAAGGGCGATACCCTGTGGCAGGGGCAGGCCAATCTGGGGTTAAGATACCGTTTCTGAGTGGGGTAACAAAGAGGTGAGTATGAGCTTAAAAATAGTGGTTCTGGATGGCTTTTGTCTCAATCCTGGTGATCTCGATTGGTCGCCACTCAAGGCACTTGGGGAGCTTAGCGTCTATGACAGAACCCCGGCGGAGCTTGTGCTGCAGCGCGCCCAAGGCGCCGATGTTTTGCTCACCAACAAGACAGTGCTCGGGGCGCAGCAACTGGCGGCGCTGCCTGGGCTCAAGTACGTAGGCATTCTTGCCACGGGCACCAATGTGGTTGACTTACAGGCCGCCGGCGACCTTGGCATCACAGTCACCAATGTGCCTGGCTATGGTCCGGATGCGGTGGCGCAGATGGTCTTTGCCCATCTCTTGTATCACACCCAACAAGTGGCGCAGCACCACCAGGCGGTGGTGGCGGGGGCCTGGAGCCAGTGCGCCGACTTCTGTTTTATTCTGTCACCGCTGATGTCACTCTCGGGCAAGGTGATGGGAATTGTCGGTTATGGTGATATAGGCTCGCGAGTGGCGAATATAGCCAGGTCACTGGGGATGCGGGTGCTGCTGCATACCCGAACTGAGCGCCATGACCTGGCCGAAGGCATCAGCTGGGCGCCACTGGAGCAGCTGTATCGTGAAGCCGATGTGATCTCGCTGCACTGCCCGCTGACAGCGGCGACCGAGAAGATGATCAATCAAGACTCGCTGCAGCTGTTAAAGCCAGGAGTGATTTTGATTAATACCGCCCGTGGCGGGCTGGTGGATGAAACTGCGCTTGCCACAGCACTCAATCAGGGCAAGTTGCGGGCCGGAGTGGACGTGCTCTCCAGTGAACCCCCTATGCCGGATAACCCCTTACTCAATGCCAAAGGAGTCAGCATAAGTCCGCACAATGCTTGGGCGACAATAGAAGCCAGGCAGAAGCTGTTGGATATTGCCGTGGACAATCTGCGCGCCTTTATTGGCGGGGACTCAGTTAACCAGGTTTAACTCAATAAGGTTTAGTGCGGCACAGTTGCCGATAGGAGCGGGACTCCAACATGGCTTGGGTCAGCCCGAACCGGGCCGCCAGTTGCCAAAGCTCGCTGCGAAGCTGCTCCAGCTTATCGCTATCGTCGGTCATGATTGCCAGCTCGGCAAAATCGCCGAGTCCCGCCAGGCTGTCCAGCGTCATATGCCACTTGCCGATAAAGTAGATGCTGCGGCGTTTTTGCAGCCGCTGCACCGGCACATAGCCCATAGCGCTGAGCATGCTGCGGGCCCTGGCGGCATCCGAGATATTGACCGCTTCACAGCAATCTGCTCCCGGGCCCTTGAGGATCCACAGCAGATTGTTGGATGGCTGCATCTCCCGGATGCACAGTGACTTGTCCGCCGCGGCCAGTTGACCATCCGGGGTATCGAAGTAGCAGTCGTCCTCCTGATTATCGGCAAACATGCACTCATGCTCCATGGCATTGAGGTGCTCAAGCAGTTGTTGTTTGCTGCAAGATTCATTCAGACGGAACTTGAGTTCCACTTCATACTTACCCTGAAAATGCTGGCTCATGGCGGTCTCTTTTAAAAAATCACTTCTACTTTGGCGGCGCTGCGCAGCGCCTTGTCTATGGCGCTTTGAATATCCAGATCCCTTGCCAGGGCAACTCCCAGACGGCGGCGACCATGGATCTCCGGTTTGCCGAACAGTCGCAGCTGGGTGTCGGCTTCGCTCAGCGCTGCTGCAAGGCCTGTGTAGCGCAGGTTGTCTGAGTCGCCTTCTTTGAGCACCACAGCCGAAGCGCTGGGGCCGTGTTGGCGGATATTGGCGATCGGCAATCCGAGAATGGCACGCACGTGCAGGGCAAACTCGGACAGATCCTGGCTTATCAGGGTTACCATGCCTGTGTCGTGGGGCCGGGGCGAGACTTCAGAGAAGTAGACTTCATCGCCCTTGATAAAGAGTTCTACCCCAAACAAACCATGGCCGCCGAGCGCCTCAACCACTTTGGCGCCTATCTGTTGTGCCTTTTCCAGGGCCACTTGGCTCATGGCCTGTGGCTGCCAGGATTCGCGGTAGTCACCGTCTTCCTGTCTGTGGCCTATAGGCGCACAGAAATGAATGCCGTTGACTGCACTTATGGTGAGCAGGGTGATTTCGTAGTCGAAAGGCACAAAGCCTTCGACAATCACCCGGCCTTGACCGGCGCGGCCACCTTGCTGGGCATACTCCCAGGCCGCAGCTATCTGGGCTTGCTCGCGGATCACGCTCTGGCCCTTGCCCGATGAGCTCATCACAGGCTTGACCACACAGGGCAAACCTATTTGGGCCACCGCCTGATTGAATCCTGTCTCTGTGTCACAAAAGACGTAGGGCGAGGTGGGGATCCCCAGCGTCTCTGCTGCCAGACGGCGAATGCCTTCTCTGTCCATGGTCAACTGGGTGGCTCTGGCGGTGGGCACCACCTTCAGACCTTCGGCCTCCATCTTTGCCAGCGTTGCTGTGGCTATGGCTTCGATTTCCGGAATGACCAGATGGGGTTTTTCCAGCTCGATGACCGCGCGCAGCGCCTCGGGATCGAGCATGTTCACCACATGAAAACGATGGCTGACCTGCATGGCAGGGGCATTGGGGTAGCGGTCGACGCCGATGACTTCGACGCCCAGGCGCTGCAGTTCAATCGCAACTTCTTTGCCCAGTTCGCCGCAGCCGAGCAGCATGGCGCGCACGGCGCCTTGGCTAAGGGGAGTGCCTAACATAGTGTGGGTACCTTTGGTTATTGTAGCTGCCTGTGGCAGCGGATTTTTTTGCCAGTTTACCCTTTGGCAATCGGCTTGGGCGGAAGGCTTGATAAATTGTGCGCTGGATCACTGCTTGCGCTGCTGTGGCGGATGTTGAAACTTTGTTATTCTTAAGTCCGCTATTATCGTGCGGGAAGCCAGAATGCAGGATGTCAAAGACTTAACCGGGGTGCTCAGGGGCGGTACGCCCTTGGTGATAATTGAAACGTATGAGGAGCCCAGGGTACTGGAGCTGCTCAAACGAGTGGCCGGTGTGCTGATGCGGCCCCTGTATGGCTGGAGTGTTACCCAGGGGCTCAAGCGGCTGGACAGGGAAGTCGGGGTGCAGAAATTCAATGCCGAACCGACCGATATTCTGGCGCACATCAAGGCCAGCCAGCAACAGGGGATCTATGTGCTCTGTGACTTTCACCCCTATGTGGTCGATGCGCCGCGTAACGTGAGAATGATCAAGGAGATTGCCCTTGAGCACGAAACCTTGCAGCACACCCTGGTGATGGTCAGCCACGCCTTTGATGTGCCCCCTGAACTGAGCCGATACTGCGCTCATTTCTCCCTCTCCATGCCAGGGCAGGCCCAGTTGGAAAACCTCATTATAGAGGAAGCGCGCCTGGCCCGAGCCAAAGGGGTATTGAATCGTCTCGATGAAGCCGTGATCCCACTGCTTGCCGGTAATCTTCGTGGTCTGAGCCATGCCGATGCACGACGTCTTGCCCGTAAGGCCATCTGGGATGATGGTGCCTTGTGTCACTCGGATATTCCCGTGGTCAACAAGGCCAAGTTTGAGCTTTTGGATATGGAAGGTGTGCTGCAATTTGAATACGACACTTGTGACTTTGCCGATGTTGCCGGGCTTTCCAGACTCAAGGAGTGGCTGAACCACAGGCGTCTTGGCAGCGATGCGCAATCGTTCGATACGCCCAAGGGCGTGATGCTGCTCGGGGTGCAGGGTAGCGGCAAGAGCCTGGCGGCCAAGGCGGTGGCCGGGATCTGGCAGCGGCCTTTACTGCGCCTGGATATGGCCGGACTCTACAATAAGTACATAGGCGAGACGGAGCGCAACCTCAAGAAAGCGCTGGAGATGGCGGAATTGATGGCGCCCTGTGTACTCTGGATAGATGAAATTGAAAAGGGGCTGGGCAGCAGTAACAGCGATGAAGGCACCTCGAAGCGGATCCTCGGCACCCTGCTGACCTGGATGGCAGAGCGCAAGTCCGAGGTCTTTATGGTGGCTACTGCCAACGATATCAGCGCGTTGCCCCCCGAGCTGCTGCGTAAGGGACGCCTGGATGAGATCTTTTTTGTCGACCTGCCGGACAGCTCCACCCGGGAGGAGATCTTCCGCATCCACTGCCGCAAGCGCAATATCGATCCGGCCGCGCTGGAATTGGCGAGTCTGGCAAGCGCCAGTGAAGGTTTCTCCGGCGCCGAGATAGAGCAGGCGGTTATTTCTGCCCGTTATGCCGCGAGGGCCGCGGGGCAGGAGGCCAATCAGGCCTGGCTGCTCGATGCCCTGAGTCGGACCCGCCCCTTATCTGTGGTGATGGCCGAAAAGCTCAACGCCCTGCGTCAATGGGCTAACGGTCGCACTGTGATGGCTCACGGTTGAGGCGGAAACTGGCTCAGGATCCGCATCACGGTTTCCCGGGTTGCCTGAGCCTTACCTTCGCCGCCATCGCTGAAGCTGAACTGATCGCTGCCGCGCCAGATGAGGCGGTTGCTGGAGGCCTCTATGATATCGATTTGTATGGTCTGGAGTTTGGCATCGGCTCCCAGAGGCACACCCACACTGGTGCCCACGCCTATGCCACCGCCAGATCCCCAGGTGCCGCTGCCAAGGCCGATGGAGAGGCCCTTGTCTTTCGGCTTATCTGTAGTGCGAAAGGCAAAGGAAACCTTGAAGTCCGCTGACTCTGTGACTTCGATAAATTGTTTGCTTTTCAGCGTGTCGACAATCGCCTGATTGATCCGCTCGGCGCTCAGGGGGTCATCACTGCTGGAAATCGGCAGGGGGGTGAACTTTTGTAGCTTGGCGAAGCTGTATCCTGGGTCGTAGTCTTGTTTCGGCTGCTGGGCGCAGGCCGTCAGCAGCAGGGGTAACAGCAGCAAGAGTGTCCTGAATTTCATCGCTTGTCCTCCGTGAAGGGATATACCTTACCCTGTGACTTTGTGCCAAAGCAGCCGTCGTTGCAAGAAGTGGATAAAAAATCGCCTTTTTAAGAATGAGATGATATACCTAAGGTTCAGCCGTCAGAGAGCCTGCATTTACACCCCTATGGAACAACTGGTCTTTTTTGATATCCCCAGCCCCTGTATCGGTGTCTGCCAGACAGATGCCAAGGGCTATTGCAAAGGTTGTTTTCGGAACCGCGAAGAGAGGTTCGATTGGCTCAACTTTTCCGATGCCCGTAAGTTGGATGTTATTCGCCTGTGCAAGGCGCGCAAAAGGCGCTGGCAGCTGGCGCAGATAAAGGCGCGCAGGGAACAGCTCAAGGAGGAAGAGCTGCAGTTGAATCACAGCCTGGACTTTGATGCCAAAGGTGACGAAGACGAGCCTCTGGACTTCAGCGATTTCAGTCTCGATTGAATTCCCGCTTGGGCAGGCTGATGCAAAAACGAGTTTCCCCGGGGCGGCTGAACAGCAGGATTTCGCCGTGATGGCGTTCGACTATGCGCTTGATAATCGCCAGCCCCAACCCAAAGCCTTTATTGCTGTTGCGTGAGGTATCGCTGCGGACAAAGGGCTCGAAAATCTTGTGCTGTTCCTCTTCGGGGATCCCTTCACCATCGTCTTTAACCTCGATAGTTACCCTGTCTTTTTCTTCATTCAGTGTCACCAGAATTTGACTTTCGGCAAAGCGCTGGGCATTGGTGAGCAGGTTTTGCAGCGCTCTTTCAATCAAGGCCGGTTCACAGGTGAAGGGCAGTTTGGCGACTGAGCTATCCAGGGTTATCGGAATCGGGCTCAGGCTCTGCAGTCTGTCTATCACTTGGCGGCAGAGGGCGGTGAGATCGCAGCTCTCCTGTCTCAGCCCTGTTTGGGCCGACTCCAGGCTGGCGTAGGTGAGCATCTCCTGCAGCAAGGATTCCATCTCTTTGACATCTTCTGTCATGCCGGCAATAAAGTCGGCTCTGGCCGCTTCATCGGCGCCTTCACGGCAATAGTTGGGGATCAGCGCCAGGGCAAACTTGAGCCTGGCCAGCGGCGTGCGGATCTCGTGGGAGACAGCATTGGCCAGGTGGCGCTGGTTGTCGATAAGAGCACCGATATGCCTCGCCATCTCGTTAAAGGTGTGCGCCAGGGGTTTTACCTGAGAGCGGGGTGACAGCTTGATACGGGTATCCCATTTGGCCTGACCAAGTGCCTGGGTGGCTTGTTTCAGCACCTTGAGATCCCGTGACAGCGGCCAGACCCAAACCAGGGCAACCCCGGCCAGAGATAGATAGAAGAACAAAGTGAACAGGCCGCGCAGACTGGCTCTGGGGTCTGTATCTATTGGGCCAGTCATCAGCACCTGTTGATCCAGACGGATAAACTGCATCTGCTTGCCAGAGTTGGTCAGGGTGGTGAAGACTTCACCGGGAGCCAACTCGCCATCGTCTGCCAGGGTGATCTTGTCGGCACTGAACAGACGCAGCGGGTAAGTGGCATTGACATTGGCGGCGGCAATCGCCTGTTGCCGCTGCTCTGGGGGCATGGGTTTCAGCATGGCCGCCATTGCCATCAAAGGCGCATCGGCCAACAGTTCCGCCTCGTCATCGTGTTGCTGCCAGAGGGCGTCGAGGGTCCATCCCAGCCCGAGAAAACTCAGGCTGATCAGCAGGTACAAACTGATGAAGAGGCGTTTCACTCGGTAACCTACAAGAGGATCAGCTGTTCCAGGCCTCGGGAGCAAATAGATATCCCTGGCCCCAGACCGTCTTGATCCTGAACGGTGTTTCTATGTTATCGCCCAGCTTCTTGCGCAGGCGGGAAATGCGCACGTCTATCTTGCGATCCTTGCCGTCGAAATCGATATTCAGCAGGCATTGGTAGATATACTGGCGGCTCAGCACCTGGCCAGCCTGGGATGCCAGCAGCCACAGGAGTTCAAATTCGTGACTGGTGAGATCCACCTCTTTCTCGCCCAAACGAATCGCCTGGGTGTGAGGATCTATGCTCAGCTTGCCAAAGCTCAGGCAGTGGGATTCTGCCATAGGTGGCTTGGTATGACGTCTCAGCAGATTGTTGATCCGCGCGACCAAGAGTGCCGGGTCAACCGGTTTAACCACATAGTCATCGGCGCCCAGTTCCAGGCCTTTGATTTGATCTTCGTTGGAGCCAAGTGCGCTCATCAGCAGGATAGGGCCGGCAAAGTAATCCGGCAGCTTTTCACATAATGTCAGTCCATCCATCCCCGGCAGCATGATGTCCAACAGGATAATGTCTGGCTTGTAGTTAAGCAGTCTGGTCAGTACTGTGTCACCGCGGCGCTCAACTTCTACATGCATGCCATGGGACTTGAGATAATCCACAATAAGGTTGGCAAGACGAATGTCGTCTTCCACCAATAAAACTCGGTGAGTCGATTGCGCTGAGGTCATCAGAATAAACTCCAAGGGTTGCGATATCTTCGCCTGACGCTGGTGTCAGACACGGGCGTAGTTCTAAAGTAAACGCCGGCTAAGGTTTGCCATGTGTCTTTATCTACCATGACAAAGTGAATGTCCTCACTGGTTGTGAGTCGGAATGTGAGGCTGTGCACATCTTCAGTTTCACTGCACCAACGTTGTAACCCTTCGTAATCAGAAAGGATACAAACCGCACCGTTTGTATTACTCCAGCTTAAACTGACGTCAAGCGAACAGGTGTCCTCTTCACTCTTGAGAATACAGAGCTGTGGTGTGATAGCCAGCTTGGCTTCTTGATTATTATTATCTGGTTCGGCCTGTACCTTGGCTGCAAATATCATTGACAACATCAGCAGCGGGAACAGCCAACACCAGCCTTTTGCTAAGCGCACCTTGTTTTAAAACCTATAGGCAGCACCAATGAAAAAAGCTCTGACATCATCTTCATCCAGCAGAGGGCTCTTGGCTATTTCATCGGCAAGTTGGGTATAACGCAGTCCTAATACAAGATCCCAGTCCTCGTTGAGGCTATAGCGACCGGTAAACTCCAGTCCACGGTTAAAGCCTGAACTCCCCTGGTACGCCTGACTCCAATAGGCATTCTCGCTTGGTCTTACGCCAAAGTAATAGTCGACTATTTCTTTACTCTTCCATTCTATGTTCAGGGCAAACTCCAGTTTCCAGCGTTCCAATGTCAGATGATATAACCATCTGGCTTTGGCTTCAGTGCCCCGGTGAACATTGAACATATCATGTGTAAGCGAAAGATTCAGTATACCGTATCGAGTGTAAATAAAAGCCTCGGCTCCGCCAAGAAATGTAAAGTGCCTGTCCTCCAATTCGTTAAAAACTTTTGGTGGTTCACTGCTTTGCATTAACATTACCGGCGCGGCGCGGCTCTCTGGGGTAATGGAGACTTGAGATCCGCCACTGAAGGTAAACACATTGCTGGGATCCCAGCGGTAGAAAAAAGCCCGCTCTCTGCTGTAAGCCGTCACCAGGTTGATGGTGTAGTTTTCCGACTCCGCCAGGGTCAGCCCCAGATTACCGTTGTCAAAAAACCAGTTCTCACCATAGTAGGCAATACTGGGGATCACATAGAGGGGAATATCGTCCTGATGGCGCAAGGGGTTGCTCTTTTGGCCGTAACCCAAAGCCAGTCCAAGATCCCATTCACCAACAGGTATGCACTCTCTCTCCTCGCAATAGGGATGGGCCCAGGCGCTGAGAGAAAAGAGGCTGATAATGAATAAACAGAGCCGTACAGACATGAATACCGGAAATATCAGTAATAACTATGACCAAGATTGTGCAGAAGATTAGCATTTGTCCGGCGCAAATTCAGAGATTTCTTTCATAAAGGTTGCAATTTGATACAGACGTAATCTTTGTTTGGCAGAGGTTTCAGCTCTGGGCAGACATCCGGGACTGAGGTAGCATGATGAAAATCAGCTGAAAAAAAGGACAAAGCTATGGCCCGTAATCCCTTCGATTGGCAAGACCCCTTGCAGTTTGACAGTCTGTTGCAGCCGGAAGAAAGGATGATCCGTGACACTGTGCATGAATATGCCCAAAGCAAGTTGCAACCCAGGATCCTGCAGGCAAATCGCCAGCAATACTTTGATCCCGAGATCATGACAGAGCTCGGTGCTCTGGGGTTACTCGGGGCGACTCTGCCTACCGAATATGGCGGCGCCGGGGTCAACTATGTCAGCTATGGCCTGATTGCCCGGGAGATAGAGCGGGTCGACAGTGGTTATCGCTCGGCCATGAGTGTGCAGTCCTCTTTGGTGATGTATCCGATTTTTGCCTACGGCAGTGAAGAGCAGAAACAGAAATACCTGCCAAAGTTGGCACGGGGGGAGCTGATAGGCTGTTTCGGCCTGACCGAGCCGGATGTGGGGTCAGATCCCGGCGGCATGAAGACTCGCGCCGAAGCCATCCCGGGAGGGTATCGGCTCCATGGCAACAAGATGTGGATCACCAATTCACCGATTGCCGATCTCTTCCTGGTTTGGGCCAAGCTGGATGGGGTCATTCGTGGCTTTTTAGTGGAAAAGGGCACCCCTGGGCTGTCGGCGCCCAAGATAGAGGGCAAGTTCTCTCTCAGGGCCTCGATAACCGGCGAAATTGTGCTGGACGGGGTTGAAGTGGGTGTCGATGCTCTGCTGCCCAACGTCGAGGGGCTCAAGGGGCCCTTTGGCTGTCTCAACAAGGCCAGATACGGCATCGCCTGGGGCGCCTTGGGCGCGGCTGAGTTTTGCTGGCATGCCGCGCGGCAATACAGTCTGGACCGAGTCCAGTTTGGCAGGCCGCTGGCGGCCAATCAACTGATCCAGAAAAAGCTGGTGGACATGCAGACAGAGATCACCACGGCGCTGTTTGCCTGCTTGCAGGCCGGTCGCTTGCTGGATCAGGACAGTTTGGCTATCGAGGCCATCTCGCTAATCAAGCGTAACTCCTGCGGCAAGGCGCTCGAAGTCGCTCGCCAGGCCAGGGACATTCACGGGGGTAATGGTATCAGTGACGAGTTTCATGTCATCCGGCATCTGATGAACCTGGAAGCGGTCAATACCTATGAGGGGACCCATGATATTCATGCCTTGATCCTGGGACGGGCCCAGACAGGCTTGGCGGCTTTTAGTTAAGGAGAACAACAGAGTGCAGGTAACAGAGTTTGAACCCAAGGTGAGTCAGTCACAACAAGAGGTAGTGGTGCGCCACAGCGAGCACACGGATATTCCGGCAATACGGGCGCTATTTACTCAGCCCAGCTGTTATGCCGGCACCTTGCAGCAGCCCTTTCCGTCACTCGAGAAGTGGTATAAGCGCCTGGGCGAACTGCCGGATGGTTACTATTCACTGGTCGCAGAGTGGCAAGGGGAAGTGGCCGGTCAGCTCTCCTTACAGGTACAAACCAACCCCAGACGTAAGCATGTGGCCGATCTGGGGATGGCGGTGAGTGAAGAGTGCCGCGGTATCGGCGTGGGTTCTACGCTGCTGGCAGCCGCTGTGGATTTGGCCCATAACTGGTTGGCGGTGAGACGCCTTGAGCTGACGGTTTATACCGACAATCACGCCGCCATAGCGCTCTACAAACGCCATGGCTTTGTGATTGAGGGCGAGGCGAGGGACTATGCCTTCCGTGATGGCGAATATGTGGATGTATTTTTCATGGCCAACATCCGCGAATGATTATTCAAACATCAAGAACAGATAGACCACAAACAACACCAAGTGAGTCGCCCCGTGCAGCGCATGGGTGCGGCCACTGCTGAAACTCACCTTACAAACCATCAGCGTGGTCACCAGCAATACCATATCTGCGGGACTGAGCCCCAGCCTGACCTCTTCACCGGCAATACTGCCCACCAGAAGTACCGCAGGTACGGTCAGGGCTATGGTGGCCAACACAGAACCAAAATAGAGATTCATCGCTCTTTGCAACTGATTATTGAGCGCCGCTTTTATGGCACCTACGGCTTCCGGCGCGAGAATAATACAGGCTACCAGGAAGCCACCCAGGCTCGCCGGCGCGCCCAGAGTGGTAATGCTGTAGTTGATGGGCATGGCCAGGGTCTTGGCCAGCAGCATTACGGTTACCAGGCAGATGAGCAACAGCACTCCGTGGTAGAGGTTGGAGTGGCTGGAGGCATGATGATGGTGCTCATCATCCAGGTGGTCGGCATCAACAAAAAAGTGGCTATGGCTCTTGGTTTGGATCACCAGGAAGATGCCGTAGAGCATTATCGACACCAAGCCAAGCATCCAGGACATGGAAACCGATAGGCCGCCTATGCTGCCGCCTTCGGTAAAATTGGGCAGCACCAGACACACCAGGGCCAGCGGGATAATGGCGACCAGGTAGGATTTTACCCCATCGAGATTGAATTGCTGGGTATGATAACGCCAACCGCCCAGCAGCAGCGTCAGCCCCACAAGGCCGGTAGAGATGATCATCACCACGGCAAACATGGTGTCTCGGGCCAGGGTTGGGTTGGAGTCACCTGTCAGCATCACTGAGGAGATCATCACCACTTCCAATGAGATCACCGACAGGGTGAGGATCAGGGTGCCATAGGGATCGCCCAGTCGAATCGCCAGAATATCTGAATGGCGCACGACTCCGAAAATGGTCCAGATCACTACCACAAGCAGCAATATCGACAGCGGGATATAAACGGCGAGCGGAGTTCCGTCCGCCAGATACTCAGCGCCACCTGTCTTAAAGAATAACAAGGTAATCAAGGCGATAAGCAGTGATATTTCTTCTTTGATAAAAGCCAGCATGGCAGGTTTCCATCGTCGCTATAAAGCCGCATTATACTTTGGCATTGGTGTCAAAAAAACACCAATATGCTGTTTTGCCCTGTTTTTTCTACCCGAATTCAGGGGATATCTGCAGCACTGCACACCTGGTTGCGACCATTTTTCTTGGCCTGGTACATGGCCTTGTCGGTATCTGCCAAGAGCGTCTCCAGCTGATAGCCGGAAATTGCAGCTTCAGAGACCCCAAAGCTGGCGGTCAAGGTAAAGCTGTGGCCCGAATCCGAGGTATCGGCCTGCTCCAATAATTCCCGCAGAATTTCGGCAAAGGCTATCGCCTTGTCGATACGGGTTTCAGGCATCAACAAGCAAAACTCCTCGCCACCAATACGCCCCAGTATTTCCTTGCCGTTACATAGGTTTCGGGCGATACGGGCCACCTCCCTCAGCGCCCAGTCTCCGGTCTTGTGACCTTTGGTGTCGTTGATACGTTTGAAATTATCCAAATCCAGCATGATGCAACTCACCGGCAGTTGCTGCAGCTTGCAGTATTCCAGCGCGCTGAGCCCGACCTGAGTGAAATGCCCGCGGCTGAAAATCCCGGTCAGGCAATCAAACTCGGCCAGCTCCCGTAACCGTTTCTGGGTTTTCCAGGATTGGTATCCCCATGTAAGCAGCAAAGTGATGACACAGAAAAGTGCCGCTATCAGCAGCTTGTGGTTATGGGACTCTGTCTCGGCCAACTGTTGTTTGACCTTGAGCAGCTTGTTCTGTTCATCCAGCAGTGCGATACGGTTTTTTTGCTCCACGCTTTGGTGTTCCGCCAACTGGAATGCCAGGGTCTTGGCTCTGATCTCGTCGAGAAAGGCTTTATCGGCTTCGGAATACTGTATATAGGCATCCAATGCCGCATCAAGGTCGCCGCTTTGTCGGTAATACTGATACAGCACCCGAAAGGCTCGGATACTGGGGTCGCCCTTGCCGGCTTCGGCACCGCCTGCCACGGCTTGGATGGCAAACTCTTTGGCGAGTTCTGGTTCATCTGTGCGCCAATAAGCTTCGGCAAGCAGCGAATAATAGCTGGCAATCATAGGGGCATAGCGGGTCGACTCCATTTGGGGAAGCTGATGTAACAAAAGCTCCAGCGCCTGCTGTGGTTTGCCCTCATTGATATAGAGCTCTGCCTGGTAACTGAGTATAGCGCTGGCGCCCACGGGTTCATTGGCTTCCCGGCAGATATTCAAGGCTTGGGCAAAAGCTCTGTCAGTGGCTTCAATACGCTTCAAGCCAAACAGTGCCTGCAGGCTGAGTTGGTCGGCAAAACAGAGGCTGCGACCATCATTGTGGCCCTTTTCCCTGAGTCTGGTGGCAAAGTGCAGCCCTTGTTGATACTGCCCCAGAAGGTTGTAGAAAACCGCAGCTACCGCCAGACCATGAACATAGAAGCCGTCGTCCTTGATTTGTGGCAAGAGTTGCAGGGTTTGTCGCAGGTTTTCGGCGCCCTGGCTCCACTCGCGCTTGATGGCATTGGTATTGACCAAAGAGGTCAGCGCCCGAAAGCGGATTTCGAGCACAGCGCTAGACTGCACCAGCTCCTGATAGATACTGCGGGCTTTTTCCAAGCGGCCGTTGAAGGAGTGCTCGTAGGCGAGCAGGTAAGACAGGTAGTCCTGCTCGGCAGCAGACATATCGGTACGGCGCAGCTCCAGCTTTCTGAGCATGGCGCTGAACTGCCCGGGCGAACTCGAGCGGATTTCGTCGCTGCGTTGCAGCGCTTCTCCGAGTTCGTCCGAGCCTTGGGCCGCAGTGCTTGCTATCAGGCACAGCAGGGCGCAAATGAGCCGCCTACTGCTGAGCCTCAGGTGCCGTCTAGCTGGCCACAGCTTGTAGCTGTGAAGCTTGATTCTCTTCGTCATCTTCCTGCTCGTCTTTTTCCGGTTCATCTTCGGCCGGGAAAAATATACAGAATACGTCCGGGCAAAGATCCAGCTCGGCCTTCAACTGCAGCAGATCTTTATCTTTGATGGCCGTGGCTATTTCGGCGGATACCCCGGCTTCAGTCAGGGCTTTATCCAGCGCCTCCGGGGCTTGCAGGCTCGGGTCGGCGCCCAGTCGGGCCAGCAGGTTAATCACTTTACTCATACACTCTCCTCGGGTTGATGATACAAGGGCGCCTTGCTACCCAATGCCGCAAGGCGTGCTCGCATTTCTAAGTTAGGTTCGGGTTTTGCAGCCGGAGGGATCACCAAAGTGGTATGGAGCGCCAAAGTGGCCTCTACAAGCTCGCGCAGTTTTATGGCTTCTCTTCTGGGAGAGGCCAGCGCCGTGGTGGCGGCTTCATAAAGCCAGCAGGAGTGCTCTGGACTGTAGAGCCGATAGAGTTCTTCCAACAAGAGTTGCCGATTCTTGGCGTCTGTGATTGTCAGCCCCATGTCGAGATCGCCTGCCAGGCCTATCTGCCACAGGATCAGAGTGGCAGTCGGATCGACTCGCCTGTGGTATAGCATGAATTGGGTTGCTTCAAAGTGCTGGCAACCATTTTGACCGGGATCTATGCCAAGGTCGGCATAGAGGCAATCGGCAGCGGATATGCCTGGCAGCATCTGCGCCTCAAAGCCTTCATTCCTGGCAATGGTCACTGCCTGGTGAGGCGCTTTGGCAAACACGCCGGGATGTCCATAGAAGGCACCGACCACTTTTTTACCCAAACGAACTTCACTTAGCATGGTATCGACCATCTCCCGATAGCTGAGATGGCGGGATTTTCCGTGAGCATAGCAAGGCTGCAGCGAGCGGACATTGGCATTGAGTTCCTTAAGCCAGAGTTCGACCAGAGGGTCGGATACTCCACAGAACACTATATCGGCCTGCTCGATATGACTAAGGCTGACTGGACTCAGGTGAGCCCCCAGCATCATACCGACGCCGACACAGGTGATAGAGCCTTGCATTGATTTGGTCTCTTTAATTGTTTTGCTAATGTTATCAATGTTTGTTATTTTTTAAAGCGCTATTGCTGGTCTGCCACAGAAATGACATCAAGCGGGAGTGCTCAGGCTCGGCCATGACTGGCTTAAACCCCATAGCCAATGCGACTTTTTTTCATCGGTTCGTTCTTTTTATGAGTACGAAGCAGCAGCTCATTGAGGGTCGCTTCGCTTGAGAGTCGCTGCTGCATCAGGTGCAGTAGCTCCTTGGCATAACCTTGTCCCTGAGCCTGTGGGCGCAACAAAATGCCTATTTCGCCCACTCGTCCGTAGCGGCTGAGGCCCAGTATGCCTATCGGGAGCTGCCTGCGGGTTTTGATACACCAACAATATGTTCGGGGCAGCAATTTGTTGTTGGCTGTCAGGGTATGGGTAAATCGCCTTTCGGCCTCTGTTTCACTGAGCTCAGTTGCGATAAAAGACATGACTTGAGGATCGCGATAAAGGCCGGTGAACAAGTCTTTATCCTCTGCTTTCAGAGGCGTTAAAAGCAGTCTTGGACTGGTCAATCTGTTCATGACTCTCCTTAGGGGACTGCCGGCTTGGAAACATTTTTCTTACGGGCAAAGCGAACCGTGCCGCTCGCTCCCAGATCGCGACGGAACACTACATAGTAGGGATTGAACAGCGGAAGCCCCAGAATGCTCTGGGCCGGCCAATGGGGCAGTTGTCCCATGAGTTTGAATACGGCATGACCATGCTTGGGGGCATTTGTTTGCCAATAACAGTCAGCTGGGCAGGTGAGTATGCAGGTCTCCCCTTTTTCTCCCTCGAGGTAAAACAACAGCTCCGGCCATTGCTCAAGCTTGAGTTGGTTGCAGGGGATACCTTCTGCCAGCATTTGCTGCACCTTGGAAAGCTCATGGATAAAGGGCTCCAGCACAGAGGCGCGTCAGGGTGAAGACGGTAAAGACTCTGCAGCAAGCGCTTGAACAGACTCTCTGGCAGGCAGATGAGGGAAGCGCCCGAGTCCAGAATGGCGTTACTCGACCCTCTCTGCTCCAGCTTGCTGTCGGTGGGAGGACGAGGAATGGCATCCTCACCGTGCCAGCCGACGGCTTTGAGGTTGAGGTTATAGTAGCGGTCATGGACGACCTTGATATCGATAAATTGGCCATCGTAGAGATGGGTCTGCTCTTCGCCGCCGCCGAGTATCAGTATTCCTTGATTGAGACTGTCGTCTTTTAAGCTTGCCTGCCTTGTTTCGGCACAGGCATGGTGAATACTGGATCTATGACAGAGTAGGGCAAACCTGTTGGCGCACAGACCATGTTGTTCCATCAGGGTAAAGCAACTGGGAATATCCTGCTCTGGTGCCTGCGAGATTAAGGCCTTAAAGTGCTGCAGCTGCCTTTGATCAAGCACTTGTGCTTGATCACCAAAGGGCCAGGGAAAGGTGTATTTCTGCCGCTGATGTTGCAGAGCGAGATAATGGCTCAGATCATAGCTGCGATTGAGGGGGTGATAGGCCAGTCCCCAGATACCGTCAGCCTCCAGGAATGTGTGCCGGGTTTCCTTGTGTACCAAGGCCAGTGGCGTATCTGTTAACTTCAGCTGCGCCGCCTGAACCTGAGTGTGAATGACAGAGCCCAGCCAGCCTCCCTGGCCATAGCAAATCTCCTGTGCCAAGGCCGTTGGCTTGAGTGACATATCCTGTTCAGGCTGATAGCGCCTGTGCAGCACAGCCATGGTGGAGCTGCCGCTATCTATGATGAGGTTAACCTCACACTCTTCACTGCCGAGTTTGAAAGGAGCGGTATAAACGCCGTCTGCCAACAGGTTGTTGAGTGGCAGCAAAGTGCCGTTGACCAAGGTCGCTCTCTGGGTCATAAGAATAATTTTTGTTAATTTTTTGTTATCTTATAAGCCCTTCGAGCGACTGACAAGTGACAGATATTATACCTGTGGTTGTTTACCCTTATCCCGAGTCAGCCACAAACTGCCCAATACACTGATCAGCAGGATAGCGGCGATGACCGCCAGTGCCAGCATGATAGGCAGATGATAGATATCCAGCAGAAGCATCTTGGTACCGATAAACATCAGGATCAGCGCCAGGCCATATTTGAGCAGCACAAAACGTTCGGCGGCGCCCGCCAGCAGAAAGTACATGGCCCTGAGTCCCATGATAGCAAAGATGTTGGAGGTCAGTACGATAAAGGGATCTGTCGTGACCGCGAAGATGGCCGGAATACTGTCCACCGCGAAGATGATGTCGCTGATCTCTACCAAAATCAGCGCCAGCAACAGGGGCGTGGCAAATAACATACCGCGGCGACGCACCACAAAGCGCTCACCCTGAAGCTTTTTCACCACCCTCAGGTGTTTTCTGAGCCAGCCGAGCAGTTTGCTGTTGGAGAGATCGGTTTCATTCTCTTCCTTGGCAAACAGCATCTTGGCGCCGGTAAACAGCAAAAAGGCCCCGAATAGATACAACACCCAGTGGAACTGATTAATCAGCCAGGTACCGCCAAATACCATGGCGGCGCGCATGACTATGGCGCCCAGCACTCCGTAGAGCAGCACCCGCCTTTGCAGCTCGGCGGGGATGGCGAAATAGCTAAACAGCATCAACCAGACAAATACATTGTCCACGGCCAGGGCTTTTTCGATGAGATAGGCGGTGAGGAACTCCAGCCCCTGCTGATTGGCGACTTCGAGACCTGCGGTCTGTTTCAGATAGAACCAGATCCCTAAGTTGAACAGCATGGCGACGCTTATCCACACCAGGGTCCAGATCCCCGCCTCTTTGACCGAGACTTTATGGCTGTGACCACCGCCGACAAACTTAAGATCTATCCAAAGGATCCCCAGTACTATTACCAGAAATCCGCTCCACAACCACCAGGTACCCATTTCGTTATCTCCAAATACAACAAAGCCTGCCACCGACGGCAGGCCAGCTGAAGGAGCACGGATCTTGCCTGTCGGCAAGGTCTCACTTACAAAGCACAGCTCAGTGGCTTTGCCCGGTTGCCGGGTGCGCAAACACCGTAATGACGACAAGCCGGCGAGAAGTTACTCCCCTTGGAATATTCCCCAATTTAACAATATGTTGCCCCGATAGCCAGCGCTGGCAGATGAAATTATCTTAATCTTGCCAACCCTCTGCCCTGGGCGCAAACGGAATGAAAAAGGGCAGTCAATTGACTGCCCTTACATTTATCGCTCTTGAGCTAATCGTTAGGCTTCCAGTTTGGCCAGCTCGGCTTGCTGCTCTTTGAGCTTGTCCATATCGCGCTTGAGATCAGCCATCTTGCTGCGCTCTTTGTCGATAACGGTTGCCGGTGCCTTGGCGACAAAGCCTTCATTGGACAGCTTGCCTTCAATGCGGGCCACTTCGCCACTCAGCTTGTCCAGCTGTTTGTCGATACGAGCCATCTCGGCCGCTACGTCGATAAGCCCTGCCATAGGGATCAACAGTTCCATCTCGCCCACCAGTTGGGTGGTGGACATGGGCGCGTTGTCGCCATCGGCCAGAATCGTCATGCTTTCCAGCTTGGCCAAGCTAGTGAAGAAGGTTTGGTTGGCTTCGACACGGGCCTTGTCGCGGGCACTGACACTGCGCAGCAAGGCGTTGAGCGGCTTGGACGGAGCTATGTTCAGCTCGGCGCGGATGTTACGCACGGCAACAATCACTTGCTTGACCCATTCCAAGTCGGCCATGGCCTCGGTATCGACTTTGTCGGTCTGATACTCAGGGAAGGCGGCCAGCATCAGGGTTTCCCCTTCCACACCTGCAAGTGGTTTGACACGGTGCCAGATGGTTTCAGTGATATATGGCATCAATGGGTGCATCAGGCGCAACAGCTGCTCGAGTACAGTCACCAGAGTATGACGGGTGCCACGCTGCTCGGCTTCAGAGCCGTTTTGCAGCACAGGCTTGGTCAGCTCAAGATACCAGTCACAGAACTGGTTCCAGGTGAATTCGTACAGGGTATTGGCGGCCAGGTCGAAACGATAGGCGCCCATATGCTCTTCGAAGGTCTTGACCGTTTGGTTGAACAGACCTGTGATCCAGCGATCTGCCAGTGACAGCTGCATCTCACCGCCGGCCTTGCCGTTGGGTGAGTTGGGGCCGCAATCTTGATCTTCTGTATTCATCAGTACATAGCGGGAAGCATTCCACAGCTTGTTACAGAAACTGCGGTAACCGTCCAGGCGCTTCATGTCCCAGTTGATGTCACGGCCGGTGGACGCCATGGCAGCCAGGGTAAAGCGCAGCGCGTCGGTACCGTGGGCTTCGATGCCGTCGGCAAACTCCTTGCGGGTGCTCTTTTCAATCTTGGCGGCCAGTTGCGGCTGCATCATGTTACCGGTGCGCTTGCCAACCAGAGATTCGAGATCTATGCCATCGATCATATCCAGAGGATCCAGCACATTGCCCTTGGACTTGGACATCTTGTTGCCTTGCTCATCACGGATAAGCCCGGTCACATAGACAGTCTTGAAAGGCACCTGAGGTGTGCCGTCTTCATCCTTGATGAAGTGCATGGTCATCATGATCATCCGGGCTACCCAGAAGAAGATGATGTCGAAACCTGTCACCAGCACGTCTGTGGGGTGGAAGGTTTTCAGCTCAGGAGTCTGCTGTGGCCAGCCCAGGGTTGAGAAGGTCCACAGGGCAGAGGAGAACCAGGTATCCAGTACATCATCGTCCTGACGCAGAGCAATATCGCTTGCCAAGTTATGCTTGGCACGGACTTCGGCTTCGTTACGGCCGACATAGACCTTGCCGCTGTCGTCATACCAGGCCGGAATGCGGTGACCCCACCACAGCTGACGTGAAATACACCAGTCCTGAATGTCACGCATCCAGGAGAAGTACATGTTCTCGTATTGCTGAGGCACAAACTTGATATCGCCATTTTCCACCGCTTCTATGGCTGTCTTGGCCAGTGGTTTGACAGACACATACCATTGGTCGGTCAGCAGGGGCTCAATCACCACGCCACTGCGGTCGCCATAAGGCACTTTCAGGCCGTGGGGCTCGATTTTTTCCAAAAGACCCAGGGTCTCGAATTCGGCGACAACTGCATCGCGGGCCTTGAATCTGTCCATACCGGCATAACGGCTTGGCAAAGAGGCGTCCAATTCGGTGTTGAGGCTACCGTCGACATTCACCACTTCGGCCACAGTGCGGATGGCGGCATCCTGGGTGAGTATGTTGAACATAGGCAGATTATGACGCTTGCCGACTTCATAGTCGTTGAAGTCGTGGGCCGGGGTGATCTTCACGCAACCGGTACCGAACTCCATATCCACATAGTCATCGGCCACCACAGGAATACGGCGGTTGACGATTGGCAGAATGATCTCTTTGCCTATCAGGGATTGATAACGTTCATCGTCAGGGTGCACGGCAACGGCGCTGTCACCCAGCATGGTTTCCGGACGTGTGGTGGCGACAATCAGATAATCTTTACCGTCGGCGGTCAGGGCGCCATCGGCGAGTGGATAGCGGAAATGCCACATGTGGCCCTGCTTTTCCTTGTTTTCCACTTCCAGATCGGAAATTGCCGTGTGCAGCTTGGGATCCCAGTTAACCAGGCGCTTACCGCGATAGATGAGATCATCTTCATAGAGGCGAACAAACACTTCCTGCACGGCTTCCGACAGGCCTTCGTCCATGGTGAAACGCTCGCGGTCCCAGTCTACCGAGGCGCCCAGGCGACGCATCTGGCGGGTAATGGTGCCACCGGACTGGTTCTTCCATTCCCATACTTTGTCCATAAAGGCTTCACGGCCCAGGTCGTGGCGGCTCTTGCCTTCTTCGGCGGCGACTTTGCGCTCCACCAACATCTGGGTGGCGATACCGGCATGGTCGGTACCCACTTGCCAGAGGGTGTTCTTGCCTTTCATCCGCTGGTAACGGATCAGGGTGTCCATAATGGTATCCTGGAAGGCGTGTCCCATATGCAGGCTGCCGGTGACATTCGGCGGCGGGATCATGATGCAATAGTTGCCCTGGGACTCGTCACCGTGGGGCTTGAAGTAACCTTTCTCTTCCCATACACGGTAGAGCGCTTGTTCAATAGACTGCGGATTGTATGTTTTTTCCATGGGAACTGTCGTTTCTCAAACAAAATTAAGTGGTTGTGTTGCCAAATCCTGGGTGCTGAGCGTGACTCCCAGATTACGATACTGGCGGTATCTGTCCCTGGCCAGGGCCTTGTGTTGCTCATCACCGGCAACAAAATCTATGATCCTGCCAAAGTTTACCGCAAACGCCGGGGCTTCATTGGCCAGATTGATCAGTATCGGGCGGCGTTGATTGGGCCCCAGCCTGTCAAAGCCGATTTCAACCGGTGCACCGGCGGCAGGGCCTTCCCCTTTGAGGTTGTGGGGCACAAAAGCACTGGGCTCAAACTGCCACAGCAGCTCGTCAATCCCATGGGCCTGAACCTGATCCTCACAGTGAATATAGAGCCATTCACCCTTGGCATAATGCTGCCCGGCCAACTGACAGGCAAGCAGTTGCAACTGCTCGGCGCTTGGTTGCTGTGCTGCATTCGGCAGCAGATAAAAAGTTGCCTTGCTCATCGCCTGCATCTCACCCCTGCACAGAACACTGGTAGCCATTTGACATAAGAGGAGGATTTTACACCTTTTGGCCAAAGGTTGAAATGGTCCGCGCCATCCCGATAAGGCTCTTGAGCTATCGGGTGACAAGCTACGCCTATATTGCCAAGGGTTGGGAAAGTGTCGATACTCGTTTGACGCTTTTGTTCCGGAGTCAATCATGGAGTTACAACTCTTTCAAGTGGATGCCTTTACCACTGAGCTGTTTGCCGGTAATCCCGCCGGTGTAGTGCTCAATGCCGATGGCTTGAATGAGCGGCAGATGCAAAATATCGCCAGAGAGCTAAATAATTCGGAAACGGCCTTTATTTTTAATACTCCAGGGGCCGATTACGATATCGAAGTCAGGTTTTTTACTCCCACTCAAGAGGTCCCTATCTGTGGCCATGCCACGGTGTCGGCCCACTATGTTTATGCCAAAAGTCGCAGTGTCACAGATGGAACCGTAATTCAAAAGACGGGAGCAGGAAAGCTACCGGTTACCATAGCACCGGAAGAGGGCGATATTTCAGTGCTGATGACTCAGGGAAAGGTAGAGTTTGGCGCCATCTTGAGTGCTGCCCAGGTTGAGTCATTGTTGCTGGGTACCGGCTTGCCTGAAGGGGCCCTGGTGACGGATTTGCCGGTACAGATAGTTTCTACCGGCCACTCCAAAGTGATGGTACCACTCAAGAGTAAAGCGCTGCTCGAGCAGGTCACCTTGGATGAGCCCAAGCTGGTGGCGTTGAGTCGGGAAATTGGTTGCAATGGTTTTTACCTGTTTACACTGGAGTCTGAAGAAGAGGGCGTGCTGGCTGCAGGGCGTATGTTTGCACCTGCCATAGGGATAACAGAGGATCCTGTGACGGGTAATGCCAATGGGCCTTTGGGCGCTTATTTGACTCACTACGGCAGCTTGCCTGCCAGCATGCAGGGCTCGGAGTTTTCCATCGCTCAGGGCGAACAGATGGGCCGCAAGGGATATATGCAGGTGCGGGTCTTTGCCGATAAAGAGACTGTCCACAAAGTTCAAATCAAAGGGCGTGCCCGGATTGTCTTTGAAACCAGGCTTAAGCTGGAGGCCTGATCCAAGGCTTTGTTGAAGACGGTGTGCATAGCTTGAATTAAGCCGTTAAAACTTGCGGCCCTCTTGGCGTTTATGCTTAAGCGGGCCGCAAGTCTTGCTTTGCTGGTTACCGAATGGCCGCAGGACTCAACTTGGTGCAGCCATCAGTTTTTATCACAGCGGCTCGGCAACCTTGATCACCAGTTTGCCGAAGTTTTTACCTTCAAGCAGGCCGATAAAGGCTTGTGGGGCCTGCTCCAGCCCTTCGACCAGTTGCTCCTTGTATTGAATTTTGCCTTGAGACAGCCAGTCACCCATATCCTTGGCAAACTCTTCATATCTGTGACCATAGTCGTCAAAAATGATAAAGCCCTGCATCTTTATCCGCTTCACCAAAATGGTGCTCATCAGCAGTGACAGGCGATCCGGTCCGGCCGGCAACTCAGTGGCGTTATATTGAGACACCAAACCACATACGGGGACTCTGGCGCTGGTGTTAAGCAGGGGCAATACGGCATCAAACACCTTGCCGCCGACGTTCTCGAAATAGATGTCTATTCCCTGGCCGCAAACTCGGGCCAACTGCTCGGCGAAGTCCTCGGCCTTGTGATCCAGACACTCATCGAAACCCAGTACTTCTTTGGCGTGGCGACATTTCTCAGCGCCGCCGGCAATACCTATGACCCGGCAGCCCTTGAGTTTACCTATCTGACCTACGGTAGCGCCAACCGGTCCGGTGGCGGCGGCAACCACCAGGGTTTCTCCCGCTTTGGGCTGGCCTATATCCAGCAGTCCCATATAGGCGGTGAAACCCGGCATGCCCATGACTCCGAGGGCGTATGAGGGGGCTGCCGGCGCTTTGCCGAGTTTCAACAACCCTTCACCGTCCGAAAGGGCATAGTTTTGCCAGCCGGTATAAGCGAGCACCCACTCACCGACTTCAAAGTCAGGATGACGGGATTCTTCTACCTGGCAAACCGTGCCGCCGACCATGATATCGTTCACGGCTACCGGCTCGGCATAGGATTCTGCATCACTCATGCGGCCGCGCATGTATGGATCCAGCGACAGATAGATAGTGCGCAGTAACACCTGGCCGTCGCCTGCTACCGGCTTGCTGCTGCTTTCCAGGCGGAAGTTGTCTGCGTTGGGAGCGCCGCTCGGGCGAGAGGCCAGCACAATGCGCTGATGTGGGTTTTGATTGGCAGTCATAATAGGCTCCATTGGCTTTTATTGCTTAATTAGACCGGTCGTCTAGTTTTTGGTTAAAAAAATCCCGCCACCTGTGTGGCGGGGAGTATCTGTTATTGGCCGCTGTTGTCCAGCCTGCCTGTGAGTATGTTGTCAGTGGTTTGCATCGCCAGATTGAGGGCGTTTTTATCCTGAGTCAGCTTGCTCATCAGGCTGGCCCCCAGCCAGAGGTTGTAGAGCAGCTGCGCCGTCTGGTCACTGTTGCTGACCTTGACAGAGCCATCCCGGTTACCGGCTTCGATACATTCGGCAATAGTGGCAATGATCCGCTTCGCACCTTGCAGCAGCGCCATACGCATCGGCTCAGAGAGATCGGCCACTTCGGCACTCAGCTTTACTACCAAGCACTTTTGCGCGCCGCAGACATCAGCGTCGCAGTCCAGCCAGAGTTGCCAGTAGCTTTGCAGCCGTTGTAGCGCCGGAGTACGTTCATGGCCCAGCAGTGCCTGCAGCTTATCCTGATAATCGTTGAAATAGTCCTTTATCAGGGCTTCACCGAACTGCTCCTTGGATTTGAAGTAGTGGTAGAAGGAGCCCTTGGGGACTTTGGCATGTTGCAGCAGTTGTGACAGGCCAACATTGGAAAAGCCTTTGGTTACGACGAGCTGGTAACCTGTGTCCAGTATGTGTTGGCGTGTGCTTTGTGTCTGTGTGTTCATGACGGGCAGTATAATCACCATTAGACCGGTCGTCTAGTGGTTTATTTGAACAGCACTTGTTTGGCTCGGAGCTTCAGCGGCAGTAGCAAGTGACTAAGGAAACGCGATAAGAAGTAACTGGATGAAAAATATGAATTAAAGCGTTCAGAGTTTAAGTAAACGGAGTCATGTCGGCTGGAACTTTATAGTTGGAAGCCGAGTTTTATGGGCCGTATTGAGCCACGACCTTTCAACAGGTCGGTTTATTGTGGCCTCGCTCTGTGGTTTGAGCCGTGGATGAATACTATTTCGCCCAAGCGCCGGCTCTCTCGGCGATAATCAAAAGGCGGGGGCGATAATCAAAAGACGGGGAAGGAGCAGGACAAAGGGAAGATTGGCTTTAAAAAATAGCCAATGGCATGACCCCACAAAAATAAAAAGCGAAGCACTGGGCTTCGCTTTTTCTCAGCAGGGAGTCAGGCGCTTATTCGCCTTGCTCGACCCCGGCGCGGTTGATCAGGAACTGCGCCAGCATAGGAACCGGACGACCGGTCGAGCCCTTGTTGGCGCCGCTGTTCCAGGCTGTACCTGCTACATCCAAGTGAGCCCAGTGGTACTTCTTGGTAAAGCGCGACAGGAAACAGGCCGCCGTGATAGACCCGGCAGGGCGTCCGCCCAGGTTGGTCATATCGGCAAATGGGCTGTCCAGCATCTCCTGATACTCATCCCATATCGGCAGGCGCCAGGCGCGGTCACCGCTCTGCTCACCGGCATTGAGCAGCTCGCTCGCCAGTGGGTTATGGGCAGAGAACAGACCTGAGGCGTGTTTACCCAGCGCGATAACACAGGCACCTGTCAGAGTGGCGGTATCTACCACCAGTTCAGGGTCGAAGCGCTCCACATAGGTGAGTACATCACAAAGCACCAGACGGCCTTCGGCGTCTGTGTTAAGTACTTCCACGGTTTGGCCGCTCATGGTGGTGAGAATATCACCTGGGCGGTAGGCGTTGCCGGAAGGCATGTTTTCACAGCCGGCCAGTACCCCAACCACATTGATAGGCAACTTCATTTCACAGATGGCCTTCATGGTACCCAGTACCCCGGCAGCGCCGCCCATGTCGTATTTCATTTCATCCATGGCTTCGCCCGGCTTGAGCGAGATACCACCTGAGTCAAAGGTCAGGCCCTTACCCACAAGCACTATCGGCTTGGCGGTCGTGTCGACGGCGCCCTGATACTCCATCACTGTCATGATGGACTCGTTGGCACTGCCACGGCCCACGGCCAGGTAGGCGTTCATGCCAAGCTTGGCCATCTGCTCTTCACCGACAGTGCTGACCTTCAGGTTCTCGTGCACTTCGGCCAGTTGCCGGGCCTGCGAGGCCAGATAAGCCGGGTTACAGATGTTGGGTGGCATATTGGCCACGTCGCGGCACAACTGCATACCAGCGGAAACACCGACACCGTGCTCGATGGCGCGCTCGCCGACCGTCAGTTCACGGCGGGTAGGGACATTGAATACCAGTTTGCGCAGCGGCCGGCGGGTCTCGCCCTTGCGGGTCTTGAGTCCATCGAAGCTGTAGAGGGTAGAGCTGGTGGTTTCCACGGCCTGGCGCACTTTCCAATAAGTGTCGCGGCCTTTAACGTGCAGTTCGGTCAGGAAGCAAACGGCTTCCATTGAGCCGGTATCATTGAGGGTGTTGATCGTCTTGGTGATGATCTGCTTGTATTGGCGCTCGTCTAGTTCTCGTTCTTTTCCGCAACCTACCAGCAGAACCCGCTCACTCAGTACATTGGGTACATGATGCAGGAGCAACATCTGCCCGGGCTTACCTTCCAGATCGCCACGACGCAACAGGTTGCTGATGTAACCTTCACTGATTTTGTCCAGTTGTTCGGCGATGCCGGACAGGCGACGGGGTTCGTAAACGCCTACAACTATGCAGGCCGAGCGCTGTTTTTCGGGGCTGCCGCTCTTTACGCTAAACTCCATGAGCTCTCCTAGATTCTTTTAAAGACAAACTTTTTTATTTATTGGATAATGTCTGCTTGTGCCGCCCAAAGGCGGAAAATTTCCTGCAGCAGGGGGCTGGTTTGGCTGACAAGAATCATACGCCTGAAACAACCAAAATGCCGCCTGTTATGGTCAGAAAACTATCAAAAGTAGACAGTCTACATGAAAGTAACACTGACACCAGCAAAAAGATAAGTTTGGATACCGGATTCAGCCTGTGATTGTATTTAGATACTTGATCCGCGAAGTTTTGAAGGCACAAATAGCGGTGCTTTCAGTCTTGTTAGCTATTTTTATCAGCCAGCAATTTGTCCGCATCCTGGCCGATGCCTCCGATGGCGAATTTCCCGCTTCCCTGGTGATGACACTGATAGGCCTCAATCTGCCCGAACTGGCGGTGCTTATCCTGCCCCTGAGTCTGTTTCTGGGGATCTTGCTCGCCCATGGCCGCATGTATGCAGAAAACGAGATGGTGGTCTTTCACGGGGTCGGCATCAGCGAATGGTATGTCACCCGGGTAACCCTGATCCTGGCGTTGCTCAACAGCCTGTTTACCGGTTATCTGGCGCTTTATGTCGCGCCTTGGGCGCAGGACAAACAGCACACGGTTTTGGAAAAGGCTCAGTCAGAGGCCGGGCTTGCCGCCCTGGTTCAGGGACGTTTTCAAACCAGTGCCAATGGCCGGGCTGTGCTCTTTGTTGAAAAAATCAGTAAAGACAACGAACTGGAAAAAGTCTTTGTGGCCCAGCTTCCCGATGCGGAAGACGAAAGTGGCGTTACCAACCTGGTAGTGGCCCATGGTGGCCGGGTGGTGGAAGACGCAACCGGTGGTCAGCGGCTCAAGCTCGATGATGGCGTGCGTTATCAGGGAGCCCCGAACCGGGTGGATTACCAGGTGATTGAGTTCGGCGGCTATCAGATGCAGCTCAAAGAGCAGGAAGTGGATGAGAGGGATCGTAAGTTATCTGCCGTGCCTTTCAAGGAACTGCTCAATACGCCGGGGCCGGAAGCCGTGGCAGAATTTCACTGGCGACTGGCTATTCCGCTGGCGATCCCCTTGATGACGCTGATTGCGGTGCCGCTGGCGCGGGTTAATGTGCGTCAGGGCAAGTTTGCCAAGGTGTTCCCGGCGGTATTGCTCTATCTTGGCTATTTCGGCTTGATGGTCGCCGGGCGCAAGGCACTGCAGGATGAGGTGATCCCGGCCTGGCTGGGGATGTGGTGGATCCATGCCTCGGCATTGGTGATGGGCATCTTGCTGATAGGTAAGGGCAGACCTTTGGGCACTCGCCTGACCGGCCTGTTCAAACGCCGGGGGGCCGCAGCATGAAGATACTGGACTGGTATATTGCCAGAGTACTGCTCAGCACCTCTGCCCTGTGTCTGCTGATTTTGACCGGGCTTTCCGGGATCATCAAATGGGTCGATCAGCTGCGTCTGGTGGGCCGGGGCAGCTACACCATGATGGATGCCGCAGTCTATGTGCTGTTTTTGATCCCAAGAGATGTGGAGATGTTCTTCCCCATGGCCGTGCTGCTTGGGGCCCTCATCGGTATGGGCATGCTGGCCTCCAACTCTGAACTGATAGTGATGCAGGCCTCCGGCATGTCACGGCTGCAGATCACCCTGTCGGCGATGAAGACGGCGGTCCCTTTGATGCTGTTGGTGATGGTACTGGGGGAATGGGGCGCGCCGGTGGCGGAGCAGAAGGCCTATGAGCTTAAGACCAACAAGATCTCCGGCGGTAACCTGATTAAGTCCCACCGCGGGATTTGGGCCAGAGACGGAAACCTGTTCGTCAACATCGGCGAGATTGAGGATGTGACCCGTCTTGGCAATATTACCCTCTATGAGTTTGACTCAGAGCAGAAGTTGGCCAGTGTGGTGCACGCCGAGCAGGCTATCTATACCAAGGAATATTGGCGTTTATTGGAGGTTCGCCGCACTGTGTTCAAAAATGAGCAAGTGGTGCTGGATAACCTCAAGGAAGACAGATGGCCCTCCAGTCTGACACCGGACAAGCTGAGCGTGGTGTCGGTTAAACCCGATGCCCTGTCTATCCGTGGCTTGGTCGGTTATCTCGATTATCTGAAGAACAACAATCAGGATGCCAGTCGCTATGAGTTGGCACTGTGGCGTAAGGTGATGCAGCCCATCACAGTGGCTGTGATGATGCTGGTGGCGCTCTCTTTTGTGTTCGGGCCACTGCGAACCGTCACCATGGGGGCCAGGGTGTTACTCGGGGTGATAGCCGGCTTTACCTTCTATATCTGTAATGAGATCTTCGGCCCCATGAGCATAGTCTATGAGCTGCCGGCCTTGATGGGCGCCATGATGCCGAGTGTGCTGTTTACCGGCGCGGCTATCTACTATATCCGCCGCTGAGGACGCTGAGGATTGAAGGCTTGAGAGTAAAGCCGCTGCGGGTTTAAAGCCTCCCTTGTTGATTAACGTTATGAAAAAGCCCTGTCACTGACAGGGCTTTTTGCTGTGGTTTGCGTATTAGTATCTAAAAAGCTCTATTTTTAATGCTACCACTATCCGTGTACTTCAGGCTCCGTGCCAGTTACGCAGTGAGTTGGCTTCTTTACTGAGAAGCACCACTTCTGAGCGGGTCATGCTGTCCTGCAGTGCCAGTTTGTCACCATTGAACAGGATCCACAGGTTGCCTATCCCCAACAAGGACCAAACTACCCGTGCCAGCGCGGTAATAAAACTCAGGTTTTGGCCGTTGGGATGCTGCACCTTGAGGCGCCAGGCGCGCATGCCCAGAGTCTGGCCGCCCTTGGACCAGAACAGGGCGTAGAAACCGGCCACACAGCAGGCCAGCCACAGCTGATAGAGGCCGTGATAGAGGCTGTTGCCATTGAGCAGATCCGAAACATGTTCATAGTTTCCCATGGGAATAAGGCCGGAGGCGGTCAGGCCGGTAAAGATCCCAAACCCTATGGCACCGGCAAACATGTAGACGGCTACCGCCAGCAGCAGATCATAGACGGCGGCACCGAGGCGCTTGAAAAAGCCGGCTCGGGGAAAATTGGCGTGCTCTGGATTTATCATGGCTTAACCCTCTTTTGGGCAGGTATTAACCCTGCTCTTCTTCTTTGACAAAGTGGATATGACGAAACCCCATACGGGCGAATTCACTGGTGCGATAGCTCTTCAGGGCGCCACCGCCTTTGGCTGTCATGGCGACTTGCTGCTCCATCGCCAGAAAACGGCTGAGATCTATTCCCTCGGCGGCGGCAACAGCCTCGTACATGTCGTGGTATTTGTCATAGGCAAAGTTGATCACTTTCGCGACCCCTTTGTATTCATAGGCGACCTGACGTGCCATCTTGTGTCCTCATTAAAGCAGTGGGCTCAAGCGAACTTACTGCGAAATATAAAATAAACGGCGCCGAGCATACACAACCCGGCCCAAAGATAGTCCAGTTTCAGTGGTTCCTTTAGGTAATAGAATGAAAAAGGAACAAACAGACTTAGGGTGATGACTTCCTGAAGTATCTTGAGCTGGCCCACATTCATCACACTATAACCAATACGGTTGGCCGGTACCTGCAAAAGATATTCGAACAGGGCTATGCCCCAACTGACCAAAGCGGCAATGATCCAGGGTTTACCTGAAAGGGACTTGAGGTGGCCGTACCAGGCAAAGGTCATAAAGATATTGCTCAGGCACAACAAGCCTATGGTGATGAGTGTGGGTTGCATCTGTCAGCGGGCTACCGGATAGACCATATAACTGGCGTCATCTGTATAGGTGGCCAGCGATTTTTCGATACGCTTGTGGTTAAAGCCGAGCTTTTCCCAGTAACCACAGGCGCCCTGTACTGCAACCAGTGACAAGGAACCCAGGCGCAGTTTTTCCGCCTGAAGCTTGAGGGTATCAAACAGTTTGCGTCCGGCGCCGAATCCCTGAGCTCTGTTGCTGATGGCAATATCATGCAGATAAAGGGTGTCGGCCTTGGGCAGTGTGGTAATCGCCTTGTACAGTGGCGGAGGGGTGTCTTCGGTCCAGGGATGAGCCAGACAATAGCCTACCACCTGGTCACTCTTTTCAAGGACATAGCAGGTTTGCGGTGATGCCTGCCACTTGCTCTTGAGCACATGTAAAGGTTCGGGGGCCAGAGCGTGGTAGCACTCTGCTTGAATTTCGCCTATGGCTTGCCAGTCATCCTGGCTAATGGCGCGTATCAACATCTGAATTCACTTTCTCTTTTCAGTTACTTCGTAGAAACGCGCCATTATACCATTTTTGCAGATAAATTAATCCAGATAGCGCTGCTGCAGATGGCGCTGCAGGAAGTTGGGATCCAGACTCTGCCCTGTGGCGCTGCGGATCAGTTCATCGGTTTCCAGCAGGCACCCCTTGGACCAGATCTTTTCATCCAGCCAGTCGCAAATCTGCCCCAGCTTATCCTGGCTCAGCAGGGCTTCAATGGGGCCCAACTCGGCTTCCATGGCAAATCTCAGCTGGGCGGCATACATGGCGCCCAAGGTATAGCTGGGGAAATATCCCAGTTCGCCCAAGGTCCAGTGAATATCCTGCATGCAGCCATCTTTATAATTGCCGGCAGTACTCAGCCCCAGATATTGCTGCATCTTTTGATCCCAGAAATCGGGTAGGTCTTTCACTTCCAGGCTGCCGTCGATAAAGGCCTGCTCGGCTTCAAATCGCAGCAGTATGTGCGCCGGATAGGTGACTTCATCGGCATCGACCCGGATAAGACCCGGCTTGACCCGGGTGATTTTGTCGACCAGTTCATGGGCCGATACCGGGCAGTCGAGATGTCGGCGAATTCTCGGATAGAGCTTGCTGATAAAGGCGCGGCTGCCGCCGAGTTGCATCTCAAAAAACAGGCTCTGACTCTCGTGGATCCCCATGGAGCGAGACATTCCGGCGGGTTGTCCTCGCCAATCCTTTGGCAGCGCCTGCTCGTAACGGGCATGACCCGTTTCGTGAATAGTGGAGGTGAGGGCAGCGATAAAGTCATCTTCCGTGTAGCGACTGGTGAGGCGGATATCACCGGGCACGCCACCGCAAAATGGGTGCGAGCTGACATCCAAACGTCCTTGGTTGAAATCAAATCCCAGGTATTGCATTACCTCCCGTCCCAGCAGCTTTTGGTCTGCTATCGGGTAGTCGCCGGCGCTGCTCTTGTAACTCTGGTGCAGCTGCTTGTGCTTCACTTTTTGGATAAGCTCGGGCAACCAGTCCCGCACTGCCCCAAGCGTGGTCTCCAGCCGCTCACATGTCATGCCGGGTTCAAATCTGTCCAGCAGGGCATCGTAACCGGCCTTGCCAGTGTGCGCCGAGCGAGCCTGGGCTTCCTCTCGCACCAAGGCGATTACCGCTTCAAGATTGGGGCGAAACCCTTGCCAATCGTTGTTATGTCGCTGTTCGCGCCATTGGTTTTCACAGCGATAACCCGCCAGCGTCTTGGCCTGCACCAAGTCCCCCGGTACGGCTATAGCTTGGGCATAGTGCCAGCGCATCTCTCTGAGGTTGGCTTGCTGCTCGATACTGAGTTCGGCGGCCTTGGCTTCGGCGCTATCCAGCCATTCGGCAAGCCGGGGCGAGGTTTTTAAACTGTGAATGTGTAATGCCAACTCGGCCATCGCCTCGGAGCGGACCTCGCTGCCTCCCATGGGCATCATGGTGGCTTGGTCCCAGTCCCCCAGGGCACTGAAATGCTCAAAGTGGCTGATGGTACGAAAGTGCTGGCAAAGTTGCTGATATTCGGTTTTGGCTGTCATGGTGTGCTCTGGAATGTTTGGCATTCATCAAAGAATAACTGCCCCTATGCTAACCAAGCCAAGGGACGATACTCAAGCAGTTTTCAGCAGGCTTTACTCATGCGTAGATTGATTAACATAATGTTTTGTAACAAAAAATAAAGGTGTGGCACTAATTGGGTTATTCCCTGTTGCCGATATTGAGCCGGCAGTTTGCGACTTAAGGTTAACTAAGCCTGGTTAAGCCTTAAGCGTTGCGATGGCAGTATCAAACCTTCTGGATTTGAGCCTTAGTGTGAACTGCTTCCGATTTCTGACGTCAAATGCAGATAAAAGCTATTGGAGTCCAAGCTTGCCTGGAGGTAAACTCGAGAATTACCTGAATTTAACAGGCATATATGGAATGTTGGCGACCGGGAGCGGTCGTCGCCCACAAGGAGGAATCCTGTGCTGGACTTTTTTCTGGCCCAGTCCAATCTGCCCTATGCTGTAGCCTTGGCGATAGTGGCACTGCTTGGAGTGATAGAGGGACTCACATTAATCGCGGGTATCAGCCTGATGGCCGCCATGGATGACTGGCTTCCCGATGCCGATCTTGATACTGACCTGCCTCAGGGCGGACTGACAGCGCTGGCCGGTTGGCTCTGCCTGGATAGGCTGCCTGTGCTCATCTGGTTTGTGCTGGCGCTGGGATGTTTCAGTATTACGGGCTACCTGCTTAACTATTTTTCCTGGCTGCTGACCTCTGCTCTGTTGCCGCAAGTGTTTTCTTTGCTGCTGGCCTTGCCGCTAGCGGCGATTGCCTGCCATTTCCTCGGTGGGCAGTTGGCCCGAATTCTTCCCAAAAATGAATCCAGCGCCGTCTCAATCGAAGATCTCAGCGGCAGCGTCGGCACAGTAACACTCGGCTGTGCCATCAAGGGCAATCCCAGCGAGGCTGTGGTTCAGGATCAGTACCGTCAGAAACACTATGTTCTGGTCGAGCCCGAAGACGAAGACACCGAATTCCCGGCAGGGGTGCAAGTGGTGCTGCTCAGACGCAGCGGCCGCGTGTGGTCTGCCACCCGTTTTGAACAATAATCTAACCAAAGAAGGAAACAACAGGAATGGAAACCATCCCGGGTTTAAATACCAGCGGCACCAGTATGTTGCTGTTTACCGCAGGCGCAGTAGTGCTCTGCCTGTTGGTGATAGGGTTTATTTTTGCCAAGCTCTATTGCCGCGCCACTAAAGAGATGGCCTTTGTGCGCACGGGGTTCGGTGGTGAAAAGGTAGTCAAAGATGGCGGCGCCATTGTCCTGCCGGTACTGCATGAAATTATTCACGTCAATATGAACACCCTGCGCATCGAGGTGGGCAAGACCCAAAAAGATGCCCTGATCACCAAAGACAGGATGCGGGTGGACGTCAAGGCCGACTTTTACTTGAGGGTGGCCCCCAATGCCGAAGGTATTTCCATGGCGGCCCAGACATTGGGTGGTCGTACCAATAGGGTGGAAGAGCTCAAGAAGCTGATGGAATCCAAGTTTGTTGACGTGCTGCGCGCCGTGGCAGCCGAAATGAACATGACAGAGATGCACGAACAGCGGGCCGACTTTGTACAACGGGTGCAGAACAACGTAGCCAACGATCTTGAAAAAAATGGTCTGGAACTGGAGTCGGTTTCTCTGACAGGTTTTGACCAGACAGAGCTGGAGTTCTTCAATGAGAACAACGCCTTCGACGCCGAAGGTCGTGCCAGACTTGCCAAGATCATCGAAGAAAAGCGTAAAGAAACCAACGACATTCAGCAGGATAACCGGATCCAGATTGAGCTGCGTAACCTGGAAGCCGAAAAAGAGTCGCTGAATATCGAAAAGGCTGAAGAGGAAGCACGTCTGATCCAGCAGCAGGCACTGGAGTTCAAGCGCGCCGAGCAAAAGGCCGAGATCATCAAGCAGAAAGAGCAAAAGCAGCGTGAGGAGCGGGAGGCGGAAATCGCCAAGGAACGCGCCATTGAGTCGGCGGAAATTGAAAAGACCAAAGACATAGAAACCCGCGAGATTGAAAAGCGTAAGCAAATTGAGCAGGCCAGAATTCAACAGTTGCGAGATATCGAAGTCTCTGAACAGGAGAAACAGATTGCGGTTGCCGCCAAGTCGGAAGAAGAATCTGCCGCCAGGGCCCGCGCCGCCGAGGCCGAAAAGCTCAAGGTTGAAAAAGAGGAAGCGGTAATCACAGTGCGTCAGGTGGCTGAGGCTAATCGTCGCAAAGAGATTGAAGTTATTGACGCCCGTAAAGAGGCAGAGCGGGAAGCCGTTGGGGTTACAGTTCAGGCTGAAGCCGAGAAACGCGCCGCCGAAGACAGATCCATAGCGATACTGACCGAAGCCCGCGCCAGTGCCGATGCCAAGATGCTCAAGGCCGAGGCCGATGAGAAGGTGTATGCGGTGGAAGCGGCCGGTAAACAGGCGCTGCACGAAGCCGAGAACGTGTTGCGTGACGAGCAAGTTGCCCTGCAGCGTTCACTGGCGATCCTCAAAGTTCTGCCGGAAATCGTCGCCAATGCGGTTAAACCACTGGAAAACATCGAAGGCATCAAGATCCTTCAAGGCTATGGCAGCGGCGTAACCGGCCAATTGGGGACAGCTTCCGATGGCGCCGGTGTCAAGGGCGGCATTGCCGAGCAAGTGACCAGTGCAGCGCTCAACTACCGTGCCAATGCGCCCGTGGTCGATGCCATGCTCAGAGAGTTGGGGCTGGTAGATGCCGAAAAGGGCGGCCTGAATGATCTGCTTAGTGGCAACAACATGCTCACCCATGAAGCGCTGCAAATCGCCCGGGATACCAAGGCCAGTGCCGAGCCCAAAGTGGAGACGGTAAAGCCTGTCAGCCAAAACAATGTGGCCTATGAAGTGACTTTGGATATAGACAAACCTGAGCAACCGAGAAACGTTTGAGCCCGGTTGTACTCATCAATGCCCTCCTCCATCGGAGGGCATTTTCTTATCAGGCATAGCTTGTTCTTATCAGGCATTGCCTCGGAAAATTCGTTTTCAATTCGCCAAACCAGGTTCGGCTACGCCAATATGCAAACAAAGCCTAGCGGCGGCTTCGAAGGGGAATCGGTGTAATTCTGTTAGCGCTGAGTAGCTTGGAACATCTGAAGTGTCTGCAGACATACACCTAATTTCCAGGCACAGGCGGAACTGTGACCGTCGAAAACAGGGACGAATTTTGTTCCAGACAAATTCGGCATTTCCTACGTCCCTGTAGGTCAGATGTTTTCGTCGAGGCTACATGGACGTATTCACAACAACTTCCCTGTTTAACGGCCAGCTCACCGTCCCTGGCTCGCGCTCGAAAGCATGTTGCTGTGCAACTCTCGCCGAATCACAGGATCGCCTGTGCATAAGCCTGCGGCAGGCAATGGGAGACATCCGTTGCTGGAAATTTAATCTATGTTATTTGGCTGTTTTGAGCTGAAAGCAATGCTAGCCGCTGTGCCAGCGGCGTAAAGTCGTGGAGCTTCGCCCCACACCCGACCAAGAAGGGATCAACAGCAATCCCCTCTTGGATCTCCCTTGCCGCCCCACACGGTGTCGAAAGCCCCTCGGCCTAATGGCGCAAATAACTATCGCTTCAGACGCTCATCCCTGATTCGACTGTCGCTGCTTCGGCATCCATGCCTCAGCCACGTTATTTGCGCCAACGGCTTTCGGCGACACCGAGGGGGAATTGGTACAACTCTGTTAGCGCTGAGTAGCTTGAAATATCTGAAGAGTTTGCAGACATACACCTATTTTCCAGGCACAGGTGGAACTGTGACCTTCCGAGCCAGGGATGGCGAGGCAGAGCTTACAAGGACGTACTTGCAGCGTGTCACAGGATCGCCTGTGCAAAAGGCGCACCGCAGGTGATGGGCTACACAGTGGCCGGAAACTCGGCCAGTACCAACTTAGGAACTTTTAGCTGGAAGCTATGATAGCCGCTGTGCCAGCGGCTTAAAGTCGTGTCGCTTTGGGTTTCCAATCCAGTCAATTCTGCTTCAAAAACAAACCAAATCAGGGTTTTGTTGCCTTTGTCAGAACTTGACCTTTGGCTAATTGTTTTCAAATTCAGTACTGGGTATTGTATAACCAATTCAAACGCTTAGCTTTAGCACTTTCTTAAGCTTAAGGCCGAAAGCAACAACACTTTTCTGCATTAAGCGGAATGCAGGGACAAACAGAGTTTGGACCCGTGCGGTAGCCATGGCTTTACTTAATGCTTTTTGTTGGGTCTGGATTGTAGAGCCCTTGAACGACTTGGCGCGCTCATGACAAGCACCTCAGAACTGATTTTTTATACAGTATTATTGCCGTTCCAGGAAAAATGCCGGAAATTTGTAGATAATTTTGCGCATTATTTCTGTAACATTTTAGAAAATAGCATCAAATTCATAACGTTAAAAAATACAGCTGGTAGATAATAGGTTTAGAAACCGCGCATGCGCGTTTAGCTGCAAGGGATATTTGGACTAAACTCTATTATATCCAGCGAATACAAACAGATAGCGATGCGCGTTTACGCTCCTCCGAGGACTAAAACGCGCATGCGCGCTATACAGCTGTTAGCAGTCGAAGGAGAAATAGTGACAAAACGTAAAAATGAGAGAAGTCTAATTCCGCTTTTAGCTGTTTTAGGAATTGTAGCTACACCTTTGATATTTATTCTTGGAATTGTTGCAGGTAGCCAAATTCAGCTAGCAAACATTTTAACTGCAGATTCATTGTCTTCTTGGATAAGTGCATTAGCTACAGTAGCGATCGCAGTACTTACTTTTGTTCTTGCTAAAGAAACGTGGTACTTGCGAGAAGCACAAATCGAGCAAGTTAACGAACTACGAGTACAGAGCATTCGTCCTAACGTATCCATAAAATTCTTTAGTAGTCCAATATCATTCAATTTGATGATGCTTGAGGTTAGCAATCTTGGTAAAGGTATAGCGAGAAATGTTCGTTTTAAATTTTATGATAGGAATGGTAACGAAATTAAAGCGACTGAAGACGCTATTGTCGATGAGTTTTTAAAGTTGCATGTCATGTCAAAAGGCCTGCACTCTCTTGGTATTAATCAAAAATTTGAGAGTTTCTTATTCAGTTTTTATGATGTGAAAAATAAAATCGATAGTGAAGATGTATTTTCCCCATATTTTAAAATTTCAACCTCTTATGAGGATGTTGAAGGAAACTCATACTCTGATGAGTTAATCATTGACTTTAAAGAGTTTGATGGCGTTTCAGAGATCGGTGGAGGTGATCCTCTCCATAAAATTTCGGGAGACATCAAAAAGCTCAGAGAGCAGTTCGAAGGAATGACACGGTCATCCTCAAAAAGGCTTCATGTAAACACATATTCATCTCAAGACAGAAAGCAAGAACGAGAAGATCAGCAGAGATGGTTTGAAGAGCAGAAAGCCAAGCGAGAACAGTCAACTGCTAACAATAAAAGTCAGGCGGACAGCTAAAGCAGCCGCTGCTTTTGGGCGTTATAACTCATAGGAGTACACTTGAGTAAGAATTTGAAACAGTGGAAAAATCCACTCAGAGGAAAAGATAGGACAGCCATATCTTTTATATCTTTTTGATGTTTCGCCCAGGCTTGACTAGGCTTTGAAATACCCATCAAAGCTCAGTCGAGATTGGTTATGACCACCGCCCGTCGCCAGTTGATAGATGCTGAAAGTACGCCCTTTTACCACGTGATTAACCGTTGCGTGAGAAGGGCATTTTTGTGTGGTGAAGATGCACTGTCGGGGCG